>NZ_DATNBA010000126.1:0-17605 GCF_035572195.1 Hyphomicrobium sp. | reverse complement strand
GGTGCGGATATGGGCGCCGTCGACGTCGGCGTCGGTCATGATGATGACCTTGTGGTAACGCAGCTTCTCGACCTTGAATTCATCCCGCCCGATGCCGGTGCCAAGCGCCGCGATGATATTCGTCACCTGTTCCGACGACAGCATCTTGTCGGTACGCGCCCGCTCGACGTTCAAGATTTTGCCGCGTATCGGCAAGACGGCCTGGAACTCGCGCTTGCGGCCCTGCTTCGCCGAGCCGCCGGCTGAATCGCCTTCGACGATGAATAGCTCAGTCTTCGAAGCGTCGCGATCCTGGCACTCTGCGAGGCCGCCCGGCAGGCGCAAACCATCGAGAGCACCCTTGCGCCGAGTTAAGTCACGCGCTTTGCGCGCTGCCTCGCGGGCGAGCGCCGCTTCGACGATCTTGCCGACGATAACCTTGGCTTCCTTGGGATGCTCTTCGAACCAGGCGCCGAGCTGATCGCCAACCGTCGACTCGACGACCGGCTTCACTTCCGACGAAACGAGCTTGTCTTTCGTCTGCGAAGAAAACTTCGGATCGGGCACCTTGACGGAGAGTACGCACGTCAAACCTTCGCGCGCATCGTCGCCGGAAAGCGCGACTTTTTCCTTTTTCGCAAGGCCGCTTTCTTCCGCATATTTATTGACGATACGTGTCAGCGCACCGCGAAAGCCCGCGAGATGCGTGCCGCCGTCGCGCTGCGGAATGTTGTTCGTGAAGCACAGCACCGTCTCGTGGTAGCTATCGTTCCACCACAGAGCGACCTCGACATTGATGCCGTCCCTCTCGCCGCGGATCATGATCGGATCAGGCAGGGCCGACGACTTCGAACGGTCGAGATAGCGCACGAAGGCCGCGGTGCCGCCCTCGTACATGAACTCTTCGCGCTTGATGTCGGCGTGACGCGCATCGGTCAGAAGAATTTTCGCGCCGGAGTTCAAAAACGCCAGCTCGCGAAGCCGATGCTCGAGCGTCGCATAATCAAATTCCATGACATTGTGAAACGTCTCGGTGCTCGGCAGGAATGACACTTCGGTGCCGCGCTCGCCGTGGCCGTCGCCGACGACTCTCAGCGGAGCAACGGCAACGCCGTCGCGAAACTCGATGAAATGTTCTTTGCCAAGGCGCCAGATCCGGCACTTGAGCCAGCTCGACAGAGCGTTGACGACCGACACGCCGACGCCGTGCAGGCCGCCCGAAACCTTGTACGAATTCTGGTCGAACTTGCCGCCCGCATGCAGCTCGGTAAAAACGATTTCGGCGGCCGAGCGCTGCGGCACCTGATCGTCGTCGGTTTTGATGCCGACTGGAATACCGCGACCGTCGTCGCGCACCGTGCACGAGCCGTCGGGGTTCAACGTCACCTGACATGCGTTCGCATGGCCGGCCAAAATTTCGTCGACGGCGTTGTCCACGACCTCGTAGATCATGTGGTGCAGACCCGACCCATCGTCGGTGTCGCCAATGTACATGCCGGGGCGTTTGCGGACCGCGTCGAGCCCCTTCAGCATCTTGATGCTGTCGGCGCCGTAGTCGTCCGGCGCCGGTGTTTTCTTCAGCGGTTGGGCGTTCATTTCTGGCTTTCGTTGAGGACGGAATTCAATGCTTATTTTATAGCACAAAACGCTCCCGAACGCCGCATAAATTCAGCGCAAACGAATTTCAAAAAATGCAATTATTTCAGCGCGTTGAGTGTGACCGTTTGTCTCTATTCGGGGGCCTATGCTTGGAACGTTATTCTGCCCTCTTCGACACGCCAGAATCGGGCCCTTCCGGAGAGCCCGTTGAAGGCTTCTTCATCGGTTCCCGTCATCCACGCTTGGGCGCTGAGACGCAGGATTTCGGCGAACAGCGCCGCCCGCCGGTCGGCATCGAGATGAGCGGTAATTTCATCGAGAAGCAGGATCGGGCTGGCGCCCTCTTGCCGTTCCGTCAGCAGCTCCGCATGCGCCAGAACCAGGCCCAGCAGTAGCGCCTTCTGTTCGCCAGTCGAACAGTGGCGCGCTGCGAGCGCCTTCGGTCCATGCGCGACGACGAGGTCGGATCGGTGCGGACCGTCGAGAGTTCGCGCCGCCGCGCGATCGCGCTCACGCATGTCGCTGAGCGTTCGCGCGTAAGCGTCTTCAGCCTCGACCGCGGAAAGGCGCTGCAGATCGTCTTCGATGCGCCCTTCGAGCTGGAACGATGACCACGGAAATGCGGAATTCGGATCGCGCGCGCGCCGCTTGTCGACGATTGCCGCCATCGCGGCGACGGCTTCGAGACGCGCCGCCGCAACGGCAATACCGGTCTCGGCCATGACCCGCTCGAAGCCCGAGAGTTGCGCGTTGTCGCGAACGCCATCCGCGAGAAGCCGGTTGCGGCTCGTCATCGCCCGTTCGAAGCGGCCGGCGATTGTGCGATAGGCGGGATCGAAGCAGAGGATCAGACGATCGAGAAAACGCCGCCGCTCTGACGCGGGACCCGTGAACAATCCGTCCATTGCTGGCGTGACCCAGACGATCTCGAGATAATCCGCCAGCACGCCCGAGCCTGATTGCGTCGTGCCGTCGATCCTGACGACCCTGCCGGCACGTTCTCCTGCACCTGCACCGGCTGCGAGCCCCGTGCCGATATCCGCGGCGCCGGCGAGCGTGTGAGCCCGCGACGAGACCGCAAAGCTGCCGTCGCCACACGAGCGCGCCAGATCATTGAACGGAACGCGCCGCAACCCTTGCCCGGGCGCCAGTAACGACAACGCCTCGAGAAGATTGGTTTTACCCGAGCCGTTGGCACCGGCAATCACCTGCGGGCCGGCATCGGTTTCGACGCTCGCCGAGGCATAACTACGGAAATTCGTCAGCCCCAGCCGCTCGACCCAAAGTCCGGAAACCATGATCCCTGATCAATCCGCGCCGACGTTAGAGTTGGAGATGCCCGTCATCCTCGGCCGAGCGCGCGTTGAACTTGCGCGTCGAAGGCCGGGGATCCAGCGCAAGAAGCGCCGAAGGCCCAAAAACAAGATGCCTCCGACGAGTCTGACGCTGGATTCCCGAACGCACTCGCGCACTCATGCGGTCGAGGATGACGACCAGAACTAAACCCGCATCGGCATCAGCACGTAAAGCGCGCTGCCGTCTCCGCCATCGCGGACCATCGTCGGGGAACCCGGATCAGCCAAGAGAAAGCGCGCATCTTCGCTTTCGAGCTGTTCGGCGATATCGAGCAGATAGCGCGCATTGAAGCCGATCTCGAGCGGCCCAGCGCCGTAGCCGACCGCAATCTCTTCCGTCGCGCTGCCGCCTTCCGGATTGTTCACGGTCAGGATCAGCTTGTCGTTTGAAACGTTGAGCTTCACCGCGCGCCCGCGTTCGCTGGCGATCGTCGACACGCGATCGACGGCACTTTTGAACGACGCGTTCGGCACCTTCATTTCCTTGTCGTTGTTGTGGGGAATGACGCGGCCGTAATCCGGGAAAGTTCCGTCGATCAGTTTCGACGTCAGCACGACGGGCCCGATCTCGAAACGCACCTTCGTCTGCGACACGCCAACCTTCACTTGGCCGCTCGGGACTTCGATCAACCGCGTCAGCTCGTGCACCGTCTTCCTTGGCACGATGACGCCGGGCATGCCGTCGGCACCCTTCGGCCGCGGCAGCTCAACCTGCGCCAAGCGATGTCCGTCAGTCGCGACTGCGCGCAACGTCTTCGTCTTGCCGCTCTCGGCCGGATGCAAATAAATGCCGTTGAGGTAATAGCGCGTCTCCTCCGTCGAGATCGCAAAGCGTGTCTTGTCGATGAGACGTTTCAGATCGCCGGCCTCCATCGTGAATTCGTGGCCGATCTCACCGACCGTCAAATCCGGAAAGTCCTCCGCCGAAAGCGTCTGCAGGCTGAAGCGCGAATTTCCCGACGTGATCGTCAGACGCTCCTTGTCGCCTTCGCGCTTCATTTCGATCTGGGCGCCCTCAGGCAGTTTGCGCACGATGTCGTGCAGCACATGTGCCGGAACCGTCAGCGTGCCGGGCGTCGTCACCTTCGCCGCGACGCTCTCGCTGACTTCACGTTCGAGATCGGTCGCCTTGAACGTCAGCGTTTCGCCCGACGCCTTCAACATGACGTTCGACAAAATCGGAATGGTAGTCCGGCGCTCGACGACGCTGGTCACGTGGCTCAACGCCTTCAAGAGTTCACCACGTTCAATCTCGAGACGCATGTCTGTCCTCAATCTTGATTTCGGAGAGCGCGTGGAGGGGGCGGCTGTGACACGCCCGAGCGATCACGCGCGAAATGAGAATGGCTGGCTCCGCGCGCGTTCCGTAGCGGAATCGCACGTGGACCCGGATCAGAGCCGAATGGCGGCAACTTTTCAAGCAAAGATGTAACGCCATCCGGCGAAACGGCTGCTGCGCCCCGCATGACGCCACGTCTTGCCCGGCCGAGACGGCAAAGCCGGCGTTCCAGGAAGCGGAACGCCGGCCTCTTGCCATATCAGGACGTGGACGGGTCGGGTTCGGATTAGTGATTGAGGAGCCGTTTCAGCTCCTCGAGTTCGCCTTCGAGGTGCGGATTCTTCGTGATTTCACCCTCGATCTTGCGAATGGCGTGCAGCACCGTCGTGTGATCGCGGCCGCCGAAGCGCCTGCCGATCTCAGGCAGCGAGCGCGCCGTCAAATGCTTCGCCAAGTACATGCCGATCTGGCGCGGCCAGACGACAGAACGATGACGGCGTTGAGACAGTAGATCACCCTTCGAGACGCCGTAGTGGCGCGAAATGATGCGCAGGATGTCTTCGATCTTGATGCGCCGCGGTTCGAGATTCTGGACGAGATCGCGGATCACCGTTTCCGCGATGTCGAGTGTGATCGGCGTGCGCATGTACTGCCACGTCGCATAGAGCCGGGTGACCGCCCCTTCTAGCTCGCGGCCGTTTTCCGTCAGCCTCAGCGCCAATAGCTCGATCACGTCGCGCGAAAGCGCGAACGATGGATCGGTGGCGCGTTTCTCGGCCAAGCGCTTCTCGAGAACCTTCAGACGCAATTCGTGGTCGAGCGGCTGAAGTTCCGTCACGAGGCCGCGTTGCAGACGCGAACGCATGCGCTCGTTGAGTCGTTCGATCTGGTTGGGCGCCCGCGCCGACGCGACGACGACCTGCTTGCCGCCATCGAGGAGCGCATTGATGATGTGATCGAACTCTTGTTCGGTCCGCTCACCCTGCAGGAACTCGAGGTCGTCGATCAGCAGCATGTGGATGTTGCGGAAACGCTCTTTGAATGCGAGCGGATCGGACGAGCGCAGCGCCTCGACGAACTGATAGCGGAAACGTTCGGCCGTCAGATAAAGCACCTGGGCCGTCGGAGAGCGCCGTTTGACCTCCCAGGCAATCGCCTGCAGCAGATGACTTTTGCCGAGACCGACGGCGGAATGGAGATACAGCGGATTGTAGCCGGGCGCGTCCGTCATCACCGTTTCCGCAACCTGCGTCGCACCGGCGTGCGCCATGCGGTTCGAGGCGCCGACGACGAAGCTGTCGAATGTGTAGCGCGGATCAAGTGGCGAACCTTCAAGGCCGCCCGCGGACGTGCGCTGCGCCGGTGGAGCCGGGACGCGAAAACCGATGTTACGCTGCGGCGATTCTGCCTGCGGCGAGGTCGGCGCCAGCTGAGCACCGGCGGCCGTCGTTTCCACCGCCCGCGCCTCGCCGGCACGCTGCGCCGCTGAACCCGGCTGACGCCAGATCACATCGACGCGCTCCGCCGACGTGAACTCGATGCGCGAACAAGCCAGCAGATGGTCGGCGTAGTGTTCCTGAATCCAGTTGCGCACGAATTTTACGGGCACCGAGACCTTGACGATGCGCCCATCGAAGCTCTCGAATTCCAGGCTCTTGAACCAGCTCGAATAGATCTCATCGCCGAGCCGGGCCTTCAACATGGCGCGAACTTTCTGGCCGCGGCCCTCAACCGCTGCCGACGCGGTTTCTGCTAGAACCGCTCCATTTTCGCCAATACCCGGAACCTGTGCCTTCGTAGCCGCCTGCATCGTCATTACTCCCCGCTAATTACTCGGGACGCCCGACTTGAGACGAATGTCTCAAACGTCCCCATTACTCGCTGCATGTCCGCTAACCCTCTGGCCGACGATGCACCGTCTTCTCGTGTCCTTCAAAAAATCCGGATGCTAGCCCTGCACCCAATCGAGACCCTCAAATTTCCAACCCGCAATCTGACCGCGGTGACGGTCGGCATCCATTGGCCCTTCGAAGCCGTCCGCCACGTTCTGGCAATGGCTGTAACCCGCCGCCGCCATCACTTCTGCAGCCATCCGGCTGCGACCGCCTGAGCGGCAAATGAAAAAAATCTCGTCGGTCTTCTCAACTCCTCTTGCCGTCAACTCCGCCTCTAGTCTGTTCGCAAAATCGGTGGCGACCCGATTGTCGGGAAACGATTGCCACTCGATGAGCAGAACGTTCCGACCAAGCTTGGAAAGATCGGGAACGCCCACGAACGCCCATTCGGCGCGCGTGCGAACATCTACCAAAACTGCTTTCGGATCGCCCCTGAGACGCTTCCACGTTTCCAGGACGGGAACGTCCTCGACGCGGTCGGCATCAGTATTGCCCACGAGCCCTCACACGTGTTTACGCAATGTTGATAAAGACCCGCACTGGACTTCCTCAGGATTACTGAAGATGCACAAATCATCAGCGTACTGCCGCAACAGTCCGAAGACGAAATGCAGGTCTTTATCTATTTTTGACAACGTATCCGGGATACCAAATCTTGCTTCAGAACCCCGGTATCCACGCACGTCAACTTGCAGAAGTGAACGATCGCCTTACCCCGCTGCCGCTCACACTCACTAACTAACGGTTAACCAGTTTCTCGACAAGCACCTCGATCGCCTAAACGCTTCGAGAGCGCGCTTGGAAAGTTGTCCACAGGGCAGTGGAAAAGCCGAAGCGAGTTCATCGTTTCTGTGCACAACACTCCTGACTCCGTTCGCGTTTCCGCCACGCGCTTAGTCTCGTTCAGAGACTGCCGCAAACGTCATGCATTCGTCATTTTATTCTTGGTTGCCGATCTCAGCGAGCCGCGCAAAATTGATCGGACGTTTAAGTTTGCGCGTCCGCAATGCGCGATTCCAGCGGTTTACCTGCGTTCAAAAAGTAACGGGCCCCAAATGGGGCCCGCTGATTACTGTGCCGAACGTGCAACAGGGAGAAAAATTGCCTCCCGTCGATCACAATCGCGTCATGCAGACATAGCCTTGACACGCTTTGCGAGTCTCGAAACTTTCCGGCTCGCCGTTTTCTTGTGCATCATTCCCTTCTGAGCATTGCGCACCAGAATGGGTTCCGCGGATTTGAGCGCGGCTTCGGCCTTGCTACGATCGCCGGACTTGATCGCCTCTTCGACGCTGCGGACCTCGGACTTCACGCGTGTACGCCGCCCCTTGTTGACTTCGGTGCGGGTGATCATCTGGCGTGCGGCCTTCTTTGCCGACGACGTGTTAGCCATGAAACGGTCCTTGTACTGTTTGAAAATGCCTCTAGCACACCTGAAGGGCGAACCAAGGCCGTTGGTTGAAAGAAAGCACTTTCGGGCCGGACGATCTGTCCAGGCACGGTTTGCGGGCGGTATAGCCGTCCGTCGTCGATCGGTCAATGAAGCCACAGCCAACAAAATGGCAATTCTGCGTTTGCCGCGTCTGGAAAAGTGCCATCGAGATTGTTAAGCGTCGCACGAGCCTGCTGCACGGCCATTTAGGCCGTGTCCGCGACAACGGAGAACGTGAGAGATGTCATCGCTTATGGGATCGTTGTTGGCAGTGGCGGCGGCCGTCTGCGCCACGGTACTGGCTGCGGCGGCACACCAACCGCCGCTGCACATGGCCGTCGCTGGGGTGGCCGGCCTCGCACTGACCTTCATGGCGATCCGCGATCGCCAGCGCTTGATGTTCGCCGGTGCCACGACCAGCGCCGTTGCCAGCTCGACCGCCCGCCATCTCGGCATCGTCTGGGCCTGGGCAGCGCTGGCCGTGGCGGCGTCATATCTGCTGATCATCGAAGCGAGGTGGCCCGAGTGGTGGCAGTTTTTCATTGGCTTTGGCTTCGCCGCGATTGCGAGCTTCGTCTTTGCGAGCATGCTCGACCGCGATGCAGCCGCCGGTCGCGGCGACGATACGCTCGTCAAATTCGGCAGGCTTCTGGTGCAAGTGCAGATCGTCGGGATGGCGGCTGGGATCATCAGCCTGTTCGTCGACGGCAAATTTCCACGCGCCGTGAACCACGCCGACTGGGCAGGCTGCAGTATCTTCTTTTTTGGTGCACTGGCCATCGCCGCCATCAGTCTCGACGCTTTACGATCTCCGGCGCGCGTGTGATGCAGTGGAGAACCGCTTCTTTCTGAGGTCCCTCCCCGACATGCCATTGCGCCCATCGCTCCCCTGGTTGCTGACGACGCTTGCTGCGGCCCTTGTCGCAATGACGCTCGCCGCAGGCGCGATCCGCAAAGCTGAATCGGCGCTCGCCGCCGCGGTCTTCGCCATCGTCCTCGTCGTGGCGGCCGTGCGTACGAATTCTCCCCTTTGGCGGCGCTCGTCTGAAACCGCCGTTGCCGACGTGACGCCGCGCCATGCCTTGCGGCAAACCGCGCAACTCATCATGCTCGCCTACTTGTGGTGCGCGCTGGCGTTCTACGCGATCTACATCGGAACGCATGTTCGCTGGCAGCACGGCTGGGAATACGGCTCGGCCTTGATGCTGATCGCACTCGCTCACGTTTTTTATTTGTGGCGCATCGCTGATCCGAACGACAGTTTCGCGACGCCCTCGGCAATAGCCCGCGCCGTGCGCCTGGCATTTTTGCAGGCGGTTGCGATCGCCTGCGGGCTAATATGGCTGATCGGATCGGGCAAACTCTCATCGTTGAAAGGCGACTGGGCTGCCAACCAACTGTTTCTCGCGGGCGGCTTCGCGATCATGTGCCTGAGCATGATCATGATCAAAAGCTACACCGTTCTGACGGAGCGGCGAACGCGCTGACGAAGCGTTCAGCGCTGACACCGCGGACAATGAAAGCTCGCACGCCCTGCGTGCAACGTGCGGCGTATTTTTCCGCCGCACCCGGGCTTCAGGCATATGGAATCGGCGCGGTCGTAAACAGCGAACGATTTTTGGAAAGCGCCCGATGCACCATTGACGTTTCGATAATCGCGTAACGTCGATCCGCCAGCGTCGATCGCGTGCTGAAGAACTTGCTTGATCGATGCGACCAGGCGCGTCGCTCTGTCAGCCGGCGCGCCGCGCCGATCGGCGAGACTGCTGGCGCTGCGGTTCGGCGATAATCCGGCGCGATAGAGAGCCTCCGAAGCATAGATGTTGCCGAGCCCCGCGACGATGCGCTGGTCCATCAGAAATGACTTGAGGTTGGTCTTTTTGCCGCGCCCCCGCGACGCCAGATAGTCGGCCGTCAGTTGGTTTCCGAGCGGCTCGACGCCGAGGTTGCGAAAAAGCGCGTGCGCCTCGCGTTCGGCGTGCGCCATCATCATCACGAAGCCGAAGCGGCGCGGGTCGTTGTAGACGATGCGTGTGCCGTCGGAGAGGTGCAGCACGACGTGATCGTGCACCGGATTGGCGCCGCTATCGTGAGCGTATTCGCCAGGGGTCTCACGGACGCCGTCGCGCAAAATCGTGAAACGGCCCGTCATGCCGAGATGCATGACGAGGTCTTCACCGCCCGACAGCGCCGTGATCAGGTATTTGGCGCGCCGGTCGAGCGCCACGATTTGCTGGCCCACGAGCCGTTCGCGGAACTTCTCAGGCAACGGGAACCTCAGATCCGGCCGGCGCGCCTCGAGATCCGTAACGCGGCGGCCGACGAGTACCGGCGCCAGGCCGCGCCGCACGGTTTCAACTTCTGGAAGTTCGGGCATCGAGTGAGCCGGGCAATTGACGTTAAAGGCAAGCCGACGATAGCGCGACGCCACGCGGGCGGCTATTCTGCGGGACATGGAACATGATCGCAACAACACTTGCGAAAGCACGACATCGTTCGGCTTTCGCGCCGTCCCCGAAACCGAGCGGCAAGGTCTCGTCAATCAGGTCTTTGCCGCCGTCGCCGGGCGCTACGATTTGATGAACGACCTGATGTCGGGTGGCCTGCACCGGCTGTGGAAGCGCGACCTCATCACCATGCTCAATGCGCCGCGCGGCGAAACGCCGTTCAGGTTGCTCGACGTTGCAGGCGGCACCGGCGACATTGCGCTCCGTTACGCGCGCGACAGCGGTCCCAAGGCCACGGCCGTAATATGCGACATAAGTCCCGAAATGCTCGAGGTCGGCCGCAACCGCATTTCCGCCGCCGGTCTCCAGAACCGCATCGCATGCGTCGAAGGCAATGCCGAGGCGTTACCCTTTGAAAGCGGTAGCTTCGATGCCTATACGATCGCCTTCGGCATCCGGAATGTGACGCATATCGATAAGGCTTTGGCTGAGGCTTACCGGGTGTTGAAGCCGGGCGGGCGGTTTCTCTGCCTGGAATTTTCCGAATGCCAGGTGCCGATCCTCGATAGGCTCTACGATTTTCATTCTTTCGAGGTTATCCCGCGACTCGGCAAATTTACCGCCGGAGCCGCCGAGCCGTATCGCTATCTCGTTGAGAGCATTCGCCGGTTTCCAAAGCAGGAGGCCTTCGCCGGCCTCGTTCGCGGCGCCGGATTCGGCCGCGTCAGCTATCGCAATCTGACCGGCGGCATTGCCGCGATCCACACCGGCTGGAAGATCTAATCGGCCACACTTCCACGCGTTTTAACGGCCGGTATTGTCAGGTCGATTGACCCCCGCTCCGCCTGCGGCATAGCTTCCGCCAGGGAAGGGCATGGAGAAGCCGCGGCTTCTTCGAACGAAGGAGATGGGGTCATGAAAACGAAATTACTGATGTGCGCGACGGTCGCCGCTGCGCTTGCCTTTGGGGCGGGCGTTGCCAATGCGGGCTGCGTCACCAAGGGCGCGGTTGCTACGTCGAGTTCGGCGGACTCCGCCAAGTGGTTTGCACTTGAAACGATGGTGCAGTCGGTCAGCTGGGGTCTCTGGCCAGGCTTCGTCGCGAACGGCGACGTTGCGGGCTACCGGGTCATAAACAAGCAATATCGCTGCAGCCCAGCTGGCGGAATGGTGACGTGTCACGGTCGCGCGACCTTCTGCACGAAGTAACCTGAGACCAAATTCATCGCATTCAACGGCGCCCGCTGAAAAGCGACGGGCGCCGTTATGTTGTCGAGCGATGGGTTGTAGAGCGATCACGGATCGCCGCCTCGCAATGGCGCAGCCCGTTTAACCGTCTTTACCCGTCGAACCGACTTTGCTTGACCAAAGCGCCCCCTGGGGCAATGTGCGGCCAGTCGGCGGCTCGCCCGCGAAAGTTAGGACCACAAAATCGCGGATATGCCTGGAGCCTTCATCAATACTTTCAGACTCGCTCGAGCGGGCTTCGTACTAGCGCAGCATGGTGTCCGCTTCGTTCCGAAGGGCGTGCCCGTGCCGCTGCCGCTCAGGATCGCGCGCGCCGCGACGGTGCCGATCCGGCTCATCGCCGCGCCCTTTCGCGCCGACGAGCCGCCCGCGACGCGCGTCGCAACGGCCCTGACGGAACTCGGGCCCAGTTACGTCAAACTCGGTCAGTTTCTCGCAACGCGCGCCGATATCATCGGCTCGGAGCTGTCAGCCGACCTGCGTCATCTGCAGGACAAGGCCGACCCGTTCTCGATGGCCGAGGCGCGCGAAGCGGTGGAGCGGGCGCTTGGCGGCAAGCTCGAAGATCACTTCGTCGAATTTGGACCGCCCGTCGCTGCCGCTTCGATCGCGCAAGTCCATAAGGCCTACGTGATGGTCGATGGCGTCAAGAAGCCGGTGGCCGTCAAAATCCTGCGTCCGAATATCGAAAAGCGTTTTCGCCGCGACCTCGACAGCTACTACTTCGCGGCCCGCATGATCGAGCGCTATTACGAACCGGCGCGACGGCTGAAGCCGGTGGCGGTCGTCGACAACCTGAAGCACACGACCGAACTCGAGATGGATTTGCGTCTCGAGGCGGCGGCGATCTCCGAGATGGCCGGCAACATCAAAGAGGACGAAGGCTTTCGTGTTCCGGACGTCGATTGGAAACGGACCGCGAAGCGCGTCCTGACCGTCGAATGGATCGACGGCACGCCGATATCGCATGTCAATGCGCTGAAAGCTAAAGGCTTCGACACCGACGCGCTCGGCCTCGCCGTTCTGCGCACCTTCCTGCGCCACGCCATGCGCGACGGTTTTTTCCATGCCGACATGCATCAGGGAAACCTGTTCGTCGACGACGCCGGCGTCATCGTCGCCGTCGACTTCGGCATCATGGGGCGGCTCGGACTTGCCGAGCGGCGCTTTCTCGCCGAAATTCTGCACGGCCTCATAACGCGCGACTATCATCGCGCCGCCGTCATTCACTTCGAAGCCGGTTACGTGCCGCCGCACCACAAGGTCGAGGAATTCGCACAGGCGATGCGCGCCATCGGCGAACCGATCCACGGTCGCACCGCCGAAGAAATTTCGATGGCTGACCTTCTCGGCCAGCTCTTCGCCTATACCGATGTCTTCGATATGCAGACGCGGCCGGAACTGATCCTGCTGCAAAAGAGCATGGTCATCGTCGAAGGCGTGGCGCGCGACCTTGACCCCGGCATCAACGTGTGGACGGCCGCTGAACCCGTGGCGCGCGAGTGGATCGATAACAATCTGTCTCTCCTCGGGCGTTTGCAGGAAACCGGACGCGGCGCCGCGGCGATCGGCGACGTGCTGCTCCGAACGCCGGGACTGCTGCAAAAAGCCGAGCAAGCCATCCTCGGTCTCGCCGAAATGGCGCGCTCGGGCGTCAGGCTCGACGATGAAACGCGAGAAAAAATCGCGTCAGGCTCGAAACGCAATCGCGCCACCGACGTTGCGCTCTGGATTGCCGCACTGAGCCTCGTCGCGATCGCGCTTAAACTCTACGGCGCGCTGTAGCTATTCAGGCCGGGCTGGACATCCACCCAAAATACATACGCTCGCATCGCTATCCGCTAGCGAGCCGGCTTGCGCGCACCAACCAGATGCGTGCCGTGGGCAATCGCAGCTGTCGCCCGCATCGTCGCTGCAAGAAAAACGACTTCGGCGATTTCCGCTTCCGTCACGCCGGCGTTCTCGGCGTTCGTGCGATGCACTTCGAGGCTATAGGGACATTGCGTCGCAAGTGCCACGCCGAGTGCGATCAATTCCTTGTAGCGTCGCGGTATGGCGCCGGGCGCCATCGCCGCCCGATCGAAATTCTCGAATGCTGCCATTGTCGTAGGCGCGAGGCTGCGCAGCTGCGGCAGGTTCGCGAGCTTGGCAATGTCGTACATGGCGGTAACTCCCTCGATCGGCGTCAGACAGCCGGTTGCGATTTGACTTGAACCGTCGTGGCGTTCGCGCGACTGGTCAAGTAGCAGCTTCTTGAAATGCAAGTTAAGGATTCGCTCATGTCAGAGACACGACCACCGCTGCCGCCATTTACGCGCGAGACGGCCGCTCAGAAGGTTCGGATGGCGGAAGACGCCTGGAACAGGCGCGATCCCGAGCGTGTGTCGCTCGGCTATGCAGAACAAAGCCGCTGGCGCAATCGATCCGAATTTCCGATCGGCCGAAAAGAGATCGTCGAATTTCTGCAGCGCAAGTGGGCCAAGGAACTCGACTATCGGCTGATCAAGGAACTGTGGGCGTTCACCGACAACCGCATCGCCGTCCGGTACGCCTACGAATGGCACGACGACAGCGGTCAGTGGTTTCGCTCCTACGGCAACGAAAACTGGGAATTCGGTCCCGACGGCCTGATGGAACTTCGCTATTCGAGCATCAACGATCTGCCGATTTCGGAGCGCGACCGGAAGTTCCATTGGCCACTTGGGCCCCGCCCGGCCGATCACCCGGGGCTATCCGACCTCGGGCTTTAGGCCCGCTTCAGCTCCCGCAGACGCGCAATGCAGTCGCGAACTGCCGGTTCATCGCCGATACCTAGCGCGACGATGTAGCCTTCCGCTTCGGCGCTGTTGTCGGTCGTGTGCACGGCGTTGAGATAACGTACGCCTGCATTCGCTGCAGCGGCGCCGCGAAGATCGGCTTTCAACAACGTCCGCGCATTGTCGAGCCGCGGATAACGTTTGCGCTCACGCGCAGGCGGCGTCTGGGGCTCGCGATCGAAGCAGACGAAGACATGGATCGGCGGTGCCTTGCCTGACTTCGACATGGGGTCGAGCCAGTTACCGCCGCGCATACGGCTGACGGCGTCGCGATCGCGCGTTGGGTCAACGGACTTTTCGTAGAGGATCGAAAATCCGCGCCGTCTCAGGTTGTCGTGCACCTCGCGCACGAATTGGTCACCGAGGCCGAAATCCCGCACGAGAAATACGGCGAGGCCCGGCGCCAGACTTTGCGCATGGCTCCGATAGCGGGTCGAGAGAAACGCATTGTCTGCGCTGAAAAAGCCGATGCTATCGATTTCCGGGAATACGCCCCGCGCACGCAGCAACGTTTCGATGTCCGAGAACGTCGTCGGCGCAGGAGCCCCCGCCAACTTTGCCAAGCGGCGAAGCTCGCGCACATCGTCCGACGTCGCGAACGTTCTATCGTCGAGACGCTCAGTACCTGGAGCGACCCGGTCGGACTTGTGGAAGAGCAGTTCGAATGCACACGAAACGAAGCGCCAGTCATCCGACGGCACTTTAATGCCGCTCGGTCGAACAATCGCAGTCCTGATCATTTCAGCCGCCATCGCGGGCGGAAAAAGGGAAACAAGTTTGAACGTCCGGCCGCCGCTGCCATCGTCGCTATAGAGATCGATCGGGACGGTTGCCGGCTCACCGGCAAAGCCGGCCTCGATCTGGTCAGCGGCCGCGCCCTCGGCGAGAACATCGAGCTCCGGCACGGGCGAACCCGCCTCCGCAGCCTCAACGCCGCGCAGGACAACGGCGTCGAGATCGGCAAGAGATTTCAGGATCTCCTTCGAGTTGTAGCGAGCCGGGGCATGAATGCGGGTTCGGGGACGAGACGCAAACAGGCGGTTGCGAAAGACGACGACCGGCCACGCCAAGCCGTCGATACCCGTCAGACCTTCGTATGTGAGCTTCCGACGGAAAGTATATCGGGCAAAGCCCGCTGAACCCGCGACAAGCGCAAGGCTCAATGGCAGGAGGATCGTCTCGAAGCCTTGGAAGAATTGTCGCGATCGCAGCGCCAATGCGCTATGTCCGGCAAGCAGCGCGACCGTGCAGTTGTTGGCGCCGACGCTAGCCGAACCTTCGTAAGGGCCTGCGTGGAAACCTTCTAAAGCTGCTGTTTCGGCGTCAATGCCGAGATGGAGAATTCCGCGCGCGCCGGCCGCCTTGAGCGATCGTCCGATCGCGGCATTCCGCGTGCCCGCGATGACAACCAGCCGATCAGCAACAAGATGGGATATGAGGTTGTTGGAAGATGTCGCGTCACGCTGCGGCACGGTCGCGGACTGGAGCGGTCTAGCGTCGGGCAAATCCGCCGGCATCGCGGAAAAGGAATTGCGTCGCCTGCGTGGCCTGTCGTTGCCCATGCGTAGCTCCTGGCAACTTCTCTTTGCCGGTGTCACATTTCCTTTTCAATTTGTGTTGCGGCTGCCTGCAGAACGCAAGCGTGGATTGCAACTTGCTCGAGATAAGTCGCAAATCAACAGCGAAAATTCGGATGACCAAAAGCGTCCGCTTCGCGACAGCGGAGTAAGGCTTGCCGTCGGCATTACGCGCCGAGATTTAGGCTCTGCACATCGCCTAGGCGCGCGACATCCTTGCATGTTCGACGGGGGCACGGCGCAAATAGACCAAGCCGAAAATGCTACCGGCCGTCACCGCGTAGGCAATCAACTGCATGCCCGTTGGCTGATCCATGTAACCGATCAGAACGTGAAGGATGCGGCCGGGCCAGCTCGATACGGAGAGAATCCAAGACGTATCCCAGAGACGGGTGTCGAGAACGTTCAGCACGCCGGCGTTCGACAATTGCTGCACGGCCGAGGCCGCGAGACCTGCGGCCAAAAGCGTGACCAGAACGCCGGTAACTGAGAACATGCGCTTCAACGGAATAGCCGCTAGTCCGAAATAAAGGATCAGCGACACGGCAGCCCCAAGCACGAGTCCGCCCAGCGAGCCGATGAGCAGTTCACCACCCGTGTCTTTGCCCTGCATGACGATTCCGGTCAGGAATAGCACGACCTCGCTGCCCTCACGCATGACGGCGACGGCGACGGCAGCGCCTAGAGCAAACAGTGATTGCGAACCAGCCGCAACATCGCTTCCGAGCTTGCGCAATTGCAGCGTCATCTCGCGCGCATGCTCTGCCATCCAGACGACGTGCCAAGCCAGCATTAGGACGGCGAACAGCAAGATCGCCGCGATGAAGAGTTCTTGCCCGCGTCCGTCGAACGCATCCGAGATGCGCGACGCAAACAACGCGACGATGACCGAGCCTGCGATGCCGGCCAGGATGCCGAGACCCACGGCACTGTTACGGCCCGTGACCCCGCGCGACGCCGCAAGAACCACACCGACAATCAGGCCAGCTTCGAGAACTTCGCGGAAAACGATGACGAGTGCGGCAAGCATTGGCCCTCACTCCACTACGATGTGACCCTTGGCGGTGTCTTCGTGATATTCGCCGTAGAAGATGTACGTGCCGGCGGTGAGCGGCTTCACACGGATCATAGCATCGCTGTTTCCGGCGATGACTTTCTCGATGCCGAGATCCTTGCTCTCGAATTCTTCAGCCGAAGCATCGAGGTTCTTGACCGACAGCTTGATGTGCTTTGCAGCAGGAAGCTTCAGCGCCGAGGGCTCGAATTTGTGATCCTTGATCGTGATTTCAACGATCATTTCGTCGGTGGCTGCAGCGCTGCCGACCAGACTGTACGCGCCAACGAGCGCAAAGACCGCGGTGAAGAGAGAGGTGACAGTGGCACGGAGAAAGGCAACCGAACGGTGGTTCGATAAGAAGGTCATAACGACTCCTAATAGGTCAGGATTCAAGGTCCCGAGATCAGGTCCAACATCAGGTAGAGCCAACGCCACAAAAAGAGTCAAGAATATTTCGGTCTTTGGAACTATTTCAAAAAACAAGCGCGGCCATACCCGAAGTAGGAGCGCGACAAAATGCACGCCGTCGCGACGCAACACAAAGCAGAGCTGCGGATGTTGCGTTCGAATCTCGGCATCGGTCTGCCGGCGCCGTGAAGCTTCCAGATGATTGCGCGTAAGGATTTGTTGGACAGGAAGCGATCGAAATTTGCCCGATCACACGGGCGATGAAAATGTCAGCGACTACTGGACGCTGCTCTTGGCGCCGCTCGATTGCACAACGGAGGCCACCCTGTTCCGGCCTCGAAGCATCGAGAAATCAGCACTAAGCCTTCGCCGGTTTATCCAAGCATCATCCGCGATTGCGCGCGCCGATATGCGCATGAGGAACGTCTTGCATCAGATGCTGAAAGTTGCCGCCGGTCAGGTGCACGAGCGTGCGATGATCGCCGCCTTCGAAGTAGATGTCGTTGGACCCTT
>NZ_DATNBA010000125.1:0-5821 GCF_035572195.1 Hyphomicrobium sp. | reverse complement strand
GAGAGCCGACAACGCGCCTGTCCCTCAGGGCGACACGGCTTCTGCGGCGCTCGATCGAGTTGAGGTTGCAGACGATCTGCGCGAACGTATCGCCGAACTCGTATGGGTCGGAGCCCAAGTCATTGTGACCGACAACGCGCCGAGCGACGAGATGGGCCAGGGTTCCGACATCATCGTCTCAACGCATTAGCCTCAAACAAGCACTCCCTATCTCTACAAAATCGACTGGAACATGTCGTACAACGGCCCACAAACCGACAAAGGACTGAATACGTCCGCGATGGGCTGAATTTGTTGGTCGGAGCGAGAGGATTTGAACCTCCGACCCCCAGTCCCCCAGACTGGTGCGCTAACCAGGCTGCGCTACGCTCCGTCCTCGACGTTTTACGGTGACGTCTAGCGACCCCGGTGAAAGCCGTGCTTGAACAAGCCGCACCGCTTCAGTCGCAAGGGTTGGGTATCGGAAGCACCCTGTGCCGTCAAGAAGCGATACTCGGGACCGTAACCGTCCGGGGCGACGGCCAGTCGCGAAATCCGCGACACACCCGGATGGTTGCATCGCCCGAAGCGCCCGTGGAAGCCGATTGCGCCTCGCCTCTCCGCTCCTGATCTGCGCGGTGCCACCTTCAAGAGCGGACCGCGGTCGATCGGCTCAACGGCGATACTCGGGCAACCGTTTCAACAAATCGATGATCGGATAGTCCACCCACGCGTGCGTGAGGAGGTCGCGATGCCGAACGTCGCCACCGGGAACGACCGCCACGCCTCCAACGGCCAGCCGATGATTGATTTCGGGACTGACGTCGACGTCATGGGCAGTGAGAATGTCTTCCAGCTTGGCGTTCTGCGTTCGCGTCGAGCTGAGATAGACGCTGACAAAAAACGCTGACGGATCGGCCTCGATCCAATGTGCGAACTTGTCGAGGTCGCCATAAAGCGAGTCGAGAAGAACGACGCCGCGAACGCGCTTCTTTAATCCGCCACGCTCGATGGCCGAGGCCGCCGCTACATAGCCGCCGCTGTAGGCGACAACCACGATCGGCATGCTGGCAAACGTCCTAAGCGACTTGCGGTCGCCGTGCATGCGGGCGAGTTTTTGACCCGCCTCGCCGATGAAGCGGCCGAAAGCGCCCGGCTGCCAGAAATTACCGGCGCTGGAATCGGCGGCATCGACCGCCAACTGCGGCGCCACCAGAACGACATTGGCATTCGACGCCGAAATCTGCGCCGGAACTTTTTGACGGTTGAGCACGTCGCGCTCGAGCGATGCTCCGTGACCGTGGAAGTAGACGAGCATCAAGGCCGGTCGCCGAACATCAAACCCCTTCGGGATGTGAAGCAGAACGCGGCGATCGTTGTACGTCTGATCTTCCCAATAGACGCGGCCCGATCCGGTCCTGTGGCCCTTGCGTCCGCCCTCGTCGACATTCATGAAGGGTGCGTTCGAGCCCGGCATCGTCCCATGATAGGGAAACGGCGCCGTGTCGAAGGGCACGAGCGCTGTCCTCGCCGTTTTAAGAGGCCCGCTACGCGACTGTACTTGCGTCTTCGAAGGCGTGATCGTACGCCGCTTCGCGGTTTTCTTCGCGGCCATTGCGGAGCCAATGCCGGCCGTTAACGCCAGCCCGGCGCCCAGCGCCGCCGCCAGAAAGGCCCGTCGTTCGAATTGTGCGGTCTTGTCCGCCATGCCCAGCGGCACTCCGTTATAGCGCCGGTTCTTGTGAATGCTGCGTTTACCCTCGCGAGACATAATAAACAGCGAGCTGGCGCTGATTCCCGCCGTCGCATTAAGGTCCAAACTTGTCCATATCGTGAGCCCAAATCGTTGAATGCCTGTCGGCTCACATCCAAGGTGAGGTCCGTTGACCCACGCCGCAACACGCTAGGTGCAATTTGGCCACTTGGCGTTTACATGTCGTCGCGGCCGTTGTTGCGCGGCGGCCGCGTCAATACTGTCGCCGAATCGGCAATGAATTAGCGATCTCATGACAACCGCGACCAGTATCACCGTACCGTCTCCGATGACATCCGGTCTCGATGTCCGGACCGTTTCGACGATGACCGCAACGGCCCTGGCCGTCGCCGACATGATCGGCATCGGCGTCTTCACAAGTCTGGGGTTTCAGGTCCAGGACATCCCTTCGGCATTCTCAGTCCTGCTGCTGTGGATCATCGGCGGCATTGCGGCGCTGAGCGGAGCTCTGGCCTATGCGGAACTCTCGGCGGCGTTTCCCCGCTCCGGCGGCGAATACAATTTTCTGTCGCGTATTTATCATCCCGCCGTCGGGTTTCTGGCCGGATGGATCTCAGCAACGGTTGGCTTCGCGGCGCCCATCGCGCTCGCGGCAATGGCATTCGGCGTGTATTTCAAAGGTGTCGTGCCGGGCGCGCCGGCGCTGTTGCTCAGTCTCGCAGTGACGTGGATCGTCACGCTCGTGCATCTGAGCGGCGTCAAGCACAGCAGCAAATTTCAAAATGTCTCGACGCTGATCAAAGGCGCACTGATCATCGCGCTGATTATTGCCGGGCTCGCTTATGGTAGCCCGCAGCCGATCTCTTTTGCGCCATCGCACAACGATCTCGGTTTCATTTCGAGCGCGCCGTTCGCGGTGAGCCTCGTATTCGTGATGTATGCGTATTCGGGCTGGAACGCCGCGACCTACATCGCCGGCGAGATACGCGAACCTGCAGTAAGCCTGCCGCGCTCCATCATTGCTGCAACGCTGATTGTAATCACCCTCTACGTGGCGCTCAACGCCGTCTTCCTTTACACGACGCCGATCGCGTCGATGGCCGGGCAGCTCGATGTCGCGTTGATCGCAGGCAAGTATATTTTCGGTGACTTCGGCGGACGCATCGTCGGCGCGCTTATCTGCATCGGGCTCGTCTCGTCCATCAGCGCCATGACCTGGATAGGTCCGCGCGTCACGATGGCGATGGGCTTCGATCACGGATTACTCGCCCCCTTGTCGCGCACGTCAAGCAACGGCGTCCCGACGACGGCAATTCTGCTTCAGCTCGTCATCGTTACGCTGCTGCTGATGACGCAGAGTTTCGAAGCCGTGCTCGATACCATCCAATTCAGCCTGACACTCTGCTCGTTCCTCGCCGTTCTCGGCGTCATCGTGTTGCGCTGGAACGCACCCGGTCTGGCGCGTCCCTACCGGACGTGGGGCTATCCTGTCACGCCCCTGGTGTATCTCGCGGTCACAGCCTTCATGATGTATCACCTGCTCATTGAGCGGCCTTTGCAGTCGTTTGCAGGCCTAGGAATAATGCTCGCCGGCTTGGCGATATACGCCCTTTCACAATCGCGCCTCGGTCATGGCAAGGAATTTGATAGGATCAGTCATGACTAGAACGCGTTTCACCGCATCGATCTTGGCGCTGTTGCTTGTCGGGCTGGCGTTTGTTCCGCGCGCGGCTATTGCCGGTCCGGCCGCGAGTGCCGACGATACGGCGCGCTTTCTTGCTGGAATGATGCCGTCTACGGGGTCGCCTCTTGCGACCTACACCAACGATGCGTTCTGGAAACAACACGCCCGCAACTTCGACGAATCCTGGGATGTCCTCGAAAAGCGGCAGCTGGCAAAGGTCCGCAGCTTGGTTGCCAAGAATTTCTCCAATCCGCAGCATGTTCTTTTCTACATCTTCAGCGGCCCGGATTTTCTTTACGCCGACGCATTCTTTCCATCGGCGGACACTTACATCATGGCTGGCCTCGAGCCGCCAGGCCAGTTGCCGGATTTGGGTAAGCTTTCGCGGCCCGAGCTCGCAGGCGCTCTGCGCGAACTGCGATCATCTCTCAACTCGGTGCTGAGCTATAGCTTCTTTCGTACCAAGTCGATGCGGGTGGAACTCAACGAGGGGCGGATAACGGGAACGTTGCCGATCCTGATGGTGTTCCTGGCGCGATCCGGCAAGACGATTTACGACGTATCGCTTTTTGATCTGCAGAATGATGGATCGATCCACCCGGTAGAAGACAAGATCGCGAACCCCACGGCGAAGGGCGTGAAAATCATTTTCTCCGACGACGTCGGGAAAAAGCGGACGCTCTACTACTTCAGCACGGACGTGTCGGAAGGCGGAGTTCAGAACAGCGGTTTTCTCAAGTTCTGCGGCAAGCTCGGCAACGGCGACAGTTTCGTCAAAAGCGCCTCGTATCTCATGCACTCCGATAAGTTTTCGACCATCCGCGAATTTCTGCTGACCCATAGCGTCTCGCTGCTGCAGGACGATTCAGGAATTCCGATCCGCTTCTTTGCTAAAGGTTGGCAACTGCACCCGTTTGGCCGCTACGTCGGACCGATCCCGCTTTTCGCAGCCCAATCGCAGCAGACGCTTTATCGGGTCTTCGGCAAGGGTCGCGCGACACCCATCGATTTCGGCATCGGCTATCGTTGGAAGCCGATGGAGTCGAATCTGCTTCTCGCCGTCAAAGACGAGACGGCGATGGCATTCGAGCCGGCGAAATGGCCTGAATCAGAACCAGCCTCAAAGCCTCAACGAGAGGCCAGGGCGGAGAAGAATGACGGCAAGAGAGAGCCGCGCGTTCATCACAAACGCAAACAGCGAACGGTCAGCAATCCGATTTCAAAGATGTTTCCCTATTTGCCGTAGGCCGTCATGCGTATTTGCGAGCAACGCGCTCGCATTGGCGCGGCGTTTTACGTTTCTGCGCATGATAGAAATTTCGCCAGCGCGTCCGCGTCATTCGGAAGCGTGAGAACTTCGACCGCTCGAGGCAACGTCTGCGCGGCCACTGCAGCAAAATAAGCGCTGGCAACGTCGAGGTTTCTGACGTCGAGCCGATGGGCAGCCGTGGTGCCACCAACCACTTCGCCGCCAACCACTCCCTCTTCCGTCAGCAGTTGTCCGATGCCGGTGCCAAGCGCCTTGGCCGCAGCCTCCAGGCGAACCCAGGCTTGAAGGACGTCCCCGTCCGCGTCGATGCGCGGCGGGCCCGGCGGCCCGTTAGCGAGCCGCGCGGCAGCCGCGATCACGCGTCGACGGCGGTCATCCGTCATCGTCAGACCGCGCGCCTCCTCAAGATCGATACCAATGGGAACCGCGTTCGAAACCGCTATCAAGGCCGCATTGCCGCTGTGCGAGACATTGAAGTACGGTGGCCCCTCCCCGAGGTACGGACGCCCGTTCCGAGCGATTGCGAAGTCGATATTTCGATACGCCCTGCCCGCGGCACGCTCGATTACGATCCGTGTCGCGATGCGCGACGCGCGCCACAGCCGTTGGCGTCCCGGATCGTGCGCCAGCTTTTCGACGCGCACGACGTCGTCAGCGGAGAGACGTGGCGCCTCTCGTTCTGCAGCTTCGAGAAGTGCAACTGAAGCTGTGAGGTCGACGAAGACGACGTGCACTCCGCCGCAGCCTTTTTCGGTCGCTCCGGCAGGGGGAACGCTCACGGTCGCGCCGTGCGCGCCTTCTTTGCGCCCGCCGAGCCGCCGGCCTGATCGAGCGGCAGGCCCAAAAGGATGGCGCGGGCGATTTCAAGCTCGCGGATAGCTCCGAGAATCCGAACCTTGGGAGCTATGCGCGTCGGGCGGGCACCATTGCTCTCAGCCTCACTAGCCTCACGCGCTTTGTGCTGAACCGGCAGTTCCTTCGCAGACGCGCCCGCTACCGGCTTTCGCCCACGTTGCCGTCCGGTGCGCTTGGTGTTGGCGCTCTGCGATTGAACGGCACTCAGGCGTGCTGCGGCCGCTTTGACCTGATCGATACCCTGCTCGCGCAGGATCTTCTGAACGCCCTTGATCGTGTAGCCGTCGGAGTGCAGCAGCGCGCGAATGCCCCTCAGCAA
>NZ_DATNBA010000124.1:0-31159 GCF_035572195.1 Hyphomicrobium sp. | reverse complement strand
GCCGATCTGATCGGGGCGCGCTTTTGAAGCCGGGTTGTAGAGAGCAATGACGAAGTCCGCCTCCGCTGCGAGACGCAAACGTTTCTCGATCGTTGCCCAAGGTTTCAAATTATCGGAAAGCGAGATGGCGCAGAAGTCGTGTCCCAGTGGCGCACCGATGCGCGCGGCGGCGGCGAGCATCGCCGTGATGCCGGGCTCGACGCGAATATCAATTCCCTCAGCCGATGCCGGGTTTTGCTCGACCGCCTCGAACACAGCCGCCGCCATCGCGAAGACACCCGGATCGCCGCCGGAAACGACGGCAACGTGGTGCCCCTCGGCCGCCAGCGCCAGAGCCCGTTCGGCGCGCGCCAGCTCTTCACGATTGTCGGACGCTTCGAAAACCTGCTCCGCACGCGGCGTCAGCCGGTTCACGTACTGCGTATAGCCGAGCACGATATTGGCGTTCGCGATGGCTTCGCTCGCCGCCGGAGTAACCCAGCCGCCGGGGCCTGGCCCAAGGCCGATGATGGTCAATTGCCCGCTCATCTGATCCGCCGCCCGCGCCCGCCGGGGAGCAGAATGATGGAGAAGTACGGCGCTGCGCCGTCCTCCAGTGCCGCGAGGGGCATAACGCGTTCGCCCTGCATCGTGCCGCGCTCGACGTAGATCGCGTCGGCAAAGCGGCCCGCATCGGCGAGAGCCTGTTTGATCTTGTCGAGATTTTTGCCGATCTTCATGATGACTGCTGCGTCAGCGGATTTGAGATGTGTGGCGAGCGCCGCGCGATCGAGCGTGCCGGGCAGCACCGCCAGCACATCGTCGCCGTAGGTGATCGGCGCCGCAGCGGCGGTCCAGCAACCCGACATTCCCGTGATGCCCGGAACGACCGTGACGGGATGCATTGACCGGATGCGGTCGTACATGTGCAGGAACGATCCGTAGAAGAAGGGGTCACCCTCGCAGAGCAACGCCACGTCGCGGCCTTCGGCGAGATGCTGCATGATGGTCTTGGCACTGGCCGTGTAGAAATCGCGGATCGCCCCGACGTACGGATCGTCACGAAAGTTGCTTTCCGTCGTCAACGGATAGTCGAATGGCGTCTCGACCGCTGCGGCGCAGATGTGCGCTTGTGCAATCGTTCGAGCGTGCCCCGCCCGGCCCTTCTTGCGGAAATGCGCGATTACTGGCGCCTCTCGCAGGATGCGCACGGCTTTGAGGGTCATCAGTTCGGGATCGCCCGGACCTAGACCGACGCCATAAAGTGTGCCGGAGTTTTCGGGCGTCATTCGGCCTCGCTTGCGAGCGCGTTGACTGCGGCGGCGGCCATCGCGCTGCCGCCGAGACGGCCCTTGACGATCGCAAACGGCACGCGGCCGTCGGCGGCGATGGCTTCCTTGGATTCCGCCGCGCCGACGAATCCAACGGGCATGGCGATCACGGCTGCCGGCGTGGGCGCGCCGTTATCGATCAATTCGATGAGCCTAAAAAGTGCCGTTGGCGCGTTGCCGACGACGACGAGCGCGCCCGCGAGATGCGGCAGCCAAAGCTGCATCGCCGCAGCCGTCCGCGTGTTGCCGATGTCTTTCGCAAGCTCCGGAACGCGAGGATCACGCAGCGTGCAAATGACTTCATTCTCTGCGGGAAGCCGGGCGCGGGTTATGCCGTGCGCTACCATCATCGAGTCGCAAAGAATAGCCGCGCCACGCCGGAGTGCCGCCGCCGCGTCGTTGGCGAACGTCGGTGACATGACGATATGGCGAGCCACATCGACCATGCCGCACGCATGAATGATCCGCACTGCGACGCGCTCTTCCTCTTTCGTGAATCGGGCGAGATCGGCTTCGGCGCGGATGATCGAGAACGAATGAGCGTAAATGGCCGCGCCGTCGCGGATATAATCTTGCGTGGTCATGGGGACGGCTGCCTAAGTAGGCTTTTGATCGCGCCGGCAATTTCGTGCAGCGCAATATCCGCCACGGTAACCGGACCGCTCGGATCGCCATTGCGAACGATATCGTAACGGCCGTTGTGGCCAACGAGCGTCAAGGCGGCGGTGCCTCGCCGCGCGCATCCCTTCTCGCAGCCGGAGATATGGAGAGATGGAAATGCATCGAGACTTTCCTGTAGGGCATCGACAAGGTGCTGCGCATCGCGTCGCGTTTCCGTGCTGGCATTCCGGCACGCCGGCGCGCCAGGACAGACATCCATCGCGAGGCGCGGATCGCGCGCTTCAATGATGAGGTGCAACTTTGCGGCCTCGGCCAATAATGCCATCACTGCTTCGGGGTCGCCGACCGGAAAGACAAGCACGCGCTCGGGGCTGGTATTGACCACCTCGATACCGAGGCGCGACGCGACCCGGCACAAGGCCTCGAACTCGCGGGCGATGATACGTCCGAACGGCAGACCAATACCTGCCGCGAATATGCGGCCCGAATGCTCGAGCGGTCCGGCAGGAGAAATTGCAACGGGATCAGCTTCGGCAGCGGCAACCGGCGCTCGCTGTAGACTTGCTGCGGAGAAAATCATCGCGCTGCCGTGCTGCGCGACGGCGTCCTTCATCCGCGCGACGCTCTGATCATCGCGCCGCAACCGTAAGAAGACTGCGGCCAAACGCATCGCCGCATCGACGATCTCGTCTGCTGAAACCAGCGCGGCGGCTGCCATATCGCCGTCGAGAAAAATTGCAAATTCGCTGCGTCGGGGAACCGCGATCATGATGTCGGCGGTCCGACCACCGACGCGCGGTTGAGACGAGCCAGAAAAGCTGAAACCGAATTTACCCGGAAGCGACCAGAAGCGCCGATCCTGAACGAGCACTTGCTCAAGCGCCACGGCGTACTTGCGAATATCGGCGCGCGCCGGATCAAGTCCGCTCAACGGATCGACGACGATGTTGCGAACCGCTTCCGCGCCCGCCTCGGCGTCAATCAGTCCGGCCGCTCCGAGTGCTGCCAGCGCGTCTGAATACGTTTCTTCCGAAACGCCGCGCAGTTGCAGATTGCCGCGATTTGTCAGATCGATCTCGCCCGAACCGAAGCGCGCAGCTGCATCGGCGATCGCTCCAAGCTCTGCGATCGAAAACGAACCAGCCTTCGGCCGAACGCGGAGCAGCAGGCCATCTCCCGACTGCATAGGCCGCAGCGCTCCGGGCACCAGCCTTTGCGCAAATGAGTGGTTGTGGTCATTCGGCGGCCTCGCGAGACGAAGGCCGCTTAACCGCTGAACCAAGTGACGCCGGCGCTAACATATCGTTTCGCCGCGGTTGCCAGAGGCCGCGCGCGACCGCCTCCTCGAACCGCTTGCGCATCGCGTCGATCGACTCAGGATTTTCCCGCGCGAGAAACGCCGCGACGACCGGATCCCCGAGATAAGCCTGATAAAGCCGCTCAAAACCGCCGCTGTCGACGGCCCGCGCCGTCGCCGCAAACGCGAACGCCGCGTCGACGCTCTGCGCCATCTCGGCGGCGCCCCTGAAGCCGTGTCGCATCTGCCCTTCGATCCAGCGCGAATTCGCGGCGCGCCCGTGAACGACCCGAGCACATTCCTCCTGCAGCGTGCGTACGCGCGGCGCTTCGGGTACGCCGGTATCGCCATGATAAAGCGCGACGCTGACATTTCCTGTTGCGGCGGCAGCGGCCGCAAACCCACCTTCATGCGCGGCGAAATCGCCACCCGTCAGCAAATCGATCTCGCAGTGATCTTGAATATGGACGAACGCGTCTGCCGCTTGGACGCGACGTTCAAACGCGTCGCCCGCTGCCGTCGAAGGCGCCTCGCCTCTGTAGGCCTGATCTGAACTCTTGAGATACGACCGGCCCAAATCTTTTTGTGCTGTCCAGTCGCCGCTGTCGATCAGCCCCATCACGCCAGCGCCGAAAGCGCTCTCGGCTGGGCCGAAAATGCGATCTATGCGGGCCTCGGGTTGTGCAATCTCGCGCAATGGATTGTCGCCCGCGTCTTCCTGCAAATGCGCGACGAGATTGACGGCACTGTCGAACAGCGTCATCTGCGCGCCGAACATGTCGCGAAACAGTCCCGATATCCGAAGCGTGACGTCGACGCGCGGGCGTCCGAGTTCTGCGATCGCTTCCGTCTCGATACCCGTGACGCGATAGGATTGCCGATCCCAGACGGGTCTGACGCCGAGCAGGGCGAAGGCCGTCGCAAACTCCTCGCCGCCCGTGCGCAGCGTCGCGCTTCCCCAAAGGTCGAGCACGATGGCGCGTGGCCATTGGCCGTGATCGGAGACGTAGCGATCAAGGATGGCTTTCGCCGCCCGCTTGCCGTTGGCCCACGCTGTTGGTGTCGGAACGCTGCGCGGATCGACACCGAAAAGGTTCCGCCCGGTTGGCAGAACGTCGGCTCGGCCGCGGCTCGGCGCCCCGGCGGGTCCGGGTTCGATGAAGCGTCCGTCGAGGGCGCGGACGATTGCGCTAAGTTCCGTTTCATCGAGCACATGCAGCCCGTCGCGGATGGCGAGTTCTTTCACGTCGCAAAGAAATGCATCGATGCGCATCAGCGCGTCGGTCGCAGCCATTCCGGCTTCTAGGCCGCAACGCTCGGCGATACCGGCGCGCACCGCGGCATCGACGATCTGCTCGGAAAGGACCTTGCGTCGCCGCGGGTCTAGCCCGTCAGCGGATGAGAACTCATCCACGAGCCTCTCGACGTCGCCCATTGGGCCGGAAAGCCCGGCTTCGATCATTGGCGGTGGGCGATGCCCGAGCGTCACCGCGGCAACGCGGCGTTTCGCCTGCGCAGCTTCGCCCGGATCGTTGACGATGAACGGATAGATCAACGGCAGGCTACCCAGCACGGCACGCGGCGCGCAGCTTTCGCTACCGGCAACGGCCTTCCCTGGCAGCCATTCGAGTGTGCCGTGAGCGCCGAGATGGATCAGCGCATCGATATTCGCGACGTGGCGCAGCCAGAGATAGAACGCGACGTAGCTATGACGCGGAGGTGTCGCCGGATCGTGATACTGCGCCTTGCGGTCGTGCGCCTGTCCGCGCTCCGGCTGTAGGCCGACGATGAGATTGCCGAAAGGCACCGCGCGAAATACGAACATGCCGTCGATGCAAAACCCATCGTCGTCGGGCTGACCCCAGGCGGCCGTTACGCTGTCCTTGAAGGCTGGCGGGAGTTCGGCGAATGCCCGGTCATAATCGGCAACCGGCCACTGAAATTGCGACGCGCTCGTAAGCCGAGTGACGAGATCGTTTGTTGTCTTCGGCACTCCGGAAACGGCGTAACCTTCGCGCTCAAGGCTGCCGGCGATCCGCAAAGCACTTTCGAGAGCATCGAGACCGACCGCGTGTGCGATCTGGTCCGGACGTCCGGGATACGTCGACAACGTCAGGCCGACGCGGCGCTCTGAGCGTGCCGTTGCTTTCAGATGCGCCCACGCTTCGGCGAGATCCGCAACGTGCGAAACTCCGCCCTCATAGGGCGCGTTCTTCAAAAGCGATAAGCCGAGATCGCTCCCGAGGTCATCCTGCTCCTTGAACGAAACGACGCCTGCGAAGAGCCGTCCGTCAAGCTCCGGCAGCACGACGTGCATGGCAAGGTCTGAGGCGCTGAGGCCGCGTTGCGACTGATCCCAGGCGGCGCGCGATGCGTTGGCGAGTGCGACTTGCAGAACCGGACAATCACAAACGTCGAGCGGCGAGCCGTTTGCGCCGTCGCGCGCCGCAAAGGCGGTTACATTGAGAACGACGCTTGGCGAAATGCGTGTCAGCTCGCCGCGAAGCCATTCGGCCGCCTCCGGCGCCTTGAGGCTCGGTACATAAACGGCGGTCGTGGCGAGGCCGCGCTTGTCGAGCGCGTCAATCAAGGCATCAATCGGTGCAACATCACCCGCCAGCAAATGCGGCCGATAAAATACGAGCGCCGCCGATCCGAGCCCCCCCCGCTGTTCCGCGCTTTCACGATAGATGCCGAAACCCGGAATGGTCCTCGCATCGGGTATCGGACCATGGCTTCCCGCTGCCCGTTCCAACAGCGCACCGAGGGCCAGCCGCGTATTCTCGACGCCGCCGGTGTCCAACAAAGTTTCGAGACGCGCGAGATCGTCGCCACTGACCGTCGACAGCGCGGCAAGGCGCATGTCGGGCCGTCCGTCTCCGGGTACGATGGCTAGCGCGATGCCAAGTTCGCGGCAGTGCCGGCTCAGCTGTTCGCCGCCGTATCGCCAATAATCGAGACCGCCGAGCAAGCGCACGAGGACGGCTTTCGAACCTTTGAGCGTCGCCTCGGCGAAAACATCGACTGACATCGGATGACGCAGCTTGCTGAGATTCGCGACGCTGAGGCTCGGCCGATTGTCCCGAGGCAATGACCGGAACGCGGCCACAGCCATCGCCAGATCGGAATCGGAGTAGGAGAGGACAATGATGTCCGCTGGCGGCAACCCGAGATCCTGCGGGCCTGCTGCGGCCTCATCAAGATCACGGGTCTCGCG
This sequence comes from Hyphomicrobium sp., assembly GCF_035572195.1. GTDB lineage: Bacteria > Pseudomonadota > Alphaproteobacteria > Rhizobiales > Hyphomicrobiaceae > Hyphomicrobium_B. Next base: position 24,714 of record NZ_DATNBA010000124.1, on the reverse strand, counting down.
GACAACGATATGCATTTTAGGCGCCCGTCAGCATTCGTGTGATGGCGTCACGGTCGAGGCCCTTCTGGCCTATCACGACGAGGCGGCCGATCCGCGATTCACCCGATTTCCAGGCACGTTCGTACCTTGTATCGACGCGTTCGCCGACGCCTTGCAGCAACAGCCGCATCGGCTTGCCATCGACGGCAGCAAAGCCTTTGACGCGGAGGACGTCGTGGGCGCTTGCAACATCCTTGGCCCGCGAGGCGAGATCGTTAGCGGAAGCGAGTTCCGGGATATCGACAATGAACGTCTCGAAGTCATCGTGATCATGTTCGGTCAGATTATCGTGATGTGACGGCCGTGCCGCGAGATCGTCTTCGGCGGCCGCCGAGAGCCCGAGAAGGACGCTCGCGGGTACCTGGCCTTCGCGCGTCGCGACGACCTTGATTGTACGCGGTACGCGTCGCCTGATCTCGTCCGAAAGCAGGGCCGTTTCTTCCTCCGTCATCAGGTCTGTCTTGTTGAGCACGACGAGATCGGCGCAAAGCAGCTGATCGGAATAAACCTCATCAAGGGGGTTTTCGTGATCGACGGAGGGATCGGCGGCGCGCTGCGCTGCGATTTTTGCCGGGTCGTCGGCAAACCGCCCCGCCTTGACGGCCGGCCCATCCACTACGGTAACGACGCCGTCGACGGTGACGCGATTGCGGATATCCGGCCACTCGAAGGCCTTGACGAGCGGTTTTGGGAGTGCGAGGCCCGATGTTTCGACGATGATGTGATCAGGCGGCGGATTTAGCGACAGCAGCGCTTCAAGCGTCGGCACGAAATCCTCGGCGACGGTGCAGCAGAGGCACCCGTTCGTCAGTTCGATGATATTTTCTTCAGGGCAGCTTTCGATGCCGCACGAGCGCAGGATCGTGCCGTCGACGCCAACGTCGCCGAACTCGTTGACGATAAGCGCCAGGCGGCGGCCCTCCGCGTTCTCGATCGTGTGACGGACCAGCGTCGTTTTTCCGGCGCCGAGAAATCCGGTGACGATCGTGATGGGCACTTTACGCGTTGTCATTCCCGCAGGCTCCAATTTGTGCGTTCGAGGACTTAACCGGTAAAAAAACGCGCGCCAACGCGCCACCGGATCGAGACCCGGATGAGGATCATGTTCGTACTGAGGGGAACGCGCCAGAGGGTGCGTTAACGATTGAGTTTTGCGTCATAAGCCTTTCCTCGCCCCGCCGGCGTGGTTGGAGTTATCGTTTGACGGCAGGTCTCCTGGCTCGCGGGTCTCAGCATCTGGCAACCTTCCCGGGGTAACCCAGTGGTCCTTTTGCCATTTGCTCGCCGCTTACAGTTGCGGGGGCAGCTGCGGCGTCTTCACCGCATTCCCTTTGAACCCTCTTGCGAGGGACCGTCATCGCAATCGATAAGTGAGCGCCTATGCTTCGTCAATCGCCAAGCTTGCCGCAAAGCCCGCCATGTCCGAATTCATCTTGCCGCCGCTGACGCTCATCCTGGGAGGTGCGCGGTCAGGTAAAAGCGCCTGCGCAGAACGGCTTTTGACGTCCGTACCGGCGCCTTGGGCTTATATCGCGACGGCGGAAGCCTTCGACGACGAAATGCGCGAGCGGATCAGCGTTCATAAGAAACGGCGGGGAGAAGGCTGGATCGCCTACGAGACGCCATTGGACCTCGCCGCGACGCTCGCCAATGACACCCGATCCCAGCCCTGCCTCGTCGATTGCCTGACGCTCTGGCTCTCGAACATGATGCTCGCCGGGCGAAACATCCCGAACGAAACCGAGGCCCTGATCGCGGCACTATCCAAGCGAGCCGCGCCCTGTATCATGGTCTCGAATGAAGTCGGTCTCGGCATTGTCCCGGACAATGCGTTGGCTCGTGCCTTTCGCGACGAGGCCGGACGATTAAATCAACGCATCGCCGCCGCCGCCGAGCGCGTTCTATTCGTCGCCGCCGGGTTGGCGATAACCTTGAAGGGTTGAAACATGAGCGATAGCCCTAACCCGGACACGCAAGACACCGAGCGCCACAAGGCCAAGATGGCGAAGCGCAAGGCTGTGCAGGACGCCGAGGTTGCCTCGAAAACAATCGAGAAAGGCGTGCTGCTCGTTCATACTGGCCCGGGCAAAGGCAAATCGACGGCGGCGTTCGGACTCGTGCTTCGCGCGCTCGGGCACGGCTGGCGCGTCGGCGTCGTGCAGTTCATCAAGGGCGCCTGGCATACGGGGGAACGCGATGCGCTGGCTCGCTTCGGCGACCAAGTCTCGTGGCACACGATGGGCGAAGGTTTTACGTGGGAAACGCAGGACAAGGCGCGCGACATCGCTGCCGCTGAGCGGGCCTTCGCAAAGGCTAAGGAGCTGATGGCCGATCCGTCAATTCGGCTTCTGATCTTGGATGAACTCAACATCGCGCTGCGCTACGATTATCTTCCGCTCGATGACGTGATCGAGACGTTGCGCACCCGCCGCGCCGATCTGCACGTCGTCGTGACAGGGCGTAACGCCAAGCCCGAGCTAATGGCTGTCGCTGATGGCGTCACCGAAATGGGCGCCGTCAAGCATCATTTCGCGGCAGGCATCAAGGCACAAGAAGGCATCGAATTTTAGAGGGATCATGTCGGCGCGCGCGTTGATGTTCATGGGCACGGGCTCCGACGTCGGTAAGTCACTCGTCGTCGCCGGCCTGTGCCGGTTGTTCGCCAACCGTGGCGTTCGCGTTGCTCCCTTCAAGCCGCAAAACATGTCGAACAACGCGGCTGTTACCGACGACGGCGGCGAAATCGGCCGCGCTCAAGCATTGCAGGCCCGCGCCGCGCGCGTTGCGCCTTCGGTTCATATGAACCCCGTGTTGCTGAAGCCTGAAAGCGAGACGGGCGCGCAGATTATCGTACAGGGTCGAAGGATTGGCTCGGCCGGGGCGCGCGCGTTTCAAACGAAAAAGCGCGAATTGATGCCCGCCGTGCTCGACAGTTTCGCGCGCCTGAAGGCGGACGCCGAACTCATACTCGTCGAGGGTGCCGGCAGTGCGTCGGAAATCAATTTACGCGCGAACGACATTGCCAATTTCGGATTCGCTTGCGCCGCGGATGTACCGGTGATCCTGATCGGCGATATCGATCGCGGCGGCGTCATCGCCAGCCTCGTCGGCACGAAGTATGTCATCGACGCTGGGGACGCGGCGATGATCCGCGGCTTCATCGTCAATAAAATGCGCGGCGACGCATCGCTCTTTGCCGATGGGATGACGGCAATCGCTCGCATGACGGGATGGGCACCGCTTGGGCTCGTGCCGTATTTTGAAGCTGCCCGACGTCTGCCGGCAGAAGACGCGCTTGGCCTTCGCGGTCTCATCGCGCCATCGCCTGAAAGAACGCAAGGCAAACTGCGCATTGCGGTGCCAGTGTTGCCGCGCATTTCAAATTTCGACGATCTTGATCCGCTGCGGAATGAACCGCATGTCGTGGTCGATCTAATCGAGCCGGGGCATGCGATTCCGCGCGACGCCGATCTCGTTCTGCTCCCCGGCTCGAAAGCGACGATCGACGATCTCGCGGCGTTGCGCGGCGAGGGATGGGACATGGACATCAGCGCCCACGTGCGTCGCGGCGGACGCGTGCTTGGTCTTTGCGGCGGATATCAGATGCTCGGCAAACGTATCTCCGATCCGAACGGCATCGAGGGGCGGCCGCGCACGGTCGAGGGCCTTGGGCTTCTCGACGTTGAGACCGAGTTCGGTACGGAAAAAACATTGGCGGCCGTCGAAGGCAAACTTTCGCGATCCGGAGCCGCGTTCAAGGGCTACGAAATGCACGTTGGCGAAACATCCGGACCGGATATTGCGCAACCTCTCGTCACGTTCGCCGATGGCCGTGCCGACGGCGCAACGTCTCCCGATGGCCGCGTCGGGGGCTGTTATGTTCACGGGCTCTTCGCGTCCGACGATGCGCGCGCCGCGTTTCTTGCGGAATTCGGAGCGAAGCCGTCGGGTGAGAGTTATGAGACAGGCGTCGATGCCGTGCTCGACCGGTTCGCCGATCACCTCGCGCGGCACGTCGATATCGAGCGATTGCTCACATTTGCAAAATGATGGCGGCGATCAGAAGTGCCGCCACCATGCCCCCCCAAGCCGTGCCGGCAAGCCGCAGCGCATCGCGGATATCTTGCGCCGTCGCGTCGGGCCGTCCCTCACCCATGTAAGCATCATTGACGAGGATGCCTTTGTAGCTCTTCGGTCCGTTGAGCTTCAGACCCAGCGCGCCGGCCATCGCACTTTCCGGCCAGCCGGCGTTGGGCGAACGGTGTCGTCGTGCGTCGCGGGCCATCGCCCGAAGTGCGTCGCGCGCCGAAGCTCCCGGCAGGACCAGAGCGGCAGCGGCGAACAGCAGCCCCGTCAACCGCGACGCCGGCAGATTAACAAGGTCGTCGAACCGAGCCGCCGCCCAACCGAACGCCTCGTGGCGCGGGGTGCGATGCCCAATCATGCTGTCGGCCGTGTTGATCGCTTTGTATGCGGCAAGGCCCGGCAGGCCGAGCACGAGGAACCAGAAGGCCGGTGCGACGACACCGTCGGATGCATTCTCGGCAAGACTTTCGATCGCCGCCCGCGCGACGCCATGCTCATCGAGCGTTTGGGGATCGCGTCCGACGATACGGCTAACCGCATACCGCGCCACGGGGAGACCTTCCGTGGTGAGGGCGTTTGCTACGTCCCGGACGTGGTAGTAAAGGCTCCGGCTCGCGAGCATCGTCGACGCGAGCAATGCCAGCACAATGTTGCCGGCCCAATGGGACGCCAGAGCGCTTTCGAGAACCCACGCAATGCCGGCAGCAATGGCAACGATCACGGCGAGCGTCAGCGCACCTGCCGCGCGGCGGATATCGGAACTTTGATGTCCGCGATTGAGCGCACCGTCGAGCGTCGAGATCAACGCGCCCAGCCAAGTGACCGGGTGCCCGATCCAATCATAGATGCGGTCGGAATATCCGAACGCGGCCTCGACGACGAGCGCCAGTACGAGGACCGACATTATGGGCTCAATTGGCATGAATTGTTTTGAGCCGCCTCTTCAGCGCCGCAGAACTGTCCGTTCGTCAGGTCAGTTCCGGTAAGACATCAAGCGCCGACAAGACCACGCCGGCCTGATCGGCTGCGTCCCTCGCCGTTGCATATCGCAGCGCCTCGCCGATCATCACAAGCACGGGCCCGTCGGGATGCGCCGCGCCAAGCGTGGCGGCGATCGCGCCAACTGTCGAAATAAAAACCTGCTCGTCGGGGCGCGTCGCATTGGCAACGGCGAGTGCGGGTGTCTTCGGATCAAGCCCGTGCGTAAGAGCGATTTCAGTCAATTCGGCGAGCGTCCGCTTCGGCATGTAGATCACGGTCGTCACCGCGCGGTCGGCGACGGCGCTCCAATCGATGTCGGCCGGCAAGTGCCCGCGCCGGTCATGCGCGGTAATGAACTGCAAGCGGCGCGCGTGATCGCGATTGGTCAGCGCAACCTTGAGGCTGGCGGCCGCTCCTTGGGCTGAGGTGACGCCCGGGATAACACTCAACGGCACACCGGCGTCCTTGCACGCGGCGATCTCTTCGCCCGCCCGGCCGAACACCAGCGGATCGCCCGATTTGAGACGTACGACGCGAAGTCCCTGGCGCGCCAGGGCGATCATCTGTGCGTTGATATCAGGCTGTTTGCAGGATTTCCGATAGCCACGCTTGCCGACATCGATCATTTGCGCGCCCGGCCGCACGTAATCGAGGATCGGCTTGGCGACCAGATCATCGAACAGAACGGCGTCGGCCGACTGAAGCGCACGAAGCGCCTTGAGCGTCAGCAGCTCCGGATCTCCCGGACCCGCGCCAACGAGCGTGACGCAGCCGTTTTGGATGGCGGTGCCATCTGACCCCGTGTCTTGCCCAGGCGTTGCCCCCTGCAATCCCACTTCCGAGTAGCGCGCTTCGAACGGCGTGCGCGGCTGCCAGCCGTGCCGTTCGAGCTCCGGGTCCAAGTGCTCTTCCTCGGGCCAGCCGATAAGCAGATATCCAACGAACTTCCAATTCGCCGGAACGTCCAACGTCGCCGTAACCGCCGCCGGATCGAGGATCGACACCCAGCCGAGACCGAGACCCGCCTCGCGCGCCGCAAGCCACAGCACCGTCACCATGCATGCGCACGAATGATCAAGCGTCTCCGGCATCGTCTGCCTGCCGAGGCTATGGCCCTGCATGGCGCCGCGATCCGAGAACACGGCGAGCTGAACCGGCGCCGCATCGAAGCCCGCAAGCTTCAACCGGTTGTAGAGATCAGCTTGATCACCGCTATAGACCTCGGCCGATCGTTGCCGCGCCGTTTCGAAATTCTGGACGATTGCGGCCCGCTTTTCGGGGCTATTGACGCTGACGATCCGCCACGGCTGACTGTTGCCGACGGAAGGTGCGAGATCGGCAAGGCGCAGAAGCCGATCGATCAATGCCTGTGGAACGGGATCGCGCTTGAAGCGGCGCACGTCGCGGCGCCAACGAACGAGCTGTTCAAGCGACGGACTCTTCTCAAGATCTTCAGGCGCGCGGAAAGTCATTGTCGAAGGGCGTCCGGTTCAAAACTTCGCAGAAAGTCTAAACCGATATATAGCATATTTTGCAACGCAACAGAGGGGACTCGCGCGGTCCCGCCTGCTTGGCCGTTTATGCCCCGGCGTTACGAAGCCGCATCCTCGAGCAGGTCCGCCTGTTTCTTCATCAGGGTCGATATTTTCGCGACCGGAATCTCGAATTCCCAGCCGTTGACCAGAGCCGACATCGCCTCGGCGTCCTTCTTGCCGTCGCCCTCACCTGACGCGGAAACCCTGACCCAAGCCTGCTTGCCGTCGGACCTGAGATTGAGTTCGACTTTCAGCCCTTTATCGGTTTCGAAAGTGACTTTCCCGGCGCTCGGCAGCGCGTCTGATTTTCCGGCCTTACGCACGCTCTTGAAGTCGACGTAGCTCGCCGACTCGATGATCTCCTCGACCGAGTTCACATACTTGAGCTTTTTGCCCGCCGGCATCTGACTGAGCTTGTGGCTCTTGCCGTCGGTGTCGCGATCGATCGTGTAGGCGGGCTCGCCGGCAACCTCGATCGACGTCGTCTTGATCGAGTCCGTCGGCTGATCGACGACTCGTGTCTTCACCCAGTCGCTTAGCGTCGTCGAACCGTCGATCGAGCGATTGGCCAGCCAGCTCTGATCTTCGCCCGGCCTGCGGACATAGGTGCCGCTCTTGCTGGCGCCGAACGCGTCGTTCTTTTTATTGCCGGCAATGATCTCCGCGACCGGATTGCCCTTTGCATCAAGAAAACGGATCAGCCGCGAGGGTGCGCCGTTTGCCTTCGGATCACCGAGACCCAGAAGTTTCAGCATGTCCTTCTTTGCCGTCTTGCGTTCGACGAGCGAGGCTTCCGATGCGGCGAGCAACAGACCGCGCACGGCCTCGACGTTGGCGGGATAGTCTTCCTGGCTCGCGACGACCCACTTGCCGTCCTTCTCGGCGACTTTGATGATCTTACCGCCTTGGTCGATCTCGATTGCGGTGACCTTGTCGCCGGAGGTCTTCAGCGCCGGCAGCATCGCCTCGGCACTGCCGCTGCCGGCAGCCGTCCACGGCTGCGTCGAAACGTAGGCCGTGACGGCGACGACGAGCGAAAGCACCGCAGCGGCGAGCAGAGCCACGAAGTGTTGAGGCTTCATCGGACTTCCTCCTCAGCGATCGTTTTTTGGCTTTTGACGGCGTTGACGCGTGCGCCGCCATGAAAGTCCAAAGGCGGCGGCGCCGAGCATCAGCGGAACGAAGGCGATGTTGGCGAACTTCAGCCAACCGCCGAGATCATCGATGTTCTGGCGCAACGCGTGCTTGACGTCTCTCAGCTCCCGCCGCGTGTTGAGCATCTCGCCACGGAATTTCCCGACGGCCTGCTGCTCTTTATCGGAAAGGATGGCGCTGCCGCCGGCGCCGGACGTCTGGATTTTCTGTAGCTCGCTTTGAGCCGCCTGCAGCTTCTCTTCAAGCGCTTGTTCCTTGGCGCGGAATTTCTGCTCGGCGCTTCGCCTCAAATCTTCAACGAGCGTGAATGGTCTGTCTTTCACGCCGCGCCCGCGCAGACCGATCAGTGCATTGCTGCCCGAAAGATTTTCGAGCGCACCGACGACAAAGGCCGCGTTGTGGGCCGTCGGCATGATGACATCTTGTCCTGCGAGTTCGCGGCGATTGACCCAGAACTGATCGGCAAGAAGGTCGGTATCGGCGACGACGATGACGTTGATCTTGCCGGATGTGACGTGATCGGCCTTGGCGGTCTTGTCGGATAACGGGCTTGGAGGCACAGGCGGCGTTGCCTTCGCGGCCTCTGCAGCAGGCTTCTTCTCGTCGCTGGCTTTCTTATCTTCGGCAGGTGCCGCCTTCGGCGCGCCATCCGGGAACGCCGATTTGGCCTCACCAGAAAGCCTTGCGGCTAGAACCAGTTTGTGACCGCCCGCGACGTAGTTGCGTAACAGCGCCAGGGGGTCGGCGCCAAAGCCGACCTTGTCTGAACCAACGACCGCCGCGTCGGTGCTCGTCTCGAAAATCGGCGAGAAATCGACCGGCGACCCTTCGACCTTCGTTAGAACACCGGCGGACGCAAGATTGATCTCGTCGATACCCGCCGACAATACATCGTTCGGGTTGATGCCGGACTTGTCGAGGCCGAGCCAGGCGACGAAGTCCGTCACCATGCCTTCGCCACCTTGTCCGCCGCCGAACTGGACGCGACGGGCGTGGCGAATGTCGGCGGCGACCTGCTTGCTGTCGAAATCGACGCCCCAGCCTTTAAGAACCTTTTCGAATTCCTTGCGACCGTCGCCTTGCTTCTGCAGCAATTGCATCTGGGCGCTTTCCGACACCGGATCGACGAACGCCAGCACCTTGCCGCCCTTCAGTGCGTACTGATCGATGGCGTAAGCCGCCTCAGGCTTGAGTTGCGTCGGCTGCGCAACCATCAGCACGTCGATGTCCGAGGGAATTTCCTTCACGTCCTGATCAATGGTGCGCACGTCGAAGAACTCGCGGATCTGACTCATGATCAGCCAAGGCTGCGTCGCCTGATCGCGCATCGGCGACTTGCCGCCATCGAGCGGCAGTGAGGTCATCAGACCAATCGTGCGTTTCTTCGGGTTTGCCAGCGCGTAGATCAGCTTCGTCACGTCGTATTCGAGGAACGATTCACGATCGGGCGAGAAGAAAGGAATCGTCTGCTGATTGTCGGTTGCGTTCGATGCGACGAGACCGAAATAGCCGACCTCGCCTTCCGCGTTAAGTCGCAAGCCCTTCAGCCCGGACGCGACCGCCTTGTCCTCGGCGTCGGAGAAGGGTTCGGGATCAAGTATGGAAAGCTGCAACTTGCCGCCGGAAATGTCGCGATACTGCTCGAAGAGGGTGCGGACGCGATCGAAGTAGCGCGCCACGTCGGGCGATGCAGCGGCGAGGTTGCGAGAGAAATAGAGCCGGGCGCTGATCGGTTCATCGATCGAGTTGAGAATTTCGCGCGTTCCCTTCGAAATCGTGAACAGCCGGTCTTGCGTGAGATCGGCGCGCCAGGTTTTGAGCCCGATAGACGAGGTGAGATTGACCGAGAGCAGCACGAGCCCCGCGAGCGCCAAGCCGGTCCACGCGAGTGTGCTGCGCTTGACGGTTGCGAAACGGGCTACCAGAGGCCTGAAGGCCCGCTTAATCGAAGCAAATAGATCGGACATGGGCCAACCTCACTGCGCTTTCTTCTGATCGACCGCGATAACCGTCGCGAACAGCCAGAAGACAATCATCGAGAAGAAGAAGACGAGCGTCGGCAGGTCGAGCACGCCGCGCGTGATGCGCTCGAAATGCGATAAGAAGCTCATCGATGAAACGGCTGTGGCGAAGACTTCCGGCGTCCAAGCGCGCAATGCATTTTGAACGAGATCGAGACCGCTCATCGTGAACAAGAAGCAGATCAGCGAGGCGACGATAAAGGCGATGACCTGATTTTTCGTCAGCGTCGATACGAACGATCCGATTGCGAGGAATGCACCGGCCATCAGGAAGCTGCCGAGGTAGCTCGTAAATATGACGCCGTTATCGGGGTCGCCGAGGACGTTGACCGTGATCCACATGGGAAAGGTCAGCACGAGCGCCAGACCGATGAACGCCCAGGCAGCGAGAAACTTGCCGAGGATCGCTTCGAGCGGCGAGATCGGCAGTGTCATAAGGAGTTCGATCGTTCCCGTCTTGCGTTCCTCCGCCCACAGCCGCATCGCGACCGCCGGAACGAGCAGCAAATAGAGCCACGGATGATAAGCAAAGAACGGGAACAGGTCGGCCTGCCCGCGATCGAAGAAATTCCCGACATAGAACGTCAAGGCGCCGGTGAGCGCGACGAATACCGTCAGGAACACAAGTGCGAGCGGCGTCGCGAAATAACCTTTAAGCTCGCGTTTCGCAATGATCCAGGCGTTGCCCCAAGTCTCACGCATTGTGGCCTCCGTCTTGCGGCATGGTTATTTGGCGGAACACTTCGTCCAACCGCCCGCGCTCGACGTAGAGTTCGTCGACGGGAATATTCTGAGCGCGCAATACGGCCGCGACTTCTGCAGCCGACATGGTCTTCTGACGTGGAATTGCCCTCAGCAGCGTATATCCGTTCGGCTTGCCGACTGTTTCGACGCGCGCAACGCCGCTGGCGCTGGAGAGGGCTCGAATCGCTGCGTCAGCGCGGTCGGCGATAACCTTCAGCGATACTGCGCCGTGATAATGCATGCGCTGCATCAGGTCGTCGGCCGTTCCATCAGCTACGATCACGCCCTTGTTGATGACGACAGCGCGCGAGCACACCGCCTCGACCTCTTCGAGAATGTGAGTTGAAATGATGATCGCCTTGTCGGCGGCCATATCCGTGATGAGCTGGCGCACGTGATGCTTCTGATTGGGATCGAGGCCATCCGTCGGCTCGTCCATAATGAGAACCGGCGGGTCGTGCAGGATGGCCTGCGCGAGGCCGACGCGGCGTTTGTAGCCTTTCGAAAGCGTATCGATCACCTGATCGATGACCGGCTCGAGACCGGCGCGCTCGACCGAGCCAGCGACGCGCGACGCGATTTCAGCACCGCGATAACCCCGGATTTCGGCGATGAAAGTGAGGAACGATCTCGGCGTCATCTCCCCATAGGCCGGCGCACCCTCGGGCAGATAGCCGAACATCCTTTTTGCTCTCTTCGGCGCGTCGAAGACGTCGACACCACAGATCGAGGCTCTGCCGGAATCGGGCTCAAGAAACCCGGTGATCATTTTCATCGTCGTCGACTTGCCGGCGCCGTTCGGTCCGAGGAACCCGAGCACTTCGCCCTTCGTGACCTTCAGCGAAATTCCATCGACGGCTTTGATTTCGCCAAACTGTTTTTGAAGTCCGACGGCTTCAATCAGCACCGTCATGTGAACCTCCCTCGTGGTTTGGACGCGATGTTTGTGCCCGTGGATTATTCCAACCAGCTTGCGGGTCAAGGGTAGGAAACGTTAAATTTCGGACAGCCAAGTGCAGGCAACTCAACGGTTTACGCAGCAACAAATGACGTGACGCGACCGTGCCCGCGGAGAGATCATCAGTTCTGTTCATATTGATCAAAACTTGCGAACGTGCGAGCAGCGTCGCGTCGATCACGTTGCGACGGATGGCGTCGCGCTATCATCGCGGCACGACGCGCATAGCGTTGCGTCGCGCTCCTCATCCCGAAGCATGACGGGATGCCCGCATCGCTGACAAAGTCCGTGGTGGCCTTGCCGCACACCATGTTCGAGCGCCACGCGCTCGTCGAAGACAAAGCATTCGCCGCGCCACATACTATCGGTGGGCGCGACGCGCTCAAGGTAGCGCAAGATGCCGCCGCTCAACTGATAAACGTGCTCGAACCCTTCCGACTTGAGATAGGCACTCGCCTTTTCGCAACGAATGCCGCCGGTGCAGAACATCGCGATTTTTTTCTGCCGGTTGTCCACAAGCTGGCGCGCAACGAAGTCAGGAAATTCGCGGAACGCACGCGTGCGCGGATTGCAAGCGCCTTCGAACGTGCCGACTTCGACCTCGTAGTCATTGCGCGTATCGACGACGAGGACGTCCGGATCAGAAATGAGCGCGTTCCAATCTTCGGGTTCGACGGCATGCGCTGTTGGCGCTGAAAGCCGCGTCTCCTCGAGACCGAGCGTTACGATCTCGCGCTTGATCTTGACCTTGAGTCGTCGAAACGGATGACTACCGGCCACGGAAAACTTTACGGCAAGGTTTGAAAATCGAGGGTCGGCGTTAAGTATCTCAATGAGCGCCCTTACGTCGCTTTCAACGCCGGACACCGTCGCGTTGATCCCCTCGTGCGCCACAAGGATCGTGCCTTTAATCGGGCGCGCCGCGCAAAATTTTCGCAAATCCTCCCGAAGGGCGGTCGTGTCGTCGATCGCGACGAACTTGTAAAATGCCGCGACAAGGCATGCGGGCTCTACTCCAGACACGGCGACGGGGCTCGGCTCACTGGGCAATTTGATCTTGTAACTCACTTGGTCCCTGCACCACTGCATCCGGCGGCCAAAGAAGGGGAGCCAGCAGCTTGGTGGCTATCATTTTCTCCCCGGCCATCGAAAGATGACCGTGGTCAAAGTAAAGTACCGTGCCACCAATGTCGCCTTTGCATCTGTTTTCATCGCAGAGCAGAGGATACACCGGCACGTATTCGACGTGCTCTGCCGCAGCGACCTTCTCGAGTGCCGCTTCGATATCGCGGAAGTGAGCGATCCTCGGATCAAAAGTATAATCCTCCGGCCTCTCGCCAAGCATAGCCCGTCTCGCCAATGTCGCCGGGATCGGAACGCCATTTGGATGCTGCGGCACGGAACCTAACAAAATGACGCGATGGCCCGCGCCGCGAAGCGCATGCACGACCTTTTGCATGCCGGGTATGTATGTCGCGGCGCCTGCGGAAGACCACGCCGACGCATTGGCCGTAACGATCACGGTCGCCGCGGGAATAGAGGTCAATTTCTTGAGCATCCTTGCGTTATAGATAGCGCACTCCGGGTCGTCCTCAGGCAGGGAGTCAACAGTGGGTGCGCAACCTGAAGCGGTCAACTCGCGCACGCTCTGGCCTTTCGCCCCGGCAAGCTTGCCCAGGACCAAGCTGAGTTCTGCTCCATGACTATCGGCGTAGACAATAAAGTCCGGTTCCACCGGCGCGCCGAAAACGCACGACATGCCGTACGTTTGATCGAGTGAACCACTGAAGTGGCACTTCGAACGCATGGGGCTCGAATTGGAAGACGCCGACGCCAGAACGAGAGCGTCCTTCGGAATGCGGCCGGGCAGCCCGCGAAGGCCGATGAGTATCAATCCGCATCCTGCAAGAGCGCCGAGACCGACGCCTACGGCTGTAAACATCGTCCGCCGGCTGAAGCCTCTGCCGTCGCGACGCCTAAAGGGCGTCTCTACGAAATGCCAAGTCGCGATTGAAAGTCCCACGACGACGGACGTCAGCAGAATCTGCTGCGCTAAATCGAATGGACCGATCACCCACAACCGGCTGAATACAATCAGCGGCCAGTGCCACAGATATAAGCTGTACGAAATCAATCCCAGAAATACGAACGGAGTTGCACTCAGCACTCGCGCGACCGCGTTTTCCTCACCCGCCCATATGATGAGCGCGGCACCTAAACAAGGAAGCAGCGCGGCGTAGCCGGGAAATGGCGTGTGTGAATTGAAACCGACGATCGCTGCCGCGATCCCAATCAGACCTGCGATAGCGCCGAGTTCGCGCTGCCACCGGGACGTCGCCGCCGGAACCAGTCCGAGAGCGATGACGCTGCCGGCCAACAGTTCCCAGGCTCGGGTGTGGATCAGAAAAAATGAACTCTTCGGATGCTCGTCGATCAAGGTGACGCTCAAGATCAGCGAGACGGCAAATACGCACCAGACCAGCGCGCCGGTTCGGCAGGGCGCGTATTTGAAAGCTGCTGCAAGCATTATCGGAAATAAAATGTAGAACTGTTCCTCGACCCCCAAACTCCACGTGTGCAAAAGAGGCCGGACTTCGCCAGCAGACGCGAAGTAACTTGAATGAGCATAGAACCAGACGTTGCTGAGAGAGAAGACCGCGGCGATCAGGCTTGAAGAGAAGCGCTTTAATTCCTGAGGCAGCAGGAAAATTAGGGCCGCGACCATGCAACAGGCGCAAACGACAAAAAACGCGGGCGCGATTCTGCGGATTCGCCGTTCGTAAAACTTAAAGAGGCTGAATTCTCCGCTGCGGAGTTCTTCCGCGATCAGTCTCGTAATCAGAAAACCGGATAGTACGAAAAAGACGTCGACGCCGACGAAGCCGCCGAGTGCGATGGGTGATCCCAGGTGATATAAAAGTACAGACGCTACGGCGACGGCGCGTAGCCCATCCAGTTCGGGGCGATACCCGAGAGACCTGTTCCCCACCCCCTGCACCGCTCCCCTGTGCTTTTAAGCTAGCTTTAGCATCACCCGTCGCGACGGCTAAGCGCGATCTACTGGGACAGGATTGGAGAACACTAAGATCAGCAGCTTAAGGAGGGAGACTTTAATTGCGTCAGGCAAATGGTGCCCAGGGCCGGAATTGAACCAGCGACACTGCGATTTTCAGTCGCATGCTCTACCAACTGAGCTACCTGGGCCTGCGTCGTCGGCATTAAGCGCGTGCGAAGCCGGGCCCTTATAGGGGCGTGGTTGCCGGGATGCAAGCACCTCACGAGCGAGGCTGCGAGGCCATCTAATGCTCCTCATCGTCACGGTCGGGCGCGCGGCTTAGGTCGTCGCCATCCCCCTCATCCTCGGCCTGCCCGCCGATCGCGTAACTCCCGGAAAACCATTTTCCGAGATCGATATCGGCACAGCGTTTCGAGCAAAAGGGCCGGTAGGCTTCGACCGCGACCTTACCGCAGATCGGGCATTTCGTCGGTTTGGTGCCGGCAGGGTCTGAAGACATTAGGATTGCCGCCTCAACCGCGGTCAACTTCCGCGTACCTTAGCCAGTTGTACTGGATCGGAAACTTCTCCGAATTCAGTAAGCTCACGACTTCGGTCAGCGGCAAGCCGACTACATTCGTGTACGAGCCGACGAGCCTCTGCACGAAGCATCCGGCCAATCCCTGGATGGCGTAGCCGCCCGCCTTTCCCCGCCACTCCCGGGACGCGATGTAGGACTCGAGCTCCGACCTGTTGATGTATCGAAAGCGAACCCGCGTATCGACGATTTTTGTGCGTACGCGATCGTCCGGCGTAATCAAGCAGACACACGTCTGCACCTTGTGCGTCCTGCCCGACAGGAGTTGCAGAGACGCCATCGCCTCCTCGATATGGGTTGGCTTCATCAGAATTTTGCGGCCCATCGCGACGACGGTGTCGGCTGCAAGAATATAGGAGTCGGCAAGGTCTCGATCGTTGGCGATTTGGTCGCGCGCCATCTCGGCCTTGGCTCGGGCCAGCCTTGATACGAGTGCCCGGGGCATCTCTCCCCGCTGCGCACTTTCATCGATCGATGCCGGCCGTAGCGCGTCCGGCGCGACGCCGACCTGCGCCAGCAGAGTGAGACGGCGCGGACTGGCGCTGGCAAGGACGAGCCGAGGCCGTTCGATCTCCCCCTTCGACGACGCGCGGTCGCGCGCCATCGACCGGCGCAGCGTTTCGCGGCTAGGAGCATCCGGCCGGACGAAGGCGGGGAGCAAGCTGGCTTTTAACGACGATATCATGATGCGGCCCGGATGAGATGCAAAGTGCTGAGGCGGGTGAACAATGGCGCAAGATTTGGGCCCTTAGCAAGGCCCGCGCGCGTTGCGGCCGAACGCGAAACAGGGCATGAGTAGCTGAGGCTCCTGTGGATTTGATGGCGACAATGGCTCTGAGGGCAGACCCCGCCGATCTCCTTGCTCGAACGCCCCTTTTCGGCGGCCTCGATGAGCCGAGCCGCAAGGCCGTTGCGACGGAGATGCGGGAAGCGGCCTATGAGCCGGGCCAGGTTATTTTCTCGCGAGGCGATGCCGGCTCCGACCTCCACGTCGTCACCAAAGGCAGGGTTCGGCTTTCCGTTCTGACGTCGGACGGTCGCGAGCTCTCTTTTGCGCACGCGGAAGCCCCCTCGATCTTTGGGGAACTCGCCGTGTTCGACGGCCGGCCACGCTCGGCGGACGCGACCGCCGTCAACAAGGTCGAAACGCTGATGTTGTCGAAGGTCTCATTCGTGCGCCTGCTAACGACAAGACCGTCCGTCGGCGAGGCGGCAGTGCGTTTTCTCGCCGGGCGTCTTCGCGACGCGGACGAGCAGCTCGAAGCTATCGCACTTCATCCGATTGAGGCGCGCCTCGCCCGTTTCTTCCTTGCCGCCGTGCGCCAGAAAGACCCTATTGGCAAAGCCGAGCGGGTCACGCTTGCGTTGCCTATTTCGCAGAGCGAATTGGCGCTTCTCGTCGGCGCCAGCCGTCCGAAAGTCAACGCGGCGCTCGGGATGCTTGAAACCGAAGGTGCGATCGAGCGCCGGGGGCAGCAAGTCGTGTGTGACGTCGCGGCTCTGAGCGGCATCGGCCGCCTCGACGACAAAGAGGCCTAGTCCTCGGCGCCCTGACCCGTGGGACACATCGCATGGCAATCGTCGATCAACAAAAGGAGCAAACGCGGCCGAACGGCTGGTACGGGACGTTCATCCAGATAACGCGGCCGGTGCGAAAATTCTTTGGCCGGATCGCCAACATCGGCATCGAAGGCTATCCCCCAGACACGCAGAGGCGGCTGAAGATCGTCAACGTATTCTCCGCACTCGTCGTCATGACGACGTTCATCTACGCGGTGCAGTTAGGGATGTCGGGCAACAAGGACATGATGCCCGTCGTCTTCCTCAATCTCGCGCTGGCGTTGATCGTGTCTCTGGTGCCGCTGATGCATCGCTTCAACGACATGGCCGGGTGCATTCTGCTGGTCGTCGCCGAGTTTGTCGCCCTGATCGGTTTCACCTCTTACTTCGGCCGAACGGCCGGCGCGCCGTTGCAATACGTCGTCGCCGCGGCCGCTCCATTCGTCATTTTCGAACGCCGCCGGTTTTGGCTCGTTATCGCCATCGTCGTGACGGCTCTGATCCTGCATCTCCTGGCATGGTTCCAGTTTCCGAAGTCCTGGGCTTTGCTGAATCTCGACGCCGAGATGTCGAATTCGCTTTATATACAGGGCGCCGTCACGACGTTCGGATTGATCGCCGCCTGCATCTACTACGCTTTCAGTCTCGCCGAGCGCGCCAAGGCCGAGACGGACACGGTTCTCCGCAACGTCCTGCCCGATAGCGTCGTCGAACGCCTCAAGGCCAATCCCGGCGAGACGATCGCCGACGGCTTCGCGGAAGCGTCGGTGCTTTTCGCCGACATCACCGGTTTCGTCAGCTTGGCGAGGGGTCTTGGACCGGAGAAGACCGTTGCGCTTTTAAACCGGCTCATATGCACGTTCGACGAGCTTGCAGAGCGTCACGGCGTAGAGAAAATCAAGACCATCGGTGATGCCTACATGGTTGCGTCAGGGGTACCGATCCCGCGCGCGGATCACGCTCAATCGCTGGCGGCACTGGCCCTCGATCTGGTGGCTGCGTCGCACAGCCTGAGTGCCGCTGAAAACATTGCCATCAACATCCGCGTCGGCATGGCGGCAGGACCAATGATGGCGGGCGTCATCGGCAAGAATAAATTCAGCTACGACGTCTGGGGCGACCCTGTGAATCTCGCAAGCCGCCTCGAACAATCGAGTGAGCCGGGACGCATCACGATTTGTCCGGGTTGTTTTGCAGCGTTGAAGGATGCGTTCGTTCTCGAATCGCGCGGATTGATGGACATCAAAGGGGTCGGTCGCCAGGAAGCGTGGTTTCTGGTCGGGCGAAAATGAACGCGGATTTCGCCGATCATCCCTTCCAGTGCAGCGAGCAGACGAGCGTGAACAGTCTTCGCGCCGTATCGTCATCGACGACAATTTTCGGCAACAGCTTTTCGCGCAAAACGGCGCTTCCTTCGTCGTGGAGCGCACGGCGGCTGACATCGATCTGCTGAATGCGTGCCGGAGGCGCGGTCCGGACCGCTTCGTAATAAGACTCGCAGATCATGAAGTAGTCTTTCACGATCCGCTTCAGCGGCGTCAACGAAACCGAATGCTCGACCGTCTCGTCATTGGCGGCAGCCGTAATGGCTAGTAGCAGCCGGTCCTCGACCATTGCGAGGTGCAGCTTGTAAGGGCCGGCATCCATACCGTCGACGCAAAAAGCATTGCCATCGAGAATGTCGAAAATGGCGACTTCCCGCTCGTGCTCGACATTGGCGCTGCTGCGGCCAAGCGACTTCGTGTCGAGCGTAATCTCGGCCAAACGATCGCGAGTCTTCTCAGTGGTCGGTACTGTCTGATCCATGAACCCTCAGCCCGCCTTCGCCAGACGGATTTCGACGGAACGGCGGTGTCCCTCCAGCCCCTCGGCGCGTGCCAGCGTCATCGCCGCAGGTCCGAGGGCTGCGAGCGCCGCTGCATCAAGCTTCAAAATCGAGGTTCGCTTCATGAAATCAAGAACTCCGAGGCCCGACGAGAATCGGGCGCTGCGTGCCGTGGGAAGTACGTGATTGGACCCGGACACATAGTCCCCGATCACCTCGGGAGTCACGTGTCCGATGAAAATTGCGCCCGCATTGCGAATGCGCTTGGCCAGATCTTCCGCATTCTCTGTTGCGATTTCCAAGTGCTCGGCCGCGATACGGTCTGCTAACGCCGGGGCTTCGCCGAGCGACTTCAAAACGATCGTGGCACCGAACGCGTTCCAACTCTGTCCCGCGATATTTCCGCGCGGTAAAATCTGAAGCTGACGTCCGACAGCCTGCTCGACGGCGGTCGCGAAACCTGCGTCATCCGTCATCAAGATCGACTGTGCGGCAGTATCGTGCTCAGCCTGCGCAATAAGGTCGGTCGCGATCCATTCCGGGTCGTTGTGCTTATCGGCGATCACAAGCACTTCCGAGGGGCCGGCGATTGAATCAATGCCAACCACACCGAAGACCTGGCGCTTGGCAGCCGCAACGTAAGCATTGCCGGGTCCGACGATCTTGACGACGGGCCGGATCGTTTCGGTGCCGTACGCCAGCGCCGCAATCGCCTGGGCGCCGCCGATGCGATAAATCTCTGTGACACCCGAGATCTTGGCCGCCGCAAGGACCAGCGGATTAAGTTCTCCGCCCGGCGATGGCACGACCATGACGATGCGCGGCACGCCCGCGACCTTGGCCGGGACGGCATTCATCAAAACCGAGCTTGGATAGGACGCCAAACCGCCGGGCACATAAAGCCCAGCCGACTCCACTGCAGTCCACCGATGACCGAGTTCGACGCCGGCGGCATCGCGGTAGCGGTCATCGGAAGGGAGCTGACGCTTATGATGGTCCGCAATCCGGTCGCGGGCAAAATAAAGGGCGTCGAGCGTATCTTTCGAACATGATGCAAAGGCAGCTTCGATTTCCGCCGCGGTGACGGCTGGACCGGCGCGCTGAAGATCGAGGCGATCATACTTGAGCGTCAACTCGGCGAGCCCCGCGTCGCCGCGCGTTCTGACGTCTGCAATGATGGCGCGAACCGTGTCGTCGACATCCGTCGACACTTCGCGCTTTTGCCCCAGCAGGGCCACGAATTGGCTTTCGAAATTGCTATCGTTGGTGCTGAGCCGCATCGGCATAATGTATATTGTCCTCGAAGCGCCCGGAACCGCACCGGTCTCAGCTTGCGTCCTCGGGATGCTCCGGCGACCGCTTCGCGGTCCAGGCCGCCCCGAGGTCTTTGAGCTCGGCCTCGATGCATTCGACGCTCAGCCGAATGGCCGCCCCGCCCGAAAATGTCAACGTGACATCGCCTTCCGGCGTCTCGTTCTGCGATGATGCAGGCTCGAATGTTACTGCAAGAAGCGCTAACGCCGCCTTCTTATCCTTAAAATCGAAGCCCTGCACTTTTGCACTGTTAACACGTTCAAAACGTAATCCGGCGCGATGACGCTCAAAGCTATCTGATGATGTCTTCCGCGACGTTTGCGGCGGCATCTTTGCTTTCGCCCAGTCGAAACGATTGGCCAGCGCAACAAAGCGTTTCTCGTCTGGTAGATAGACCATGTCGCCGACGCGCAAAACCGCATCTTGCAGATGCGCCGAGATGACGCCGAGATCTTCCGCGTCGAGCGCAATGAGTTTCAGATCGGGCATCGGCGTCGAAGGTCTCCCCGCAGCTCTCGTAATGAGTCGTGCAGTTTACTGAGTGTTGCAGAGCGCACCATACGGCGCAACATGGCTGGGCTCGGCGGCGCGATAACGGAAGTCAGGATAACGAGAGTCACGGTAGGGGAAGTCAGGGCGTGACATTCCTTCTCGGTTCAACTCGAAACCTGATCTGAGCTTTCAACCGCTCGAAAGGCGTTCGATATCGGCACCGCAGCGCCGCAGTTTCTGCTCTAGCTGCTCGAAGCCCCGATCGAGATGGTAAACGCGGTTGATCACCGTCTCACCTTCGCCCGCGAGCCCGGCGATGACGAGGGAAACCGAGGCTCGCAGATCTGTCGCCATGACCGGCGCGCCCTTGAGCGCCTTGACGCCCTTGATCGTCGCCGTGTCGCCCTGAAGTTGAATGTCGGCGCCGAGCCGGGCGAGTTCCTGCACGTGCATGAAGCGGTTTTCAAAAATCGTTTCGCGGATGACGCTGGTGCCGGCAGCTAACGTGAGAAGTGCCATCAGTTGCGCCTGCAGGTCGGTTGGGAAGCCGGGGAACGGCTGCGTTTCGACCGATACGGGATCGATGCCGCCGCCGTTGCGCGCGACCCGGATGCCAGACTTGGTTTCTTCGACGACCGTGCCGGTTTCCGCCAGCGCGTCGAGCGCCGTCCTGAGGTCCGCAAGACGGGCGCCTTCAAGCGTTACGTCGCCGCCGGTCGCGGCCACCGCCATCGCGAAAGTTCCGGTTTCGATGCGATCGGGGAGAACGGTATGGACAGTTCCTTCAAGCCGGTCGCGGCCTTGAATGCGCAGCACCGACGTGCCGATGCCTTCGACTTTGGCGCCCATTTTGCTGAGACAGAGGGCGACGTCGCCGATTTCAGGTTCGCGCGCTGCGTTCTCAATGACCGTCTCACCTTTGGCAAGCGCCGCCGCCAGAAGCACATTGTGCGTCGCGCCGACCGAGACTTTCGGAAATACGATACGGGCGCCACGCAAGCCTTTCGGCGCGCGCGCGAGAACGTAGCCGCCTTCGATATCGATTTCGGCGCCGAGGGCTTTCAATCCCATCAGATGCAGGTCTACGGGCCGCGTGCCGATGGCACAGCCGCCGGGCAGCGACACCTTGGCCTGCCGCATGCGCGCGATGAGTGGGCCAAGCACCCAGAAGCTGGCGCGCATCCGCGAGACCATTTCATAGGGCGCCGTCGTATCGACGATTTCGCGCGCCGTCAGATGAAACGTCTCCCCCAGGTAACTGGCGGGGCCCGGCCGCTTGCCGTCGACGGCGAGGTCGACGCCATGATTGCGCAATATGCGGACGAGCAGGTTGACGTCGGCGAGGTTCGGGACGTTCTTCAGCGTCAGCCGGTCTTCCGTCAAAAGGCTGGCGATCAGCAACGGTAACGCGGCGTTCTTGGCGCCGGAAATCGGAATCGAGCCGTTGAGCGGTCTACCGCCGTTGATCCTGATCCGATCCATAAATTCGAGCTTCTCCGTATCGAAACCGGGCAACCGCGATGATTGATGATTCGGGCTTGCACCCGAGACGCGCTGATTAGCGGCTCAACAATGACGCCGGCAAGCGGCTTTTGCAGGGCGGGGGCTAGTCATCACGCTCATCGGGCTCTGGCGCGGGGCCGGTAGGGGCGGCGTCATTGCTGCGGTCCTCCGCAGCGCCTTTGCGCCGCTTCAGATTGGCTCGCAAAGCGTCTGCAAGCCGATCCGCACGAGACGGCTTGGAATGAGGCCTTGAAGAAGGTTGCGTCGGAGGCTTGTTGGTCATGCGGCTATACACAGGCTCCGGACATGGCCCGGAGTTTTCTCTCCTGGACCGTCCAGTTTGAACTTGGCTTTCCGTCTTGCCGCCCGTCAAGCCTTGTGGCAGTGTCCGCCCCGCTCACGACTGAAAGCATTTCCGCGCGTCGTTCTTGTCGGCGCGCGAGCTTTTTCTTGGGTCGCAAGCGCTAATTCTGGCTGCCGTAGCTCAGTGGTAGAGCACTCCCTTGGTAAGGGAGAGGTCGAGAGTTCAATCCCCTCCGGCAGCACCATTTCGGTCAATGAGGTCGGACCTTAGTTCGCGGTCCTACACCCCTTCCCCAAAAATCTGGCGCGGAACATGGCGCACTTCAATATTCGGCTCTTTTGGATGGCTTCACAGCCTGCTGCGTTTTCCGGCGATGGCAGGTTCGCTGCACGCCGTTGAGCATGTTTCTCGACGAACTCTTGCATAGATAACCTGACACCCTGACTTTGACATTCTTTAGCCAGGAGAAGCGCGATGCATCGCCACGTGAAAATCTTCGCCGCCGCCGTCCTCGCTGTCACGGTGGTCTTTGTCGTCGCGCGGTATCAATTGATCTATTGGCAGGCCGAGGTTAGCGGCGAGGAAGCTCGCTGACTGAGCGTTCGTCTCGACACTACGATCGAGGAATTCCCTGGTCAGAAGCGCACGGTGCCCGAGAAAATGGTGTTGCTGCCCTCCCAGCGGCGCTCGACGTTGTATTCGCGATAGTGACGTGCGCTGAGAACCAACGGCGTTTTGCCTATCAAGGTCGTATAGGTGAGCGCCGGTCCGATCGCATCGACTTCGCCTTTGAGAGGGCCGAGACGTGCGCCTGAACCGGTATCGCCGGTCATCTGACGGAAGTCGTAACCCGCGACTCCGATCATAAGCCCCTGGCAGATCTCGCGGCCGATAGCCCATTCGGCGTGAAAATCAGTTCCACTCACATAATCGGTCGCATTATTTTCGAAATTGAAGGTAACGCCGGTGGTGCCGTTGAACTGCAGCTTCGACGTCTTCTCCGTCCAAGTGAAAGACCAGCCGATATCGATCCCCGGGCGGTTCAGACCGATAATCGGGACGAATCCGACGGCGTATCGACCGCTTGGTGCAACCACCTGGGCGTATGCGAGATGGGCAAAGTCGCCGTCCTGCCAACCAAGCTGCGCTCTGGTCGTGATATCGCCCAGACCCCATCCCGAGGTTTCATCGTTGAAGGTATTGCCCAGCGGACCGGTCACGCTGGCATCCAAGTCGACGTGCCCCACAGGGATGGTGACGGAAAATCCCGGACGACCACCAAGCACCATTCGATCCGGGACGTAGAGCCCATTTAACGCCATTTGGAAAAAATCGACATGGGCGCCAGCATTCACGGTGACGTTGCCGAATGTGATGTCGGTGTTGACCTTGCCCTCGTAGAAACCCGTTATGTAAGTTATGTACGTGCCAGGTGGCGGTGTTTGGCCGGCGCCGAATGCCGAACCGCCAAGCCCATATGTCGAGAAGCCATACTCGTCGGCCTGCGCCTGGGGGACCTGAGCCAGCGACAAGGCTGCAAATGTCAGGGCCGTGATAAAATACTGGCGCGTGTGCATTCCGAGACCCCCATCCCAAAGAACGCAACGAACTCAAAATGCTAACCGATGCACACGGCTCTGCATGTAGTTGTTGGGTAACGCTCTTCGGTTTTTGCGGGATATCCAGGAGATATCAGATAACCACTGTTCAATTGATCGCGGTGCGGTAACGCGGCTGGTGCGCTTGGAACGTGTCATCGCAACTCGGAATCTGGTGCCGCGCGATTTAGCCGACATAACTGGGCGATGCGGCAGGGCGAATGGAAGATACTCGCAGTGGTACTTCCGAAGGCCCGTGATCAGCGCGGGAGCTTGCGACCGCTCACGGCGATCCTGGGAGCCGGCAAATCCTTCGCGTGCAAGCGATCGTAGCCAAGATGCAACCACAGGGCCTGCTTGAACTCCTCGACAGTTCTCAGCATGTCGAAGTCCTTCAGGAAAAATGAGCGCGCCATTATGCCGTCCAGGCTCGTCGAAATCATAGTGGCGACGGCGACCGGATCGACCGTCCGGAATATGCCTTGCTCGATGCCCTCGCGAATGATGCGCTGAAGAATTGCGGTCTCGTGACGGTAAAAACGCTGTATCGGTTCATTCGCTTCCCGAACGCCGATGACGCCTTTGCAGTCCAGACTGATCTTCACGACGTTGCGAAGCTGCTTGTGAAGGCTGACGTGGACGTCAAACCAATTTGCGATCGCGTCGGCAGCATTTGCGTGCTCATCGCTGCTGCAATGGTTGGCAAATAATAGAAATGCTTCGTCGATAGCGCTTTCAATGGCCGCGCGAAAAAGCTCTTCTTTGTCTTTGTAATAGTAATAAATCATGGCGCTGTTGACTTTGGCAGCGCGCCCAATGTCCTTGATGGTCACTGCTGCGAAATGGCGCTCGGCGAAAAGATCGAGCGCGATCCTGGCAAGCTCGCCGGGACCTGGGCTAGAGGTATTGGCGGTCCGCCGGCCCGGCCGTGAACTGATCTGCTTTTTCTTTACTTTGCGTGCCATTGCCACTTTGAATTTGCCGCGTTCGTCCCGGTGCGGAATAA
>NZ_DATNBA010000123.1:0-29826 GCF_035572195.1 Hyphomicrobium sp. | reverse complement strand
TCAGTGGGCGACGCGCGCAAAGACATGGGCCTCGGGCGGCGTGCCAGACGACCTTCCGGTCATCGATACCAAAACAAAACCGGAGCGGCGGCCACGCGACGTGTTCGTCTACGTCATTCATGAAGGCAAGGTGCGGGCGCCGGCTGCGGCCATGGCTTTGATGAAAATTATCGAGGGTTCGACGAAATCCGGCAAGAGCTCCAAGTAGCGAAAATTGGTGCGCTCAAAAAAATAGCGCGACATCGAATTGGGCGCGCTATCCCAAATGGAACAGACAGTCGAGCAGATTGAGGTTCACAGAAGCACGCTTCCCGAGTTCAGTCGGGGTGCCTGCCAACAGTTCCTCTGAGGTGTTTCGGATGCTTACAAATTTCGAAGTCTTGCTCTACGCGTCGTCGCTCGTTGTGCTGCCGATCGCAATCTATTCCCTGCTTACCGGCTCCAAGGCACCCGAGGGAACTTGGATCGCAAAATATTACGCGGCGGAGACATATCTCGGCTTTACGGGCAACGTGTTCCTGCTCGCGGTTTGCGCCAATGGACTCGTCAAGCTCGGATTGCATTTCGGGTTCATCGATCCGGCACTGATGGACAGCATCAACTTGCTCATCGGCGTGCCGTTCATGGCGCTGCTCGTCATGTACCTCGGCCTCTGGATCAGAGCGGCGCGGAAAGTCCGACGGGGTGCAAATGGCGAGACGCGGCCATGATTACCAGCGGCGTCCACGCCGGTCATAGCGCGTCGAGTAGCCCCTGCGATAAGGACGTACGTCATAATAACGGGGCGCACGGTAATAACCACTCGGACCTCCCCAGCGTCGCAGGAATTCCAGGTCATTTTCGCTGACACGACCGGCTCTGGCATCGGCACGTGCGTGCTCGACGTCAAAAATCGTGTCGGCATTGGCGCTACCGGCGGCGAGTGCCCAGCCCACAAGCCCAGCAGCAAACATGATGGTCAACTTCATTGATGTTCCTATTCTGCGCGGAACCGTAACTGGTCCCGCGCCCGATCAACTGCAGGCAGTTCCTGCGTCTGAGTGAGGCCGCCGGCGATCTCAGTCGCCTGGGCATATCGTGGCGCGGTATCTGCGGCTGTAGTAGCAAACGTCGTCGTCGCCGTAGTAGCCGTAGTCATCGTAGTAGCCACTGTCGTAGTAGGGATAGTAACCGCCGTAGAAACCGACGAAGCCGCGACGATGGTGATTGTGATGGCCATGATGGCCGCCATGATTCCAGTTGCCCGAGTACCTCATCGCGCCACGAGACATATGTGAACCGCGGTTGAAGCTATGAAAATTTCCGCCGCCGCCACGGAAGTTGTTGAAGCTGCCACCACCGCCGCCACGAAAGCTATGAAAGCTGCCGCCGCCGCCACGAAAGGCACCGCCACCACCGAAACTACCGCCGCCTCCACGGAAGCCACCACCGCCTCCGAAACCGCCACCGCCTCCACGAAAGCCACCACCGCCGCCGCCGTGTCCGACGAGCGTAGCGGGCGTTCTGGCTGCCAGGTCCCCGGGTGCGAACCCACCCGGCGCGGCATTCGCTGCCCCCGAAAAGCCGAGAATGCCTGCGACGAGACCACCGAAAAGCGCACGATGTAAGCGCGACATAATCTGTTCTCCCAAAAGAGAGTTTGGACGCCCGATTAGGCGCGCAAATCTCCGCCATTAGCTGAATACGACTTGGCCTCCCGCGGCCTATCGTTAATATAGCGCGGTTCGGCGAACCTACTTGCACTAGCTGAATACATGGTGATCAACTTGCTTCAGCGGGTGCATAGCTGCCCCGCCATGCCGTCGTTTCCCGGGCGCACCGCTCAATCGGAAGCAACAATCAATAAAAGAGTAAAATGGATATGCTTCGAACCTCGTTCGCCTGTCTGGTTGCCAGCCTTGCTCTATGGCCCCTCACCGTGGCGGCCGCCGATGCCCCGTTCGCCGGGACGTGGGCGACAGACGTCCAGCAATGCGGCAACGACCAGGGCGCTGAAAATCCTCCGCTCGTACTTACCATGACGACGTACGATCAGGGAGAAGCTCACTGCACCTTGTCTGAGGTCAAGGAAGACGGCGGCGCCTGGAAGGCAGACGCCAAGTGCTCGGTCGAAGGCGACGAGCAGGAGGGGACGTTCACGTTTGTCGTCGATGGCGACAAGCTGACCATTCGCGATGATTCCGGCGAGCGCAGTCTTTCTCGCTGTCCTTAGCCGCAAGACCGCCTTACGGGCGCGATCATAGAAGCCTCAGTGTGGCGGTGGCGTACTCGTCGCGAGCTTGCCGAGGCTTGCGAGACCCTTCTCGAAACTGTCGCCGACCATCTTGTCGCCGTTCATGAGAATGCACATGGCGCGCACGAAGAACGGCCGGTCGCCCGTCATGGACCACGTCACATTGGTGCCCGCGCCTTCGGGCTTCAGCTGAAATTCGGCAACGCTGGTGTTGGCGAACGGTTTTACAAAATCGATATTCATCTTCACGTATTCGTCCGGCTTGCTTTCGACGATCGTCATCTTGCCCTCGCCGACCTCGCTGTTGCCGGACCACGAAAAGGCAGCACCGGTGCCGGCTTCCGGCCCTTCGAACGTTACCTTGGCATTGGGATCGAGCTTCGCCCAAGGCGACCAATCCTGCCACTTATGTAAATCGTTGACGTACGGGAACACTGCAGAGGGCGGCGCTGCGATCGTAGCGGATCGCGTTACGGTGCCGACGGCCGGCTGCATGGCGACGTATCCCGCGAACGTAAGCACAATCAGGAGAAGCGCGAGTGCGATTTTCTTCAGCATGACAGAGCTACTCCCAGGATGTGAATTCGCTGCCGGAGGAAAATCGCGCGGAGCTGTGGCAGATTTGCGGTTCGCTACGCACGGAAATGACACGGCGCACTCTCTCGCCGAATGCCGCATTTGAGCGTTGTATCACGCAAACACCGCGAAGAACGTCGCTTTGCGGATTTAAAAGTATCGTCGCGATAACCAAACTCTCTTGAGCCGGTCACGCGATCGAGCCATGTGGGCTTTGCGAACCGCGGGCGAGGGTTTAGATTATTCATCGGGCAGCACTGACGAGCCGTGAAGGAACTCGCTTTCGTGTCCTCGTATTGCTTACACTTGTTTGCGTTTGCCGCCATCGCGCTGGCGCACTGCGTGACGCCTGGGTTTGCATCCGCCGAGCCCAAAGACGTCAGCGAAACCGCCGCTGCCGCTTCGACCACAGCTCCCGCAATGACGATGGAGACGTTCCTCGACCGCCTGATGATGGCCGAGTCCGGAGGCAACGTCTTTGCGAACAATCCCAGATCGACGGCTCTAGGCCCGTATCAGTTCATTGCGGCGACATGGCTCGAGATCGTGAACGCGTCTTTCGCGGACAAGACGGCGAAGCTGAAGCCGAATGAGATACTTGATCTCAGAACCGAGCCGGTTTTCGCGCGCCAAGTCGCCATGGCCTATTCGCAATCGAACGCGGCCTATCTCGTTGCCAACGGCGCCAAGGCGACGTTCGCCAATCTGCGTCTTGCTTTCCTGGTCGGTCCCCGCGGCGCGGCACGCGTGCTCGCGGCAAAGCCCGAGACACCGGTCGCCACACTTCTCGGGCCGGTCGTGATCAACGCCAATCCCTTCATGTCAGGGATGACTGCGGCGGGCCTCATCTCGCGTGCGGAACGCGACATTGCTGCCGAACCCGGATCGCTGGCCGGTATTGATCCAAGCTCCGAGGCCATCAAGGCTGCGAAGGGGCGCGCTCTTGCGGCGCCGAAGATCGCGGTTGCGTGCAATCTCAAGCGGCCGAGCTGCAGGCGCTGGCTCGCGCTCGCAACGCGACGGGCGGCACGGAGCAAGCAGGCAAGTCGAGATTAGGCCGATCGAAAACATCAGGAAATGGATAAGCCAGACGCGGCCGCCGCCTCGTCTGCGCCACGCTGGACGCCGAATCTGTTAGACAGGGAGAATAATCCGGAGCGCGCGTCTGACCTGTTGTTGTCGCGCTCATCGCTGAAGCAACGACGGAGCGCATCATGTCGGACCGGACTCAACTGGCCATCGGCCGCAATTCAATCTCGGTGCCGCGGCTGACGAAACGGGCAATCGAGGCGGGGATTGCGATGGCGATTACGGCGTGCGTCGCCCTCGTCATTCTCGTCTTGAACAACGTGTTGACCGGACGCGGCGGCTGGATCGACGGCCTCGACGTCTGGTGGTCATTCATTCGCAAGCCGGCGATCCTTGGCACAATGTTTTTGACGGCTCTCGTGACGGCGATGTTCCTTTCCTGGCAGCGCGACCAGGACATCAAGCGCTAACATCTTCGAATTTTGCCGGCGGACAGCTTCCACCCGGCAGCGAAACGAAAACGGCGGGGCATGCGCCTCGCCGTCGTGATTCTTCGAGGATATTGGCTCACCTGCCGGTCAGCTCTTCAGACCCTTGTTGCAAAGGCTGTAGTAACCGCCGCCCTTTTGAATCCACTTCAATCCACCATTGCCATTCGAAGCCTTATTGGCGCGGTACTGATCGAGGCACGTGTGCATGCGCGCCTTGCCCGCGGTTTCCTTGGAGTACTTCGAATCGACGGCTTTCGGGAAAACGGCGCCCGAAGGGGCCTTCGTGGTCGCCGCAGCTGTTCCCGTTGACGGCTTTATGACCGGCTTGTCGTCGGCCGCTGCAGCGCCGGTACCGCACTCCTGCTTGCGAAATTCGTTCCAGTTCAAGCCGTTCAAGGTGCCGGCCGACTTGGCGGCATTGTACTTGACGCTGCACTCTTTGGCCGAGAGCGCGAAGCTCGGACTGGCGGTCAGGACAGCGATCGCTGCAAGAGCGCCGAGCGTTGCCGCTGGGACCAAAATGCGTTTAATCATCTCAATTCTCCTCGAAAGGCGCGATGCGATCCACCCGTGAAGAGAGTGGCGCCATGGATGGCTAGTGGACATAACGTTTTCGTTCTACTCCCGGTTGCCTATTTGAATAAAGATATAGAAGGGGGGCGTCCTGGTTAAACGGAAAGATTTTTGCTTAACAAATCCGAAAGAAGCCGGGAGGACCAATTGGGGGGAGTAGCCTTGCGATGCGGCCATCGTTCCCTGTCAGCGGTGTTGCTGGCGATCTTCCTCAGCGGGGGAAGTGCTGTCGCCGAGCCGGTCGATAAGGCCGTGGCTGCGGCCCGAGCCGCCGTCAGCAAATTAACCCCGAAGGATGCCGGTGGCCGGCATGGGCAGGCGTTAGGCGCCGTCGAAACCTGCGTCGGCATGACATTGACCGAAAGGGCCTCCGCACTCAGTTCGGTCTATGCGGGCGCCGATCTTGAAGCGTTCAAAACGCAAAGCGCAAAGATCTACAATGCCTGGATCAAGGTGAAGCATTGCATACAGCAGGATGACCCGAACCAATGCAGGATCATAGTCGATGAAAGCTGCGCAGCGGCCATCGCCGAGATAGGGCCTTCCGGAACCGCGCTGCCGGACCTGTTGGAGGCGCCTAAGCGCTAGCCTGGAAATCGTCATCGCCCATTGATCCGTCTTGCATTGCGCATTATGGCCGGGTGGTGATGAGGAGTGTGTCGTGGCGGATCTGTCGAAACTCATCGTAGGGCTAACGGGTTCAGCGACGTCGCTCGTCACACATGAGCGCCTGGCGACGCAGGTCGGCAGCGGCGACGTTCCGGTGTTTGCCAGTCCGATGATGATCGCCCTGATGGAAGCGGCAGCGGTCGACTGCATCGAAGCATATCTTCCCGACGATCATCAAAGTCTAGGCATGCACCTCGATGTCGTGCACTCGGCGCCAACTCCCCTTGGTTTCACCGTCACCGCGACAGCAACGCTCGAAGCGGTCGACGGCAGAAAACTGACGTTCAAAGTCACGGCTCATGACGGCGTCGAAAGCATTGGATCCGGCACGCACACGCGCGTGGTCGTTGATACGCCGCGATTTATGGCTCGCCTCGCGGCCAAATCTCTGCCACGGCAATAGGCAAAAGCAGGACGCCCCACCGAACCGCCATTTGCAGGTAATATGCTTTGGCTGGCCTCCAGGGCGAGCCGTTCGGAGCCCCTATCCAATGCGATTATTCATTGCGCTTGCCGCGTTCCTGATATCGCTGGTTCCAGGCGCGCCGGTACTTCATGCCGCGACCTGCACGGCTAAGGATTTCGCCACCGCCGTCGATCAGTCGGGTGCGAGCCTGCGTGCGATGACGCTCGAGGCGCAGCCGAAGTTGCAAGAACGCATGCGCCGCTACAGGGCGGTGAAAAAGCTCGGCGACGACTACGAGGACACTGCACTCGACGCGATCCAGAATCCGAAGCTTGCCGCCTTCGACGAGAAGAGCAGCGCCCTGCTTCTGACCGTCGACTCGCTCGGCCGTGTCCCTGAGGGCACCGAACCCGATTGCGCCAAGCTCGCGCAGTTGAAATCGGCCGCCGCCGAACTCAACACGGTGATCAAGGCGAAGTCGGATTACATGCTGCAGCGGCTCGATGAAAAAATCGCCCAGGCCGAAAAAGGTGCGATCCCAGCAAAGCCCGACGTCAAAACCGCCGAGACGAAGAAAAATCTCGAGACAACCGCGCGGACGCCGCCTGCCGTCCCAAGACCGTCGCCACCCGTACCTGCTCCGGCGAAACCGGCGCCGCAGGATTGGGCCGCGAGCACGAAGCCGAATGATGCCCACCGGTCACCCGACGTCGCAATGAGAGAACCGGACGTGAGCGCGGTTCTCCCGCCCCCGGAGCAAGAGGGCTACACGATTGATGAAATTCGCGAAGTGACGCGCGGCTTTTTCGGAACGATCTCGACGAACCTGGCGAGCGTCATCGAGCATGCGTTCAAGCAGTCCGGCAGGCCGACGGCTTATGTTCTCGGGACCGAAGGCGGTGGCGCTTTTCTCGCCGGCCTTCGCTTCGGCAAGGGCACTCTCTACATGCGCTCGCTTCCCGGAACGCGGCAGGTTTATTGGCATGGCCCTTCGCTCGGCACCGATTTCGGAGCTTCGGGCTCTCGGACGCTTTTCCTGATCTATCGGATGCAGACGCCTGATGCGCTGTACCGCAATTTCACCGGCATCGACGGCTCGGCGTATTTCGTCGGCGGTGTCGGGGTGACCTTGCTAAAGGGCGGACCAGTTATCATGGCGCCGATCCGCTCCGGAGTCGGGATGCGGCTCGGAGCCAACGTCGGCTATCTTCGTTTCACGGACACTCCGACCTGGAACCCATTCTAACGATGAAAAAACGAAGGCCCGGCTTATTGCCGGGCCTCGCCTAAATCCACCGTGTCAACAGCGCGACGTATCACCAATCCTGGCTGGGTCCGCCATACGCATAGCCGTAACGGTTGTAGTCCCGGCGCAGCTGACCCCGCGAGTCGGCGTAATAGCCGCTTCGGCGAACCTTCCGGCGCACGCCATTGGCGTCATAATAATATTGGCCTTTGCGATATTTCTTCGTGAACGCCGGTGCATAGGCCGAATCCGAATTTCCGCCCCAGCTATCTCCCCAGGACCAGCTGTTCTGGTTATCGGCATACTCCTGCTGGCCTCGCCTGTCGCGGTTGGCCATGGCCGGTCCACGCCAGTGCGGCCGACCGAACACACTCACCTTGGTCCTGCTAAGCCCATGCTTCTGCACGAGATTGTAAAACGTCTTTGCATTACTGGTAGAGAGCCGAATGCAGCCGTGCGACGCGGCACTGCCAAGGGATCGCACGTGATACGTTCCGTGCACAGCTACGCCGCCGTTGATGAAAACGGAGTGGGGCATCGGCGACATATCGTATTTGCGCGAGTACCACATCTTTGCCGTCCACTGCGGACGGAAGGTGCCGGTCGGCGTCGGATATTGGGCAACTCCCGACGAAATTGGCCAGCTGTAACGAGCCTCACCGTTGACCGTGACGACCATCTTTTGATTGGTAAGATCGACTGCTGCGGTCAGCGTCGGCTTCGGAGGCGGCTGCGGTTTGGCCACGGCTTGCGATTTCGCCTGTTCTGCCGCGTTTCCACCGAAATATGTCGTCGTTCCGGATTCCGTATCCGTCGTCACTGCTCCAGAATCTGAGGCTGCGGTCGCCGCCACCTCGGTCTTGGTCTTATCGCCTTCAGCCATCGCTTGCATTGACGGGATGATGGCGAGGCAGGCCAACGCCAAGATTCGAGCACGCAACATCAGGCTCTCCATACGCGGAACGGGGATCAAGTCCGAACATAATACGGCGAAAGATGCAGAACCGTTAATGGAAAAGGTAATATTCCTAAGCTGGCACTAACACGCAACTCGCAGTGACTTGCCGCATGGAAATGCTCGAAGCGATCGAAAGGTGTCTGCCCTAAATCAAGGCAACGATTTTTAGTCGGCATCGCGATGTAAATTCAGAGTGCCGAATTGAATTTCAATTGCGGGCACGATCAGCGCTTCGCCAAAATCGGCAATCGACAATAGGTAAGACTTCTCGACTCGCACGCCGGCCAACAAAGTTGCAGATGCGGCCGACGGTGCTACGTCATCAATTGCCGAACAGCAGATCAAAGATCGACTTCGGTTTCTGACGCCGCTGCGACTTCGGCTCGCCGCGCGAAGGCTGCGGCCCAAATGGATTCCAAGCTTCCCATGGCTGGTTCGCGTTACCGTAGGGGCGCTTATCCGATCCGACGCCACGCTGGCCGACCACGGCGACGATCGGCGGCCGGAGCTGATATTGGTCCGTCACGCCGTCGACGCTCGCGACTTGCAGCTGGTCGCCGTCCCAAGTCCAGGTGGAGACACGCGCCCCCTGCCGTTGCGGCTCAATCGCGATCAGCTTGCCGGCCTCGATATCGATGATGGCCGCGAGTTCAGTTTCTTCCAAGCCATTCTTGCCGGGAACGCGCCCGCCGGAAAAACGCAAAAGGCCGTAGGTCGAGTGCGGCTGCGGCTGGATTTCCCAAGCCAGAAGCTTCGGCAGTCCCTCGCCCGACATTTCAAGCGGTATGCGGATCTGCGGATAGTTGTCGCTCGTCGCGAAATAATCCTTGCCGTGCTGGACAACGTGCCACTTGTCGATGTCGAGTGAGGGTTGGGGCTTGTCGTCTACGTCGTCGGGCGGCGCACCGAGCCGCGTCAGCGCATCGGTGGCGAACTGCCAGCCGGGCTTCAATTGCAGCACGCGCCTGAAACTCGCGATCGCCGTGTCGGCCTGCCCCTTCGCTTCTGCGATTTCACCCCGGGCCCAAAGCGCTTCCGGAGAATTGGGGTCGAGCTTGATGGCGGTTTCGACGTCCTTGCTTCCGATGTCGGGTTTGCCGTTTTGCTTGTAGACGAAGGCGCGGAATGCAAACGCGACGGGCGAGCGCGGATCAAGTTCGATGGCGCGATTGAGGTCGGCGAACGCGTCGTCGGTGGCTTCGGCGATGCCGTTCGCGAGGCCGCGCCCCTGATAGGCGGTACTCGATTTGCCGTCGAGCTCGATAGCGCGCGAAAAATCCTTCATGGCCGAGGCCGTGTTGCCGGCCAGCAGATAGGCGTAGCCGCGATCGATGTAGAGTTCTGCGTTATTGACGTCGAATGCGATGGCGCGGGAAAGATCCTCGATGGCTTCATCGCGTTGGCCCACGGCAAGGCGCGCCTCGGCCCGATTGCGATAGGCGGATGCGAAGCGGGCATCGGCGCTGACGGCACGCGAGAAATCGCGTATCGCGGCATGCGGTTTGCCGGTTGCAAGATGCGCCAGACCGCGTCCGGAAAGCGGAGCAGCGCTCGCAGGCATCAGCTCGATCGCCTTGGTAAAGTCGGCGACGGCTTCGGCAGGCTTGCCGAGCTTCAGCTTGGCATTGCCGCGGTTTGAGTAAGCCGCTGCATAGCCCGGAGCCAGAAGCACCGCCCGGTCGAAATCCTTCATCGCCTCGCCGAGCTGTCCGATGGACAGAAGAAGGTTGCCGCGGTTGTTGTAGGCAACCGGATATTCCGGAAAGAGTTCGACGGCGCGGTTGTAGTCCTCGAGCGCAAGTTTCGTCTGGCCGAGGCGCGTGTTGGCCACGGCGCGATCATTTAAGATCGTCGCGCGCCGGTCGTTGGCGAGACCGGTGTCTTTCAGCGCGTCGGTGTACGTTGCAATGGCTTTCCCGACGTCGCCGTTAACGAGCTCGGCAGCGCCTTCTATGGCCCCGGGTGGCCGAGGACTCTCATTCTCGGCGGCGCGCGCCTGTCCGGCCACGACGAGCCAGACCAGCAAAACCTGTGCAATGCGAATTGCCGGCATTTTCATCTACGCTGCGGACCTCTTTGCACGCGGCAGGCCATCGATTCTCCGTCTCCGCTTCATAAGGTGCCATTGTGACCCGGCGGCGAGCAATCGCGAAATCCGGCCCATCCCGCAACTTTTGCCCTACGGCGAGCCATTGACGATGGCCGACGTGCCCTCTCGCCTTGATCGCGGCCTATGAATTCAATACGAACCTAGGCTACGGGCCGCCACCCAGGTCCGACGCCGCCGACGGGATTCTCATGTCGAAGTTGCAGATTGGTCTTTTAGCACTCGCCGTCATCGTTGTTGCCGCGCCTGTACGGGCCGGCGAATGGCCTACGCACTTCGCCTGCGATTTCAACCAAGGTCATTCCTGGTCATACGAAGGCGGAAAGTTCAAATCGGCGCCGCCGGCTGACCTCGCTTTCGAAATCAGCAACATCGACCTCGACAAACAGTCGGCGTCGCTCATTCTGGGCGGTCAGACGAGCAACACGCTTAAGGTCGTCCGGGCGCTCAACGCCAACACGTTTATCGAAGTCGCCAACGAGGGCTTTTTGAACCTCACGACCGTTTATGATCGAGATGCCGCGACCGGCAAGTATCCGGCCGTGCATTCGCGCCATTTCGGGCTCTTCGGACAGCCCATGTTCGCACAATATGAAGGAAACTGCACCGCAAAGACGGATAGCAAATAGCACGCACCGGCCATGCGCCGCCGTGGCTGTGGAAAGCCGAGTTGCCGTTGCAGCGCTGCTGGGGCACAACGATCCAATGAGCCTGCATCTCGTCAAATTGTGTGTCGGCGCCGCCTCGATCGAGGACCTCAGCGAGTGGCAATCGCAACATCGTCAGCGCAAGCATCGCGACGGCAAGGCGTGCGTCTACCATCCGACGCATCAGTCTCCGAAAAAGCAAGCCGAACTGCTCGATGGCGGGTCGCTCTACTGGGTCATCCGTGGCACCATCCTCGTTCGCCAAAGTCTGGTCGGCTTCGAGGACGGCACCAAGGAGGACGGCACGCCTTGCTGCCTGCTCCTGCTGGCGCCGCCTCTGATCCCGGTCCGGCCTATGCCACGCCGGGCGTTTCAGGGATGGCGCTATCTCGATGCGGCAGACGCGCCGCCAGATTTGAAATCTGGTAAGAAAGATCAGGTGGCTTTGATGCCGGCCGCGATGCGCAAGACTCTCGCCAATCTCGGCCTCCTCTAAGACCCCAGCCAGCATTGAGCTACCGATGTCCCGCGCTCCCTTCACTCCAACGATCGCCGCGCTGCCCAAGCTCGTGCCTTTCATCGGGCCCGAAGCCATGGAACGAGCGCGAGGACGACCGTTTCGGGCGCGGTTAGGCGCCAATGAGAGCGTATTCGGTCCCTCGCCCCAAGCCCTGTCTGCGATGCGCGACGCCGTCTCCGCGAATTGGAAATACTCCGACCCCGAGAACTATGAGCTTCGTACCGCAATCGCCGCGTACCACGGCGTTCCGATCGAATGCGTCGTGGTCGGCGAAGGGATCGACGGACTCTTGGGATTGACGTGCACGCTATTCCTGACGCCGGGAGATGGTGTCGTCACCACCGACGGGGCCTATCCGACATTTAATTTCCACGTGCTGGCGCACGGCGGAAAACTGCATCCGATACCGATGGATGCGGTGCGCGAGGATGTTCCGCGCCTGATCGAGACGGCAAAGACCACGGGCTCGCGCCTCATCTATGTTTCCAACCCAAATAGCCCAATGGGGACGTGGTGGTCTGCGGACGAGATCAAGGGCTTCATCGGCGCGCTTCCTCCGGGCACGATGCTGGTTCTCGATGAAGCCTATTGCGACACGGCGCCTGTCCCGACGGCGCCGCCGATCGACGTCTCAAATCCGCAGGTCATTCGCTATCGCACATTTTCGAAGGCCTACGGGCTCGCCGGCGCACGCATCGGCTACGCGATCGGCGAGCGAAGCGTGATCGAAGCGTTTGACAAGGTCCGCAATCATTACGGCATCAACCGCGTCGGTCAGCTTGGCGCCCTCGCCGCGCTTCTCGATCAGGAGTATTTGGGACACGCCGTCGCCGAGATTGCCGCCGCACGACAACGGATTGCGACGATTGCCGTCGAGAACGGCCTGTCGCCGCTTGCCTCGGCCGCGAATTTTGTCGCGATCCATTGCGGCGCAGACGGCACGTTCGCGGCGCGCGTCCTGCAAGCGCTTCTGATGCGGGACGTGTTCGTCCGCAAGCCCGTTGCGCCCGGGCTCGACCCCTTTATCCGCGTGTCGTGCGGACGCAACGACGATCTCGATGTCTTCGCCGAGGCACTTCCGGCAGCGCTCGTTGATGCGCGACGGACCTCACCATGAGCGAACGCGGTTCCGATAGTCTTGAACTGGTCTTCACGTCGCGCCAACGCGGTCTCAGTCTCGCCGCTGTCATCGCCGCATCGTTCGGCGTCGGACTGTCGTTCGGCATCGGCTTTCCGCTGACGGCTCTGACGTTCGAAGCCTGGCAGCAGCCCAACTGGATGATCGGCCTCGCCGGTGCCATACCGGCGATTGCGGTACTCATTGCGCTCCCCATTCTGCCGCGCCTCGTTGCGCGACTGGGCGCGGTAGCGGCGATTGCCGGCGGATGCTTGGCGGGCGCGGTCGGCTTCCTCGCTCTCTATGCGTTCCCATTACCCTGGGCCTGGATCGGGATTCGGCTCTTGATGAGCGCCGGCTTCGCGTTGCCGTGGTTAGCCGGAGAGACGTGGATCAACACAGTGGCGCGCGAAGAAACGCGCGGCCGCGTCATCGCGATCTATGCGATTGCATTTTTTAGCGGCTTTTCGGCCGGCCCCATCATTCTGCAAACGCTGGGGCTTAGCGGGTTCTGGCCGTTTCTAGTGGGGGCGGCAGGAACGGCTATCGCGGGCGTGCCGATCCTTCTCGCGCGACGGTTGGCGCCGGAGTTTTGCCACGATGGATCGCGCTCGTTCGCATCCGCGATGGGATTAGCGCCGGTAGCGATGGCCGGTGCTTTCATCGGTGGATTTGCCGAGATCAGCAATCTCTCGCTCATTCCGAACGTGGCGCTCGCGGCAGGCCTGTCTCCGGATTCAGCTCTATGGCTGTTGAGCACGATGACGGCCGGCGGCGTAGCATTGCAGTTTCCGATCGGCTGGCTTTCCGACAAGGTTTCGCGATTTACCGTGACGATCGCGCTCGCCATCGTCTTCATTGTCCTGGCCCTCGCCCTGCCGATGGCGTTGACGACGCCGCTGGCGGCGATCGTCGTGGCGTTTCTGATCGGCGGGGTCATTCTCGGCTTCTATACCGTCGGCTTGGCGATCATCGGCGAGCACGTCGGAGCGAACGACCTCGCGGCCGCCAATGCGGCATTCCTGGTGATGTATCAAGCAGGTGCGATCGTGGGCCCTTTTGTTGCCGGGATCGCGATGACAACGTCGCCGGTCACCGGCTTCGTCGCGACCGTCGTGACGCTGATGGCGGTATCGGGGTTTGTCCTGTTGGTGCTCGAACGCAACGGCCGGCGACGCGCCCAAGTCTGACCGTCTTCCATCACTTGCATTGTGGTTAACAGATTGTTTGCGGGAGTGCGTTAGCCTCCTCGGCAAAGCCGAGCGCTGAGCGCAGGCATCCGGGCAAAGGCCAGCGTCATGATCATGCGGTCAATCTTATCGTTCTGTTCCGTCTTGGCCTTTGGAGCGATGACGGCCGCCGCAATCGTGGCGCTACTCCCATGGTTCTCCGGGCATGCCCCAGAGGGGCTGCAGTCAGCCGTGGACGGCTTGCAGTTCAACTCGCTGCTGCTCGGGTTGGTCCTAGGGTTGTCGCTCGGGAGCCTTGGCCGCTTCAATTGGGCCGACATTCCGCGCCGGGCGGTAACGTGGTTCCTCGTGCGCGAACGGCAATTCTTTTATTACGCGCTGATTGCGCTCTGCGCCCTGGTGCTGCTGTTTTACTAAAAGGGCTCGTCCGCGCTCGAAAAAAGGGCGGTCATGCGACCGCCCCTTAAGTTCCCTCAATGGTAATCCGTCTCAGACGGAATAGTACATGTCGTACTCGACGGGATGCGGCGTCATCTCGTAGCGCATGTTCTCTTCCATGCGCAGGGCGATGTAGGCATCGATCATGTCGTCGTTCATGACGCCACCCGCTTTCATGAAGTCGCGGTCCTTATCCAGACTGTCGAGCGCTTCGCGGAGCGAAGCGGCAACCGTCGGGATCTTCGCGAGTTCGGCCGGCGGCAGATCGTAGAGGTTCTTGTCCATTGCCGGACCGGGGTCGATCTTGTTCTGGATGCCATCCAAGCCGGCCATCAGCATCGCGGCGAATGCAAAGTACGGATTGGCGCCCGGATCGGGGAAGCGGACTTCGACGCGCTTTGCCTTGGGATTCGTGACGTGCGGGATACGGCACGACGCCGACCGGTTGCGGGCCGAATAAGCAAGCAACACGGGGGCTTCATAGCCGGGCACAAGCCGCTTGTAGGAATTCGTCAGTGGGTTCGTAAAAGCGTTGATGGCCTTGGCGTGCTTCAGGATACCGCCGATGTAGTAGAGGCACATCTGCGAAAGGTCGGCATACTTGTCGCCGGCAAACATCGGCTGACCGCCCTTCCAGATCGACTGGTGGACGTGCATGCCCGAACCGTTGTCGCCAAAGATCGGCTTCGGCATGAATGTTGCGGTTTTGCCGTAGGCCTGCGCGACGTTGTGCACAACGTATTTGTAGATCTGCATATGGTCGGCCATCTTGATCATCGGGCCGAACTTGACACCGAGCTCGTGCTGCGCGGCGGCGACTTCGTGGTGGTGCTTTTCAACGACGACACCCATCTCGCTCAGAACCGACAGCATTTCGGAACGGATGTCCTGGGCGCTATCGATCGGCGGTACCGGGAAGTAGCCGCCCTTGACGCGTGGACGGTGTGCGAGGTTGCCCATCTCGACATCGACGCCGGAGTTCGACGGCAGCTCACTGCTATTGACCTTGTAGCCGACCGAATACATGTCGGTCGAAAATTTGACGTCGTCGAAGATGAAGAACTCCGCTTCCGGACCGAAGACGACGCTGTCGCCGAGCCCGAGGGACATCATGTAGGCTTCGGCCTTCTTGGCGATCGAACGCGGGTCGCGTTCGTAAGGCTGGCCCGTCGAAGGTTCGAGCACGTCGCAGAAAATCGCGACTGTCGTCTGCGCGAAGAACGGGTCGACGTGCGCCGATGTCGGATCGGGCAACAGCGTCATGTCGGACGCTTCAATCGACTTCCAACCGGCAATCGATGAACCGTCGAACGCGTATCCGTCCGAAAACACACCGTCATCAACGCAACTGACGTCGGCGGTGACGTGCTGCATCTTGCCCTTCGTGTCCGTGAACCTGAAATCCACGAACTTGGCTTCCTTGTCCTTGATGAATTTCAGGACGTCACTGGCGTTCTTCATAGACACTCCCCTGTCCAGACATTCTGTTACAATTCACGCGAGCCACCGGGCCGGACTCATGACCTCGAGGCTCATGACGAGTCCGGCTGCTGCATGCTCCGTTTTTAGATTGCGTCACGCCCGGATTCGCCGGTGCGGATGCGGATAGCGTCCTCGATACTCGAGATAAAGATTTTCCCGTCTCCGATACGGCCGGTCTTCGCGGCCTTTTGGATGGCCTCGATCGCCTTGTCCAGCATGTCGTCGCTCAAGACGACCTCGATTTTTACCTTGGGCAGGAAATCAACGACGTACTCTGCACCACGGTAAAGCTCGGTATGGCCCTTCTGGCGACCGAAACCTTTGGCTTCGATCACTGTGATGCCTTGCAAGCCGATTTCCTGTAGCGCTTCCTTCACTTCATCGAGCTTGAAGGGCTTTATAATCGCTTCAATCTTTTTCATCTTCGCCCCTTGGATCTTGGACGGCGTGTTGATTGGCTCCCACGCCCGCCCAATGGCCCATAGGCTAGCAGAGGCCGTGCCACAGCAGGCGTTCTTAGGAAATACTATGAACGTCAGTGGCTTAGGGCGATGTGGGGCTTCCGGAAACAGGCTCCGCACGCCTAATAAGCCTAAAAACTATGCGGAGTGTAGAAATTTCAGGCGCCATGTCTGGTCAATCGGGTCGCAGCGGCGGGCGCAATGCCTTCGCGCGGCTCATGGCGTCGACCGCGCACCTCTATTCATCGGGACTGCGACATGAACGAACTGCTGACGACTTCGGAAATGTTTGAAGCCGACCGCTCGGCGGTCGCGGCTGGCGTCGCGAGCCTCGAGTTGATGGAGAAGGCCGGCCAGGCGGTGGCGGATGCAGCTGTCGCCATGACCCGGGCCAGTGCCCGCATCGTGGTCCTCTGCGGTCCCGGCAACAACGGCGGCGACGGCTTCGTCGCGGCGCGGCACTTGAGGCAACGCGGCTTCGATGTGCGTCTCTTTCTTCTCGGCGATCGCGTGGCACTCAAAGGCGACGCCGCCGAGATGGCGCGGCGCTGGCCAATTCCCGTTCGTCCTGCGACGGCCGACCCTCTTCAAAGCATGAACCTGGTGATCGACGCGATTTTCGGAGCGGGGCTTTCGCGACCGCCCCAAGGCGAGGTCGCCGAGCTGATTACCGCCGTCAACGACAGCGGCCTGCCGGTTTTGTCGGTCGACGTGCCAAGTGGGCTCGACGGAACGACAGGGACGCCGCCAGGTGTGTGCATTCAGGCAACCAAGACGATCACGTTCTTTCGCAAAAAGCCGGGTCACCTGCTGATGCCGGGCCGGGCGCTGTGCGGCGAGGTCATCGTGGCGCAAATCGGCATCCCGGAGCGCGTGCTCGACGGCATGAATTCAAATCTGCATGAGAACGCGCCGGAGCTGTGGCTCCCGCATTATCCCTGGCCGAAGAATGGCGGTCACAAATACGATCGAGGCCACGCCGTCGTCGTCTCCGGCCCGGCGCATCAGACGGGTGCTGCGAGGCTTGGTGCGCGGGGCGCGTTGCGCATCGGCGCAGGCCTCGTGACGATCGTCGGCAATGCGACCGCGACGGCGATCAATGCGACGCATGTAACATCGATCATGGTGCGCACTGTAGCGGGGCGCCAGGCTCTTGCGGATTTTCTCGGCGATATTCGCCGCAACGCCGTGCTCATCGGACCCGGCTCTTCCGTCGGCCCGGAGACAGCAGACGAGGTTCTCGCGATCCTGAAGTCTTCGGCGGCCGTCGTACTCGATGCCGACGCGCTGACTTCCTTTTCGGATAACGATCGCGGCGGCCCGCGTGCCGAAGCCGGCATGGGCTTTTTGGTACGCAACGGCGATGCTGCAGTGGGACCAGAGTCCCTATTCGCCGCGATTAAAGCCCGGCAAGCGTCCGTCGTGATGACACCGCACGAGGGCGAGTTCAAGCGGCTCTTCGGTGAGCTCCCGGGCTCGAAACTCGAGCGTGCGCGCGCTGCGGCCGAGCGATCCGGTGCGATCATTGTTCTCAAAGGCACCGACACTGTAATCGCAGCTCCCGACGGACGCGCAGCAATCAATTCCAACGCGCCGCCGTGGTTGGCGACAGCCGGCTCGGGCGACGTGCTTTCGGGCTTCGTCACGGGGCTTTTGGCGCAACGCATGCCCGCATTCGAAGCGGCGTGCGCGGCGGTTTGGCTGCACGGCGATTGTGCCGATCAGTTCGGCATCGGACTGATCGCCGAGGATTTGCCGGAAACGTTGCCGAAAGTTTTGCGCGACCTGCATCAGGTCAGCGGATTGGCGGGCTGAATTTCGGGCCCGGCGCGAGGGCGGCCATGACGTGAGGGTATGTCAGATCATTCACCTCTAAATTGCCTTCACTATGCCTCGTAGTCGTGATTGGACCGGCGCCTATCCTGACGTGAAACGGGAACGCGATCGATGACCTCACGTAGAACCGCTGTCTTAGCCGCCCTTTCGATCTCGGCTTGCGTGGCCGCGCCGATGAGCGGCACGTCATTGATCATTCCGGCGGTGGCGCAGTCGGACGCCTATCAACTTTCGGCCACCGAGCAGAAGCTCAGCTGCAAACAGCTCAGCGGACGCATTCAAGTGCGCATCATGCAAATCCGCGATTACGGCGAGCACGGGGGTTCCTCGCAGCTAGCCCGCGGTCTCCAGTCGGCGTTTTCGAAGACGGTCGGAACGTCTGCCAAGGGCGTCGATCCGGACGGAACGCATTCGCAAGATCTGAAGATACTCGCGGCCTACAATCAGCAACTCGCTGCAAAAGGCTGCAAAAGTTACAATCTCGATCAGGAATTGCAGAAACGGGATCCGCGCGACATGCCTGCCGCGACGGTGCCGGCTCCAAAAAAGCCGAAACAATAGCGCCGAGACGGCCGCAACCGGCGAAATGCAGCAAAGGAGAGGCTCTCTCGTGTGAGTCTCGCGACCCGGCGCCCTGCCCGGCTGACGCTACCGGCGTTTGGCTGTAGACTGCACCCCATGACGAAAACAACGACTCACGTTTCGCCGGGCCGCGCGAACACTTTCCCGTGGCCGCCGGTCCTATTCGTTGCAGCCATCGCTGCCGCATTGGCAATGAGCCGGTTGTTGCCGCTGCCATGGCCGGGCCTCGACGATGCGCCAGCGCATGGGATCGGACTTGGGTTCGGCGTAGTTGGGCTTGTGCTCATCGTGCTGGGGTTCAAGGCGCTCATCGACCATCGAACGACCGTGCTTCCCGACAAGGTGGCTACCACGCTTGTCACGAGCGGCCCCTATAGGAGGTTCAGGAATCCGATCTACCTCGGCGAAGTACTGCTGCTGTTCGCCGGAGCCGAAATCACAAAATCGATCTGGTTCGTTGCGGCGGGCCTCGGCTTTGGTGTGCTGATTACGGTCCTTCAGATCATTCCCGAGGAGCGTCACCTCGAAGCCCAGTTCGGAGACGCTTACCTCGATTATAAAGTCCGCACGCGGCGG
The DNA here is from genome assembly GCF_035572195.1 of Hyphomicrobium sp. GTDB lineage: Bacteria > Pseudomonadota > Alphaproteobacteria > Rhizobiales > Hyphomicrobiaceae > Hyphomicrobium_B. Next base: position 10,689 of record NZ_DATNBA010000123.1, on the reverse strand, counting down.
TGGATTTGACGCTGGTTTGCCATGAGCACCGACTACGCCGAAAAGGAACGAGACTTCATCGCTAGCCTCAACGAGGACACGGGCCGAGACCTCGACGGCTGGATGGCAGCCATTTCCGAAAGCGGATTTAGCGAGCGCAACGCGATCATCGATTGGCTCCGCCATCAGGGGTTCCAGTTTGCCAGAGCCTCCTGGCTCGAGCGCATCCACCACAACGGCGGCCGGTTGATCTATGCCGATGCGCTCGACCACATCCAATCGTCGAGCCGTCCGGCACCTCCGGCACGGACAACCAATGACGAACCACCGCAGCGTCAAGCCGCTACCGTCGTTGACGTCATTGCGCCCGCGACGCGCATGTCGCCCGATAAGGACATTCAGCGCCTTCTCGCAGGCGCCAAAGGGCTGAGGCCGCTCGCCGAACACATTTTGCGCGAAGTGGCGAGCGTCGTTCCGGATGTCGAGCACGCTGCAGCGAACGCATTCATTACGATGTCGGCGCCCTTGCCTTTCGCAGCGCTTTTGCCATCTCCGAAGGTGCTGCGCCTCTTTGCCGACTTCGGGCCGGCAGGCGCAGGACGCGCAAAGGCCGCAGAGGCCATCGGCAAAACCGCAGCACCGTTCAGCAGGATGCTGCTGCTCGACGATGCCCGCAGCATCGACGAGGATTTTCGCCGGCTTATCCGTGCGGCGGCCGGCCGGTAGCTATGCGGCTTTGGTCTTTCTTGAAAGGTTGCATCGGCGCCGAGGCGGTGCACACCATCGATTCGCCCGAATTTCCAGTGTCTTTATCGGCGACGGAGGCGTCCATGTCGGTGGAGCTGCGGCCCGCGACGGCCCTGTGTTTTGCAGTTATCGCATTTTTGAGCGTCTCGAATGGTGCCGCCGGACAGGCCGCCAAGCGCGACGCTATCGGCGATTGGTTGAAAACCACCGGAGGCAGCGCCGCCATTCCTGCCGATGCGGCAAAACAAGAGGCCGCCAAAGCGGCTGTTGCCGACCCGCGTGACGGCGATCCGCAATACGAACAGGCCAAGGCGTTGATGGTCGCCATCGACGCGATCCTGAGGGATGCCGCCGACACGCGCGCGGGCGCCAGCAAACTGCCGAGCCGCGACGACTACATCATTCCGCCCTTCTGGAAAGAGACGCGCGAAGATCGCAATGCCAAGGTGCGCGATCTTTTGGATGCTGCGCTCGGGATCGTTGCGAACGCGCCTATCGTCGAAGTTCAAAAGAGGGTCGAGCTGCTTCGCCGCAACATCCGCGAGATCGAAGACCTAAACGTCAAGCTCAAGGAAAAGCAGCTCGTAGCGCCGAAGGACGCAACCCTTCCCGGTATCCTGACGGACACGATTGCCTCTATCGACGCTGCGATCGCCGAGAACAACAAAAAGATCGAAGCCAATCGCGCCAAGATCAAAGCTGAGAAGGCAGAAATCGCGACGGCGCTGAAGGCTTCCGGCGTCGAACTGGCGCCCGGTCAGCTCGACCTGCTTCTGGACAGCGTGCTCTCGGGCGATCTCGTACGGCTCGTTGCGGTCTTCGATGCCGCGAAGATGATCGACGGCCAGCTCGCCAAGCTCATCAACACGACCGGCGACAACATGGAAGCGTCGCGGCGGTATTTCGCGATGCATGCGGCGCTGTTTGCCATGCTTGTGCAGGCGCAGGACGCGACGATGGCAAAGATCGACACGCAGTATCTGCCGAAGCTCGAGGCCATCATCGCGGACATCGCAGCCGCACGCGGACGTACGGCGGACCTCATGAAGGCCGACAACAGGCCCGATCAGAGCCGCGCTCTCGAATCAAATCGCGACAGCCAGAAGCTTGCCGATGACGCGGCGCAGGCTTACCGGCGCTACCTGCAGCAACAGCGCGGGCAGATCGCGAAGGCGCGCCTCAAGGCCGTCCATGACTTGAAGATCGCCGACAACACCTACGAGACGGTTGAAGCGAGTGTGCAGCTTCGCAACCTGATGCGGGACAGTTCGACATCCTTCGAGGCCATCCAGAGGCTTGAAGCGCCGAGTTTCGAGCAGATCTTCAAGAATGACGAGTTGCGTAAGGAATTCGAAAATTTGACGCGCAAACTCGACACACCGGCAAGCTAATGCCGTCGCACCGCCAGTTGCTTCGGCCTTCTGTTTGCGGCCCGCTTCGATTATGGTCCGGGCGGGACTAATATCTGTCCCGTCAGCGGGCTTTATTATGGCTTTTGCCGTACGCACAACCGAAAACGCGGCAGCGACTAGAACGTTCGGCGCACTGCGAATCGAACGCCGCGTGCTGACGACGCCGGCGCGCACGATCGCGATCGCCAACATTTCGTCGGTAAGCGTCGGCACGCACGTGACACCGAAGCCCAAAGTTCTGTTCTGGCTTCTGGCGCTGCTGTTCGCCGTCATGGCTTGGGGCTCGATGCGTCCCGATTTCTCGTGGGGACCGCTGTCGCCGACCGGCTTCACCTTCGTGCTCGGCATCATCATGCTCGTCTTTGCCGGTCTGGCCCTGCGGCCGGATGACAAGACGCACTACCTGCTCATCTCATCGAACGACGGCGTGCTGTCGCGCTTCACGGCTCCGGACCGCACTTTTCTCGACGAGGTACGCAGCATCCTCACCGACAAAATCAACCGCGGCGACGAACAGATGACGTTCCACGTCAATTTCGAGAAGATGCAAATCGAAAATCTGGCTGCCGGTGGCGAGGCAAGCTTGCAGTCGCATCGACCCAGCGGTTCGGGTCAGGCCGCGAACGTCGGCAACGGTGCGGGAAAATCCGCCGAACGCGACATTGTTCCTGTCACGGGTCCAAGGCCGGCAAAGCCAGCTCGCCGGCCGACAAATATTGCCCAGCCTTCAAACGGCACAGGAAACGGCAACGGCGCCAAGTCCGAAACCTTCGTCGATTACACCGGCGTCCTACCGGCCATCGTCGAGATGCATCGGTTCTATGCACGCCAGCCCGGCACCCAGCATCTGGAGCAGCGCTTGTCGGAACTCGAGATGCTGATGCGTGCCGGTACCCCGACGGCGTCTCAAAAGGCTCGCGTCAAAGAATTGACCGGGGACATGACGCAGATCCTCAATGCCTATCCGCAAGCCGTGGAACTGTTCGACCACATCGGCGGCCTCGTCGCTTAGACTCACTTGGCGCTAGCGGCGGTATTGAACGAAGTCCGTCAGTTGCCCGAGGCGGTCATAAAGCGTCCGCGCCGTCTCATTCTTCTCTTGCGTTGCCCAATAGGTGCGGCTTGCGCCGCGCCGGTCGGCCTCAGCGTAGGTCGCTTCGATGAGTGCCCGGCCGATGCCCCTGCCGCGAGCCGCAGGCGCGACGAAAAGGTCTTCGAGATAGCAATACCAAGCCGGCGACCAGGTCGAACGGTGAAACACGAGCGCCGCAATACCCAGCGCTCGTCCCGCCTCATCGGCCGCCACCAACGCCATCATATTGTCAGCGCGCGAGAGGAGCCGCTGCCATGTGAGCGCGATGACGTCTTCGGGCACGGTCGCTTCGTAAAACGTGATGTAGTCGCGAAAAAGCGCGAGCCAAGGACCCTCGTCGGTTGCTTCTACCGGCCTCACGCTGATTTTCATCAAGAACACTCACCAATTCGCGGCGCACCGCCTCTGTCTATTTCAACCATAGGGCTGCGAGGCCGAGGAAAGAAAAGAACCCGACGACGTCCGTCACCGTCGTCACGAACACCGTCGAGGATACCGCCGGATCGAATTTCATCCGGTTGAGCGCCAGAGGAATGAAAATTCCGGCGAGCGCCGCGGCAACAAGATTGATGACCATGGCTGTCCCGATCACGATCCCCAACCGGTCCGAGCCAAACCAGAAGTATGCGATGAGGCCCATCAGAATGGCGAACGCGACGCCATTCAAAAGTCCGACGGCTGTTTCGCGAAAGACGACGCGGGCGACGTTGGCGGCGGTGAGTTCGCGTGTTGCGAGCGCCCGCACCGCGACCGTCATCGTCTGAGTACCGGCGTTGCCGCCCATCGAAGCGACAATCGGCATCAGGACGGCCAACGCGACCATCTTCTCGATTGTGGCACCGAACAGCCCGATCACTGCGGACGCAAGAAGAGCCGTGAAGAGATTGACGAACAGCCACCAGAACCGCGGCCTGGCGACCTCGACGACAGTGTCGGAGAGGCTTTCATCACCGACGCCTGCGAGCGCCCTCATGTCTTCGTCGGCTTCCTCCTGGATGACCTCGACGACGTCGTCGACGGTCACAACGCCGACGAGCCGGTTACTGGCATCGACGACAGGCGCCGACATCAAATCGTAGCGCTGGAACTGGCGGGCCAATTCCTCCTGGCCTTCCGTCGCCAGAACGACGTGGCGGTCGGGGTTCATGATCGTCGCAACGGCGATGTCTCGCTTGCTTCGGAGTATGCGCGAGAGATCCACGGCGCCGAGCACGCGAAACGTCGGGTCGACGACGAATATCTCGGAGAAATGATCCGGCAGGTCGTCGCTCTCGCGCATGTGGTCGACGACGTGACCGACCGTCCAGAACGGCGGCACCGCGACGAAATCCGACTGCATCAGCCGGCCGGCGGTGTCTTCCGGGTACTCGAGGTTGCGCTCGATGGCCTGGCGTTCGCCCGTCGGCAGGTGGGCGAGGATTTCCTTCTGGTCGCTCTCTTCCAGGCTTTCGATGACGTAGGCCGCGTCGTCCGTATCGAGCTGCGTCACCGCCTTGGCGAGAATCTCGTTCGGCAGGGCCTCAGAGACCTGGTCGCGGACACCTTCGTCGAGCTCAGACAGAACTTCGTAATCGAATGCCGGGCCGATCGCCTGGATCAGCTGGATGCGCTCTTCAGGCTCGAGGAGTTCGACGATATCGGCAAGATCGGGGGCCTTGAGATCGCGCACGAGTTCGGCGGCGCGCGCCGGTTCGTTGCCGCCAAGCGCGTCGGAGATGGCACGGATCAGGTCCGGCGATGGCGTCCCGTGAGACTCGGACGCCGCCTCAATGTCGCGGTCTTCAACCAAAGAGGAAATCCTTGCGCGTTTGGCTGTGTAGCCGAAGCGACTCGTACGTGATCGTCGTCGTTTGCAGCCGGCCCCGATAGCTAGCGAACTCGCGGCCCGCAGTCGGGTGGGCGTAGATGCCGCTTTTCAATACCCTCAAATATTGCGGCTATTGAGTAACAGGGTCGGGCGCGGGATTCGAGAAAGCCGGCTACGTTTTCCGTCCGGCTCTTGAACAGTGTTTTTGAAGCTCAGCCGAGCGGCCGGGCCAATTCAGTCGATCGCTTTCTGCACCGCTTCTCGCAATCGAGGTAGCACTTTCTCTTCAAACCAACTGTTCTTCTTGATCCACATCGTTGTGCGCCAGCTCGGATGCGGCAATGGGAAATACCGGGGGCCATACTCGGCAAATGCGTCGACCGTCTCCGTCATCGAGCGTTTGGCCGTGCGTCCCAAATAATACCGTTGTGCGTATTGGCCGACGAGCAGCGTCAATTCGAGGTTTGGAAGTTGCTTGATCAGCCGGTCGTGCCATAGCGGCGCGCATTCCGGACGCGGCGGATTATCGCCACCGTTGATCGCCGCGCCGGGGTAACAAAACCCCATCGGAACGATGGCCACCTTCGATTCGTCGTAAAAAATCGAATTTTCAGTTTGCATCCAGGCTCGCAGACGCTCGCCGCTGGCATCGTTCCAAGGGACGCCGGTCTCATGGACCTTTCTGCCCGGCGCCTGCCCAACGATCAACAATCGGGCGGAAGCTGCGGCGTGCACCACAGGACGGGCACCAAGTGGAAGATGGGGGGCGCAAACCTGGCAAGCGCGAATATCGCTTAGCAGCCGTTTCAATGACACGTGCTCGAGTCCCCGCGAGGATCGGACGGCTTTCGGCTATCGGCCAAGGATGATGTCGCGGAGTGCAACGGCATTGTTATGGAGTTCGTCGTGGGCTGAATATACCAGCGTGATTGGATGGCTTTGCGCCAATTTACGCAGCTCAGCGAGCTGATCCGGGTGACGATCGATCTCCGCCCGATAACGCCGGGAAAATTCCTCCCACCGTGCCGGCTCGTGGCCAAACCATTTTCTCAAGTCTGTGCTTGGCGAGAGGTCTTTGAGCCAGAGATCGATGGCGGCGTCTGCTTTCTTAACGCCGCGCGGCCAAAGCCTGTCGACCAAAATCCGGCGACCATCTGCAGCGGTCGCAGCCTCATAGGCGCGCTTCAGCTTGACGTTACCGGCGGCGATCCGGGTCATAGCCGCTCCAATTCGATTTTCCGGCAAGCGTCGTTGTTTCGAGGCTTCTACCGGCCCATCAATGTTGAGCAGATCTCTGTATGGTTCAACCCGGTATTCACCGAAGACCCAAAACTGCGACGTTCTGAACATCCGGGTGTGTCCGGACGAAGCCGCCTGACAGCAGCGCGCCGCTGGAAAATGCCGGCAGGCGGGCAATTGGGGATTTCTTCTTTGCCAACGGCCTGGCAAGCCGATGGTGCGGTTGAGAGGACTCGAACCTCCACGCCGTTTCCAGCGTTACCACCTCAAGGTAGTGCGTCTACCAATTCCGCCACAACCGCAGGCCAGCTTTTTTGAACTCAGAAGAGAGCCCAGACAGCAGCTTAAGACCACGAAGACGCCCAGGTAACAGAGCGATCTCGCGAACGCAAGCGGCAGATTGCTCTGCGCCTCTCGCATGGTCTGCCGCCCATAATTGCCGAATGCCGGGAAAAGAAAAAGGTGCAAGGATCGGTTTTCAGCAGTGACGACGCCTATTGAAGCAGCGCGCCTGCGATCGACAGCCGTGCTAGGATCGGCCGCACGGGACCATTGACCGAAACGAACATGATGCGCGCCGCCGAAGAGGTCGCCAGCTTTGCTCCTGCCGTCGAATGGGCGGTCAGCGACGGTCCGGTCGATTATCTCGTGGCGCTCGATGTGATGACGAAGCGCGTCGCGGCGATTCGCGAGGGGCGAGCCAGGGAATTGATCTGGCTCCTCGAGCATCCGCCCCTCTATACCGCCGGAACCAGCGCCAAAGATGCCGATCTGCTCAATCCCGGCATGTTGCCGGTCTATCGGGTCGGCCGCGGCGGGCAGTTCACCTATCATGGTCCGGGCCAGAGAATCGTCTACGTGATGCTCGACCTGAAGCTGCGCGGCGCCGATGTTCGTGCCTTCGTGACCCGGCTCGAAAGTTGGGTGATCGCAACGCTCGCCCAATTTAATGTTAAGGGCGAGACGCGACGCGACCGGGCCGGCGTCTGGGTCAAGCGTCGATCCGAGACCCGATTCGCCGAGGACAAGATCGCCGCGATCGGCCTCCGCGTAAGCGGGTGGGTTTCGAGTCACGGCATTAGCCTCAACGTCGATCCGAACCTTTCACATTATGGCGGCATCGTTCCGTGCGGCATCCGCGACGCAGGCATCACAAGCCTTGCCGATCTCGGACTGCCGCTGACGCTTTACGATGTCGATGTGGCGCTGAGAGCGAGTTTTCAACAGGCGTTCGGACCCGCAAGGCTGATCGACCGTGTCGAACTCGTGCCTAGCCCGCTCCGTAGCGGCGTACGCAAGCCTATGGATTAGCGCAAAAAAAGCGCCTGCATCCGATTTGGATACAGGCGCCTGATAAGCTTTGCCGCAATCTTTCTCTAACTCAACGCTGATCTCCGTGACCAGAGGTGCTGCCGGCGGGCGGCGCGCCTTCGTTCTCCGGAGAATCGTAGTAGAGAAAACCCCCTTCGACAGACACGCTTTCCGAACCTTCGAGTTCGTACTCGTCATTCGCGTTGTCGTTGAGGCGGATGATGCAGCCCTTCTGACAGACCCCGTCGACGACCTTGCCGGATGGCAGCACTTCGTCTTGACGGGACGAGCCCTCAGTGATTGTGAGCTTTACCTCTTTATCACCTCGGTTGGTAATCGTGGCTGCTGATGCAGCCGAGGTCATAAGAAGAGCTGCGATCGCGCAAACCGTAAGAACCTGATTGGTCAAATACGGCTACTCCTGCGACCGCGGCAGAATTATTATTTCTTCTTTTTCTTAGCTGTTTTCTTGGCGGGTGCCTTTTTGGCGGCTTTCTTTGCAGCTTTAGCCATTTTAAATCGTCCTTCCGTTTGGATCGTTGACAGACGATCACCGTCTGTCGACCCGACTCGAGTCGAGTCAGTTTCGACATTGATAAGATTTAAGACAATGCACAAACGAAATTTGATGTTTGGTGATATCGAAAAATTCGATAGATGAATTTCTACCTCATTCAATGAGGATCGGACCACATGGACGTCAATCTCGCGAGAACCTTCCTCGTCGTTGCCGAGACCGGCAGCTTCGTTGACGCCGCGCGCAAGCTGAACATCACGCAATCAACTGTCTCAGCACGCATCAAAGGCCTGGAAGAACTGCTCGGCCGGCCGATTTTCACGCGATCGAAATCGGGCGCGGAGTTGACGGGAGCCGGAGAACTCTTTCAGAAGCACGCCCTTGCCCTGGTTCGCGTTTGGCAACAGGCCCAACTGCAGGTTTCGCTCGCCGACCAACATCCAGAGCACGTTTCACTGGGCGCGCCGCTGAGTTTGTGGAGCGGATTTCTGTTGAAATGGGCCTCGCGACTCAGGATTCAGATCCCGGGCATCGCCGTTTCCGCAACGGCCGGCGCTTCAACAATGCTGAGCCAGCGCTTGATAGAAGGAACGCTCGATCTCGCGGTCATGTATCGCCCGTCGCCGCCCCCGGGCCTGACGATCGAGCACCTTTTCGATGAAGAGTTCGTGCTCGTCTCGTCGGCGAAGGCCACCGGCCGGCGTGTCACAAACGATTATCTGCTCGTCGATTGGGGCACCGACTTCGTTCAGGATCACGCCGCGGCGTTTCCCGAGCACGCGAACCCGGCCATCAGTCTCGATCTGGGTCCGATGGGGCTCGATTATCTTTTAGCCAACGAATGTGCGGGTTATTTTCCGGCCCGCATGGTGCGCAGCCTCATAGCAAGGGGCCGGGTCAGGCAGCCGAAGCGGGCGCGCAAATTCGTCTACCCCGTTTACATGGTCTACCCTGAGACGCGTAACGAGGAGGCCTACGAGCCTATACTTCGGGGCCTGCGGCGCGCCGCCTCAAAGTTCGGCTGATACGGTATTGCGGTCGAGACCGCTCAGACGAATTCCAGGATGACGGCGTCGACGGCGAGGCTGTCGCCCGGTTTCGCCGAGACCTTCTTCACTTTGCCGTCGCGCTCGGCCTTCAGGATATTTTCCATCTTCATCGCTTCGACGATGGCGAGCGAATCGCCAGCCTTCACGTCCTGCCCCTCGGCAACGTTGATGGCCTTGACGAGGCCCGGCATCGGGCACAGCAGATATTTCGACATATCAGCCGGGACCTTGACCAGCATCAGCGCCGCCAGTTCCGCCTCTCGCGTCGTATAAACGTGGGTCGGCGCCTGAATGCCCCGATAAGAGAGCGTCATTCCGTTCGGGATCGGGCGAACCTGCACCGCAACCTCGGCGCCCTCGACCGTGCCTCTCCAGACCGGTTGACCCGGCCACCACTCCGACGTGATCTCCAACGTTTTCGTCGGCTGACCCTCGGCATCGAGAACGGATACGTAATAAGGACCTGGGATCGCACCCAGGGCTTCGAGCACCACGGTCGCAGACCCGACCTTCACGACCCGGCGCTTGGCGAAGCTGACCGAACGGCCGGCCATCTGATGGGTGATGCCACGGCGACGCGCATTCCCCAGGTGGTCGATCACCCCAGCGACCGCGGCGATTGTCGTCAGGTCCTTGCCCTCCGGCTCGCGCGGTACGAAGCCGTCGGGGAACTCTTCCTTAATGAACCCGGTCGAGATCTTGCCCGATCTCCATCGTGGATGCTGCATCATCGTGGCAAGGAACGGCACGTTGTGCTGGATGCCGTCGATATAGAAGGCATCGAGCGCCGTGGACTGCGCATCGATTGCGGCAAGGCGCGTCGGGGCGTGGGTCACGAGCTTGGCGATCATCGGATCGTAATACATCGAAATCTCGCCGCCCTCGAAGACGCCGGTATCGTTGCGCACCGTCACTCCGTCCTTCGTGCCCTCAGCCGGCGGTCGGTACTTCACGAGGCGGCCGATCGACGGCAGGAAGTTGCGAAATGGGTCTTCGGCGTAAACGCGGCTCTCGACGGCCCAGCCCGTCAGGGTGATATCGGACTGCTTGAACGGCAGTTTCTCGCCGGCTGCCGAGCGGATCATCTGCTCGACGAGATCGATGCCGGTGACGAGCTCGGTCACCGGATGCTCGACCTGCAGGCGGGTATTCATCTCGAGGAAAAAGAACGAGCGGTCCTGGGCGGCGACGAATTCGACGGTGCCGGCGCTGTCGTAGCCGACGGCCTTCGACAGTGCGACGGCCTGCTCGCCCATGGCCTTGCGCGTCTTCTCATCGAGGAGAGGCGACGGCGCTTCCTCGAGGACCTTCTGGTTACGTCGCTGAATCGAGCATTCGCGCTCGCCCAGATAGACGACGTTACCGTGCTTGTCGCCGATGACCTGAATTTCGATGTGCCGCGGGTTCTCGATGAACTTCTCGACGAAGCAGCGGTCGTCACCGAACGACGACTTAGCTTCGGACCGCGCCAGCTGGAAGCCTTCCTCTGCCTCCTTCGCATTGTAGGCGATGCGCATGCCCTTGCCACCGCCGCC
>NZ_DATNBA010000122.1:0-43370 GCF_035572195.1 Hyphomicrobium sp. | reverse complement strand
TCGATCGGGTCCATTTGAACGGCAACGCGAAGGGGCATGTGAAGCTTTCGATCCGAAAGGCGTGTTGATCGCCACGATACCGCGGGCGAGCGTCAGCCGGTGGTCGTTTAGCTGATTTAAACCGGCGGCGAAATGATGCGTCGCGCACAGGGTTAGAAGCGCGCTCGCTTATGGCAAACATGCCGCAGAACGCGCCACTTATAGGAAGTTGTAGGGATCGACGTCGACGGTGATCCGAATGTCGGACTTGAGCTTTGGAATCATTCCAGCCCAGTCCCTGAGATAGCCCTGCAAATCGGCGTCGCGCGGCGCCTTGACGAGCAACCGCCAACGATGGCGGCCACGAACGACGGCTATCGGCGCTTCGGTCGGGCCTAGAACCGAAATGGTATCGCTCTGAGGCGCCCGCCGCGAAATGTCGCGTGCCGTCGTTTCGGTCAGGGCTTTGTCGCGCGCCGAGATGACGATGGCGGCGAGCCGGCCGTATGGCGGCAGCAATCCCGCCTGACGTGTCTTTACCTCGTAATTGAGGAAGGCCTCGCGGTCGCCGGCGACGATCGCCTTCATCACCGGATGGTCGGGCGAATAGCTTTGCACGTAGCCGCGGCCGACGAAACTCGTTCGCCCGGCGCGACCCGTGACCTGCTGCAAGAGCTGGAACGTGCGCTCTGCGGCGCGAGGGTCGGCGCCATGTGCGAGGCCGAGATCACCGTCGACGACGCCGACGAGGGCGAGGCCCGGAAAGTTGTGGCCCTTGGCAACGATTTGCGTGCCGATGATAATATCGAATTCGCGCGCCTCAATGCCACGGATCATCTCGCGCATTTCGGTCAGCCCTGGGATGAGATCGGACGACAGCAACGCCAGACGCGCATCGGGGAATCGCTCCGCCACTTCTTCCTGCACGCGTTCGATACCGGGTCCGCAGGCGACGAGCGCGCCAGGGGCTGCACACTTCGGACATTTCTCGGGGAGCGACAGCGAGAACCCGCAATGGTGGCACGTCAGCCGCTTCTTGAAGCGATGCTCGACGAGCCATGCCGTACACTGCGGACATTCGAGCCGATGGCCGCACGAGCGACAGAGCGTCAGCGGCGCGTAACCACGACGATTGAGGAACAGCAGTGTTTGCTGACCTTTTTCCAGCGTTTCAGTGATCGCTGAAACGAGCTGCGGGGCGAGCCATTTTCCCGGTTCCAGCTTTTCCCGTTTCAAATCGATGACCGAAACATCCGGCATCGCGACGCCGGAGAAGCGGCCCGGAAGGATCGCGTGGCGATAGCGTCCGACGAGCGCGTTGACGTGGCTTTCGATCGACGGCGTCGCGGACGCGAGCACGACGGGAAACTTGCCGAGGTTGCCGCGCACCACGGCCATGTCGCGGCCCTGATAGTGGACGCGGTCTTCCTGCTTGAATCCCTGATCGTGCTCCTCGTCGACGACAATGAGGCCGAGCTGACAGAACGGCAGGAAAAGCGCCGAACGTGCGCCGACGACGCATCGCACGTCACCACGGGCCACGCCTTTCCAGATGCGGCCACGCTCCGCCGGACTCAACGCCGAATGCCACTCGACAGGCGCGGCGCCGAAGCGGCGCGCGAAACGATCGAGGAACTGGCTGGTCAGCGCGATTTCAGGCAGCAAGATCAGGGCTTGGCCGCCGGCTTCGAGCGCACGCGCCACGGCCTCGAAATAGACTTCCGTCTTCCCCGACCCCGTGACGCCATCGAGCAAAGTGACGGAGAAATTCTCAGCGTCGACAGCACTGACCAACGATTCGACGGCGCGCGACTGATCGAGCGTAAAGTCCGTCGACGCGTGGCGCGGCTCAGGGTGCGGAAAGGCGCGTTCGGGGATTGCAACTTCAACGAGCGTGCCGGCCGCAGCCAGTCCGTCAATCACGCCTGTCGAGCAGCCGGCGATGTGCGCCAGATCGGATTTGGCGCGGACCAGGCCATCCGCCGCGATCTCTAGGACGCGCGTGCGAGCGGCGGTCATTTTGGCGGGAAGCTGTGCTCCTTCGACGAGGCAGACGCCGAAGCGGTGTTTCGGCGGCTCGAATGCCGCATCGGCGCTCATCATCATACGCGCCACCATGCCTAGCGGCGCCAGCGAATAGCGCGCCACCCACTCCGCGAAACGCATCGAAATTTCGGGCAGCCGCGGCGCATCGATGCGGCTGGTCAGGGTCTTGAGCTTTTTGGGGTCGACCGGCTTGCGGTCGCCACGCGGCCCGTCCCAGACGATGCCGATTCGGGTTTGGGGTCCGAACGGCACGAGCACGAAGGCACCCGGCGCTGCCTCAATACCCTCCGGCACCAGATAGTCGTAGGTTTGGTCGAGCGCGACCGGCATCAGCACCGGCACGCTGCGGAGGCCGCGACCGGCGCCGTTATCCAGAATTTCGAGCAGACTATCCAAAGGGACGTTCAACGGACTAGAAGCTTTTTCCAAGAATCGGGCGTGCTAGGTTTGCCTTAAGATGCGGCGCAGCAAAGGCAAGCGCCCCGTGACTTATGGGACGAGGTCAGGAGAAATAAATGAAATTTTTCGTCGATACTGCCGACGTGGCCGAGATCAAGGAGTTAGCGGCGACGGGGCTGCTCGACGGCGTGACGACGAATCCGACGCTCGTCGCCAAAGCAGGCCGCGATTTCAAGGAAATCATCAAGGAAATCTGCGCCGCCGTGCCGGGGCCCGTTTCGGCCGAGGTCGCCGCGACCGACTACGACGGCATGATGCGCGAAGCCGAAGTGCTGCGGAAAATCGCCAAGAACGTCACGATCAAGGTGCCGTTGACGATGGACGGCCTCAAAGCCTGCAAGGCGCTGACGGACGATGGGACGATGGTCAACGTAACACTGTGTTTTTCGGCCAATCAGGCGTTGCTGGCGGCGAAGGCGGGCGCGACGTTCGTCTCGCCGTTCATCGGCCGGCTCGACGATATCGGCCTCAACGGCATGGACGTGATCCGGGAAATTCGCACGATCTACGATAACTACCCCGATTTCTCGACGGACATCCTCGCAGCGTCGATCCGCTCCGTGAACCACGTCAAGGAAGCGGCGATGATCGGCGCCGATGTCGCGACCGTTCCACCCGCGATTTTAAAAGCGCTGGTGAAACACCCGCTGACGGATGCCGGGCTGACGGCGTTCGTCAACGACTGGAAGAAGACCGGACAGAAGATCGTGTAACGTCGTCGCCTCAACTCGCCGTGGGCAAATCGCGTGCGCTTGAAGAGCCTTCCCGCAAGTTTGATTGAACGTTTCGCCGCGATCGTCGGCGAAGCGCATGCGTTGACGCGCGCCGACGATCAAGCGCCCTACCTGCGTGAATGGCGCGACCGTTATACGGGCAAGACGCCGGTGGTGCTGCGCCCCGGATCGACGGAAGAGGTCTCGCGGATTCTGGCGTTGGCCAACGAACACCAAGTCGGCATCGTCCCGCAAGGTGGCAATACCGGTCTTGTCGGCGGCCAAATTCCCTCGCAAGAGGGCAACGAGATCGTTCTATCGCTTGCTCGGCTGAAGGCGGTTCGCAACATCGACGCGGCGGGCAGCACGATGATCGTCGAAGCCGGCGTGACGTTACTCGAAGCCCAGAATGCCGCGCAGGCAGCCGACCGGTTGTTCCCGCTGAGCCTTGCCTCGGAAGGAAGCGCCATGATCGGTGGCGTGCTCGCGACAAACGCCGGAGGCACGGCGGTGCTCGCCTACGGCAATGCGCGGAATTTGACGCTCGGGCTCGAGGCAGTGCTCGCCGACGGGCGCGTTTGGCACGGGCTGCGACGGTTGAAAAAGGACAACACCGGGTACGATCTGCGCGATCTGCTGATCGGTTCGGAGGGCACACTCGGCGTCATAACGGCGGCGTGCTTGAAGCTTTTGCCAATGCCGGCCGAACGCGAAACCGCCATCGTCGCGTTTCAATCGCCGGATGATGCGCTGAAACTGCTGCGGCTGGCGGAACGCCACGCGGGACAATCGCTGACGGCGTTTGAATTCTGGGCGGCTCGCGCGCAAGAGTTCGCGCTTCGCTTCATGCCGAACGTTCGCGATCCATTCGCCGACCGGCATCCCTGGTACGCATTGATCGAATTATCGCAGGCGCGCGGCAGCGATCAGAGTGCGAACGCGATGGAATATCTCCTGACGGCGGCGAGCGAAGACGGCATCATTCGCGATGCGGTCTTCGCCGGATCGCTGCAGCAGGCGCAGGATTTCTGGCGTCTACGCGACGCCTTCTCGGAAGCACAAAAAGGCGCCGGTGGCAGCATCAAGCACGACATCTCCGTGCCGGTTGCCCGCATTCCGGAATTCCTGATGCGTGCCGCCAGCGTCGTCGAACGTGTCTGCCCGGCCGCGCGTCCGGTGCCGTTCGGTCATTTCGGCGACGGCAATCTGCACTACAACGTCACGCAGCCCGAAGGCATGGATCGCGCCGCGTATCTGGCGCTCTGGACGCCGATGTCGGATGCGATCTTCGAACTTGTCGCGGATCTCGACGGCTCGATCTCGGCCGAACATGGTATCGGCCAGATGAAGCGCGAGGCGTTGCGGCTCTATAGAACGCCGGTCGAACTCGACATGATGCGTTCGATCAAGCAAGCGCTCGACCCCAAGGGCATATTGAATCCCGGCAAACTGCTGTAGAAAAGCCTGGCGTTAACGCTTCGTTAACCCAATCACCCAGACGCTTCTGCGGGCACGACAGGGCGCAGCACATGACGGACACGCTTGATGACATTCTGACGGCGGATGCCGAGCTGCCGCTCGGAGCCGATCTGAGACAGGCCGTCGACGCGTGGCTGACACATCTCGTCAACGAGCGCGGTCAAAGTCCCGCGACGTGCGAAGCTTACGCGCGCGATCTCCGGCAATTCCTGGCGTTTCTCAAATCTCACCTGGGCCATCCGCCGTGTCTCGGCGATCTGGCGCGGCTCGATGCCAAGGCGTTTCGCGCTTTCCTCGCCAAGCGGCGCAAGGCCAAGGTCATTTCGCGATCGCTGGCGCGGTCGCTATCGGCGCTGAGAACGTTTTTCCGGTGGCTCGAGCGGGAAGACACGCTGAAAAATCGCGCCGTATTGCAGGTGGCGCTGCCGAAGATTCCGCATTCCGTACCCAAGCCATTGACGATAGAGGGCGCGGCGTCGCTCGTCGTAGCTGACGTTACCTTCGAGACGGAATGGATTGTGGCTCGCGACGTCGCCGTGATGTTGCTGCTCTATGGAGCCGGGCTTCGTATCAGCGAAGCGTTGAGTCTGACGCCGAACAAGGCGCCGCTCGATGGCCGCGACGTCATGCATATCAAGGGCAAGGGCGGCAAGGAACGGCTGGTGCCGGCGCTGGCCATCGTATCCGGCGCGATCGCAAAGTACATGCGCCTTTGCCCGCACCCGCTGACACCGGATGGACCGCTGTTTCTCGGGGCGCGCGGTGGTCCGCTGTCGCCGCGCCTCATCCAGCTGGCGATGGAAAAGCTGCGCCATCAGCTTGGCTTGCCTGAGACCGCCACGCCGCATGCACTCCGGCATTCGTTCGCTACGCATCTTCTTTCGGCCGGTGCCGATTTACGACAAATCCAGGAGCTTTTGGGTCACGCCTCGCTCTCGACGACACAAGTCTATACGGAAGTGGATCGGGAGCGCCTGCTTGCGGTTTACGATCAGGCTCATCCGAGGGCGGCGCGACTCTGAACGTCAACGCCCGTCAAGCGCGAGATTGTCATGATATTACCACCTAATATCCGGCCGTTTGCGTGCGTGTTTGGCGCGACGTTGGTTGCGACGCTTCTCTTGGCGTCTCGCCCGGCGGTCGCCACAGAGGCCGGGCGCTGTCACGGCATCGACATGCTCGCCGAACTACAGACCACGTCGCCCGAGCTCTACAAAAAGGTGATGGAGGAAAGCAAAGCACTTCCCAACACCGAAGCCGTGTTTTGGAAAGTCGAGAAGCCCGGCGTCGAACCCTCCTACCTGTTCGGAACGATGCATCTGAGCGATCCCCGAATTTCCGAGCTTTCGCAGAAAGCCAAAGACGCGATCGCCAAATCGAAATCCGTGACGCTTGAAGTCGCGGATCTGTCGGACAAGGCGGTCGGCGACGCGATGGCGAAAGACCGAAACCTCATTGTTTATGCCGACGGCAGCAAATCCCTCAAAACGCAACTTTCGGACGACGAATACAAGAAGGTCGAGAAGGTCGTTTCGAAGTCGGGCATGCCGGCGGAATTCGCGAGCGTACTGAAGCCCTGGCTCGTCAGCATGTTGCTAGCCACTTCGGATTGCGAACGCCGTCAGTTGGCTTCCGGCGCAAAGGTACTCGATCTGCGCGTCGCGGCGGAGGCGCAGAAGGACGGGATGACGGTCGGCGGGCTCGAGACGGTCGAAGATCAGCTCGCGGCGCTCGCCGCCGTGCCGGAGGACCAGCAGGTCGCCATGCTGAAAGTCGGCCTCAAGTACATCGACCGCGCCGACGACATGATGGAAACGCTGGTCCAGATGTATGTGAAGCGTCAGATCGGCGCCGCCATGCCATTCCAGCTGGCGCTGGCGGCCGAGACCGGCGTGCCGGCTTCGGCGTTCGACGGGTTCAAAAAAACGCTGCTTGTCGATCGCAACGTCAAGATGCGCGACGCGGCTGCGCCAATGCTCGAAAAGGGCAATGCCTTCATCGCCGTCGGCGCTCTGCATCTGCCGGGCGAGACGGGTCTCGTGGCGCTGCTACGCGACCGGGGCTACACCGTCACGCCGGTCGAGTAGCGCTCAGAAATGTATTGCCCGTTTGCCGACGGCAAGGGCCGCTTCCTTGACGGCTTCCGTCAACGTCGGATGCGCGTGGCAGGTGCGCGCCAAGTCTTCCGCTGAACCGCTGAATTCCATCAGTACTGCCGCTTCCGCGATGATCTCGCCCGCGTTGACGCCGATGATGTGAACGCCGAGCACGCGGTCCGTCGTGGCGTCGGCCAGGATTTTGACGAAGCCGTCCGTCATGTGAATGGTCTTGGCGCGACCGTTCGCGGTAAACGGAAATTTGCCGACGTTGTAGGCGACGCCGGCGGCCTTCAATTCTTCTTCGCTCTTGCCGACCGTCGCGACCTCCGGGCTCGTGTAGATGACGTTTGGTATGACGTCGTAGTTCACATGGCCCGCTTGCCCCGCGACGACCTCGGCAGCGGCGACGCCTTCGTCTTCCGCCTTGTGCGCCAGCATGGGGCCCGCGATGACATCGCCGATGGCGAACACGCCCGTCAGATTCGTCTGGAAATGGCCGTCGACCAGCACGCGCTTCTTGGTATCGAGCGCGATTCCGGCCTCCGCGAGCCCAAGCCCATCTGTGAACGGTACGCGGCCGACCGCGACGAGCACAATATCGGTTTCAATGGATTCGGCAGGACCGCCTGCAGCCGGCTCGATGTTTGCAACGACGCTCCGGCCTCGCGTCTCGACCGAGGCGACCTTGCTCGACAGCCGAATTGCGACGCCCTGCTTTTCGAGAATGCGCTGAAAAGCCCGCGCGATTTCGTTGTCTACTCCGGGCAAAATTCGGTTGAGGTATTCGACGACGAGTACGTCCGAGCCGAGGCGCTGCCAGACGGACCCGAGTTCGAGTCCGATGACGCCGGCGCCGATGACGAGAAGCCTGCGCGGCACAGCCGGCAAGTCGAGTGCGCCAGTCGACGACACGATGCGCTTTTCATCGATCTCGATTCCGGGAAGACGGGCCGAATCGGATCCAGTCGCGATGACGATCGATTTTGTCGCGAGCGTCTGCGTCTCACCACTGGCCGAAGTCACGGCGACTTGCCCAGATTTGATGATGCGGCCAGTGCCGAAGACGCTGTCGATTTTGTTTTTCTTCAAGAGATATGCGACGCCATCGACGTTACCTTTGACGCCTTCGCGTTTGAACGCCTGCATCGTCGGCAAATCTAGCGTCGGATTGGCGTCGATACCCATTGCAGCAAAGGCATGCTTTGCTTCGGCGTAGGCGTGCGAAGCGTGCAGCAGGGCTTTCGACGGAATGCAGCCGACGTTGAGACACGTGCCGCCGTGCGTCGCCCGCTTTTCGACGACTGCAACTTTGAGCCCGAGCTGCGCGGCGCGAATGGCGCAGATATATCCGCCGGGTCCGGTGCCGATGACCACCAGATCGTACGAAGTGGCCATTCCTCAAAGCTCCAGAATGAAGCGCTGCGGATCTTCGAGACACTCTTTGACGCGCATCAGGAAGGTCACCGCCTCCTTCCCATCAACGACGCGGTGGTCGTACGACAGAGCCAGATACATCATCGGGCGCGCCACGACCTGACCGGCGCGGACGACGGGCCGCTCCTCGATGCGGTGCATGCCGAGGATGCCCGATTGCGGAGCATTGAGGATAGGCGTCGACATCAGCGAACCATAGACGCCGCCGTTCGAGATCGTGAACGTGCCGCCCTGCATGTCATCGATCGAAAGCTTGCCGTCACGAGCCCGGCGGCCGAAATCATTGATTTGCTGTTCGATCTCGGCAAGGCTCAAACGATCGGCATCGCGGACCACCGGGACGACGAGACCCTTCTCGGTCCCGACGGCGACGCCGATGTGATAATAATTCTTGTAGACGAGATCGTCGCCGTCGATCTCGGCATTGACGGCGGGCACGTCGCGCAATGCCTGGATGCAGGCCTTCACGAACAAACCCATAAATCCCAATTTCACACCGTGGCGCTTTTCGAAGGCGTCCTTGTATTGCGCGCGCATCGCCATCACCGCGGTCATGTCGACGTCGTTGAACGTCGTTAGCATGGCGGCTGTATTTTGCGCGTCCTTCAGGCGCCGTGCGATCGTCTGGCGGAGCCTCGTCATCTTGACGCGCTCTTCGCGGGTCGCGTCGTTGGCGGGGGAAGGAAAGCGCACATCCTTCAAGGCTGAAGCCGTATGCCGGTGCACAGCAACGGCCTTTGCCGGGGCCGCGGCGTTCGACGGTTCGCGAGGTGGCGGAGGTGGCGAGGGCTTCGCCGCAGCCGCAATCGCATTGACGACGTCTTCTTTCAAAATCTGGCCGTGCTTGCCGGAGCCGTGGATCTCCGAAGCTTCAAAGCCTGCCTCTTCCAGCGCCTTGCGCGCAGCGGGAGCCGGAGGTGGTGTGGCGGCTGACGTCGATGGCCTGGACACGGTTGGCTGCGCTGTCTGAGGCTGAGGACGCGGCGGCGGGGGTGCAGCCTTCGGCTCGCTCGGGGCCGATTGTGGCGCGGAGGCCGAAGCGGTCTTTGCAGCCCCATCTCTCAAGGCCGCGAGCAGCGATCCGACGGCGACGGTCGATCCCGACTTGACGAGGATATCGCCAAGCACGCCCGAAGCCGGCGCCGGTACTTCGACGGTGACCTTGTCGGTTTCGAGTTCGACGAGCGGCTCGTCGGCGTTGACCGACTCTCCGGCTTGCTTGAACCACTTGCCTACGGTCGCCTCCGTCACGCTTTCGCCAAGCGCGGGAACGCGAATCTCGATCGACATATGAGCCCTCACACCTTCCTGATTACGTTCCGAGCGCGTCGGCGACGAGTGCGGTCTGCTCCTTGATATGTTGCGAAAGCAGACCGGTTGCAGTTGAAGCCGAGGCAGGTCGCCCAGCGTAGCGCGGGCGACTATGAATATAGCCTAAATGGTTCAGCACCCACTCGATATTCGCATCCATGAAGTACCAGGCGCCCATGTTTTTCGGCTCCTCCTGGCACCAGACGATTTCCGCGAACTTGAAACGTCCGAGTTCGTGGATCAACGCACGGGCGGGAAACGGATAAAGCTGCTCGACGCGCAGCAGGTAGACGTCGTCGCGCTGTTGCTTGTCGCGGGCCTCGAGCAGATCATAATAGACTTTGCCGGAACAGATCACGACCCGCTTGATTTCGTTGTCGGGACGCAGCGTGATTGACCCCGTACCCATCTCGGCGTCGTCCCAAAGAAGCCGGTGGAAACTCGTTTGAGCGCCGAATTCCTCGATCCTCGAGACGACGCGCTTGTGGCGCAGCAAGGATTTCGGCGTCATCAGGATCAGCGGCTTGCGGAAGTTGCGATGCAGCTGCCGTCGCAGAATGTGGAAGTAATTGGCGGGCGTCGTGCAGTTTGCGACTTGCCAATTGTCCTCTGCGGAAAGCTGCAGGAAACGTTCGAGGCGTGCCGAAGAGTGCTCTGGGCCCTGCCCTTCATAGCCGTGCGGCAACAAGCAGACGAGACCCGACATGCGCAGCCATTTGCGTTCGGCCGACGACACGAACTGATCGAAGATGACCTGCGCGCCGTTTGCGAAATCGCCAAACTGCGCCTCCCATAGGGTCAGCGCATTCGGCTCGGCGAGCGAATAGCCGTATTCAAAACCAAGAACGGCCTCTTCCGACAGCATCGAGTTGACGATTTCGAAGCGTGCCTGGTTCGGTGAAATGTGCTTCAGCGGCGCGAACCGGCGGTCGTTGTCCTGGTCGACGAATACGGCATGGCGCTGCGAGAACGTACCGCGCTCGCAATCTTGACCTGAAAGGCGGACGCGAAAGCCTTCCATCAACAGCGATGCGAAGGCGAGATGTTCGCCCATCGCCCAGTCTATGCCCTGGCCGCTTTCGATCATCTCGCGGCGGCGATCCAGCAACCTGCTGATTGTCTTGTGAATGTGAAAATCTGTCGGGATGACCGTGACGCGCCGGCCGATGTCCCTCAGCTTCTCGACCGCAACGCCGGTATTGCCGCGCCAATCGTCGCTATCGACGCGCGTGATGCCGGACCAGCGGCCGTCGAGCCAATCGGCTTTGTTCGGTTTGTAGCCGTCGGAGAACCCGAACTCGCTGTCGAGGTTGGCGCGAACCGATTCCTTCATTTCCGTGACTTCGGCGTCATTCAGCACGCCTTGTTCGATAAGTTCCTTCGAATAAATCTCAACGACGGTCGGATGCGACTTGATGCGCTTGTACATCGCCGGCTGCGTGAACATCGGCTCGTCGGTCTCGTTATGGCCGTGCCGGCGATAGCAGAACATGTCGATGACGACCGGCTTCTGGAAACGCTGGCGGAATTCCGTCGCGATCTTCGCGACATGCACGACGGCTTCCGGATTGTCGCCGTTCACGTGGAAGATCGGCGCTTCGATCATCAACGCCACGTCCGAGCAGTAGGGCGAGGAACGCGAGTGATGCGGCGACGTCGTGAAGCCGATCTGGTTGTTGATGATGAAGTGGATCGAGCCGCCGGTGCGGTGACCTCTGAGGCCCGATAGGCCGAAGCACTCGGCAACGACACCTTGCCCGGCGAACGCCGCATCGCCGTGAATGAGAAGCGGTAGCACGGGTGTGCGTTCGCCGGCCGCGCATCCGTATTGATCCTGCTTGGCGCGCACTTTGCCGAGCACCACCGGATCTACGATTTCGAGATGCGAGGGGTTGGCCGTCAGCGACAAGTGGACGGTATTGCCGTCGAAGGCGCGATCGGAAGATGCACCGAGGTGGTATTTGACGTCGCCTGATCCCTCGACATCGTCCGGCTTGAAGGAGCCTCCCTTGAATTCCTTGAAAATCGCGCGCAGGGGCTTGGCCAGCACGTTGGCGAGCACGGTGAGGCGCCCGCGATGCGCCATGCCGATCGCAATTTCTCGGACGCCGAGTTGGCCGCCGCGCTTGATGATTTGCTCGAGCGCCGGGATCATCGCTTCGCCGCCGTCGATGCCGAAGCGCTTGGTTCCTGTGTATTTCAGATCGCAGAATTTTTCGAACGTCTCGGCTTCGATCAATTTCCTGAGGATCGCCTTACGACCCTTCGGCGTGAAGCGAATATCCTTCTCCACACCTTCGACTCGCTCCTGAATCCAACCCTTTTGCGTCGGATCTGTAATGTGCGTGAACTGAACGCCAATCTGGCGGCAGTACGTGCGCCGCAGAATGGCAAGTATCTGGCGCATCGTCGCCGTGTCGAGACCCATGACGTGGTCGATGAAGATTGGCCGGTCGAGATCGGCTTCGGTGAAGCCATACGACTCCGGCATCAGCTCGCGGTGCACGCGGCGATCGGCGAGGCCAAGCGGATCGAGGTCGGCGGCGAGATGGCCGATAACGCGGTAGGCGCGGATCAGCATCAGCGCGCGGATTGAATCCTGTGTCGCCCGGAGCGAGGCCGCCGGCGTCATCTCGAAGCCGGCGACGTGCGCCTGCCGCACGATCTTGTCGCGGATCGTGCGTTCCGTCTGTCCGTAATCGCCGGTCAGAGCCCCGACGAGATCGCGGTCCGTTGCATTGTCGTTGAGGAGGGCCGAAAGCTGCGGCGCCCACGCCGGCCCACCCGCTTCGATGCCGGCAGTCGCCTCAGGCTCTTTGATGCTCTCGAAAAAACGCCGCCATTCATCGCTTACAGCGCCGGGGTTGCGCTCATATTCCGCCTGCATGTCTTCGATGTAGGGCGCATTGGCGGCATTCAAAAACGAGGTGCGCAAAAAGGCTTCGTTCTGGCCGTTTCGTGACATCTAGTTCGTCCTTTTCATGCTCCGGCTGCTAATCTGAGCAGCGGCTGACGCGGACATATCGACCGGATGCAATATCGCCGGTCTTCGACTTATCGCCCTCTAGCTCGCTTATCCGTTGAGCATTTCGACAAGAGTACGACCGAGAGAAGCCGGACTCGGCGAGATGGCAATGCCGGCGGCTTTCATCGCGGCCAGCTTGTCTTCGGCCTTGCCCTTACCGCCTGAAATGATGGCGCCCGCGTGACCCATGCGCCGGCCTGGCGGCGCCGTGACACCGGCGATGAAACCTGCCACCGGCTTCTTGCGGCCTTTGCGGGCTTCGCGCGTCAGAAATTCTGCCGCGTCTTCCTCGGCCGAACCGCCGATCTCGCCGATCATGATGATCGATTGCGTGTCCTTATCGGCGAGGAACATGTCGAGCACGTCGATGAACTCGGTACCTTTGACCGGGTCGCCGCCGATGCCGACGGCCGTAGTTTGCCCGAGCCCGACATCGGTCGTCTGCTTCACAGCTTCATATGTAAGCGTTCCCGATCGCGAAACGATGCCGACCGTGCCGATTTTGAAAATGTTTCCCGGCATGATGCCGATCTTGCATTGACCCGGCGTCAGCACGCCCGGACAGTTCGGCCCGATCAGACGCGATTTCGATCCGTCGAGCGCCCGCTTCACCCTCACCATGTCCATCACCGGAATGCCTTCGGTGATGCAGACGATGAGCGGCACTTCAGCGTCGATGGCTTCGAGAATGGCATCGGCCGCGAACGGTGGAGGGACGTAGATCGACGTCGCGTTAGCGCCCGTCTTGGCGACCGCCTCGGCGACGCTGTCGAACAGCGGTACGTCGGCAAGCTCGGCGTCGGGGTGCCTCGTGCCGCCCTTCCCGGGCGTCACGCCGCCGACGATTTGCGTGCCGTAGGCCCGCGCCTGTTTCGTGTGAAACGTTCCCTGGCTACCGGTTATGCCCTGACAAATGACCTTGGTCGCCGTGTCGATTAGAATTGCCATTCCGTCCCCGCGTAAGACGTCCCGCTTGTGCGCGAATGTCGCGCATTTTTTGCGGTGCAGCAAGAGCGACGAACGTCTTATGAGGAACAGTTTTACCCAGTGCTGGCGCGGCCCTTCATGACAATAGCTGGAAGGAGGTGCTGCAAAATGCCTAGGCGGCGCTTTTCAGCTCGTCGGTGATCTTTTTTGCGGCGTCGGCGAGGTCATCGGCCGGAATGATCTTGAGGCCCGATCCCTTCAAAATTTTCTTGCCGAGTTCGACGTTTGTCCCCTCAAGGCGCACGACCAGCGGCACCTCGATGTGCATTTCGCGTGCCGCCGCGATAACCCCTTCGGCGATGATGTCACAACGCATGATGCCACCGAAGATATTGACCAGAATACCTTTGACGGCCGGATCGGCGAGAATGATCTTGAAGGCTTCCTGAACCTTTTCCTTCGAGGCGCCGCCGCCAACGTCGAGGAAGTTCGCCGGTTCCTGGCCATAGAGCTTGATGATGTCCATCGTCGCCATAGCGAGGCCGGCGCCGTTGACGAGGCAGCCGATGTTGCCGTCGAGCTTGACGAAGGCGAGATCGTGCTTGGAGGCTTCGATCTCGGTTGCATCCTCTTCACCGAGGTCGCGAAGCGCGACGATGTCGGGCTGGCGATAAAGCGCGTTGCTGTCGAAGTTCATCTTACCGTCGAGGCAGATGAGCTTGTCGTCCTTGGTGACGACCAGCGGGTTGATCTCGAGCAGGCTCATGTCCTTCTCGACGACCATGCGGTAAAGATTGTCGATGAGCTTGCCGCAGGCTTTCACCTGATCGCCCTTGAGACCCAGCGCGAACGCAATCCTGCGGCCATGAAACGGCTGGTAGCCGGTCGCCGGGTCGATGGTCAGCGTGTGGATCCTTTCTGGAGTGGCGTGCGCCACATCCTCGATGTTCATGCCGCCGGCTTCACTGGCGATGAAGGCAACACGTGACGAATCACGATCGATGAGGGCTGAAAGATAAAGCTCGCGTGCAATCGCAGAGCCGTCCTCGACATAGAGACGATTGACGACGCGGCCAGCTGGTCCCGTCTGCACGGTGACGAGCGTCTTGCCGAGCATCTCTTCGGCGAACGTCTTGACTTCATCGATCGACTTGGCAAGCCGCACGCCACCCTTATCGCCGGCCGATGGTTCCTTGAATTTCCCCTTGCCGCGGCCGCCGGCATGAATTTGTGCTTTGACGACCCAGACGGGACCGGAAAGTTTTTTTGCGGCTTCGACAGCCTCGGCCACCGAAAAAGCCGGGAAGCCGTTGGGCGTCGGCACGCCGAACTGACGATAGAGTTCCTTGGCCTGATATTCGTGAATGTTCATCGCATCGCCCTGTTGCCGGAGTATCGTTCGTCGCGTCTCTGATTTCTCGTGATGCCGTCTTTACGCCCTATTTCGGAGCCCAAAAGGCGAGGCTCACGCGCAATTGTCGGTATGGCAAGCCTGCGCCTCTTGAGTTGCGGTCGGCGCCGCCGTAAGTCCGGGTTCAATACAGACCTAGTCAACAACGGGGATCGTCCATGTCTACGTCTTTTGCGTGCATCAACATTGATGGCTTGAAATCGGCGCGGACAGGCCGCGATCCGTACAACTTTCTCGTCGGCGATAATTTCATTCAACCGACAGCCGTCGATCCACTCAAAGCGGATTATCCGGATCTCAAAGAGCCTGGCTTCTTCACGGAAACCGATATCAGCGAGCGTGTCCACGGTGCCTTCGCGAAACTGTTGCAAGACCTGAAGAGCCCTGAGGTTTCGAAAATCGTTTCGGAGAAACTCGATATCGATCTCGTCGACAAGCCGAAGATGATCACGATCCGCAAGATCTCGGCGGCGAAAGACGGGCGCATCCATACCGACGGCGAAGCCAAGATCGCAACGATGCTGACGTATCTCAACGACAAATGGGACGGCACCGCTGCAGGCTGCCTTCGGGTCCTGCGCAACGAAAAGAGCTTCGAAGACTACGTCGAGCAGATCAGCCCCCTCACCGGTACCGTTTTCGCGTTTCGCCGTTCCGATGGCTCCTGGCATGGGCACACGCCTTTCGTCGGTGAGCGCCGCGTCGTTCAAATGACATGGCTCAGAAGCGAAGCCGATGTTGCACGGAAGGAAAAGCGCGGCGCGCTGTCCCACAATTTGAAAAAGATGTTCCGGTTCGGTTGAGACAATAGCCTGAGCGTCGCGTGCGGCGAAGTTTGAACAGCTTGGCCGCACGGCTTTCTTTGCTCGCTCACGTTGCGAGCACCGGTTTGATCTTTTTGCAGGCGTCGATCAGGCTGCGCACGGAATTGACCGACTTTGAAAACATTGCCTGCTCTCCGTCGTCGAGCGCCAACTCGACGACCTTCTCGATACCGCCAGCCCCGATGATCGCCGTAACACCAACGTAGGTGTCCTTTTGGCCGTACTCGCCGTTGAGATAGGCCGCACACGGCAGCATGCGCTTTTTATCCTTCAGGTAGCTTTCGGCCATGGCGATCGCCGAGGAAGCGGGCGCATAGAAGGCCGAGCCCGTTCCGAGCAGGGCTACGATTTCTCCGCCGCCGCCGCGCGTCCGCTTGATCATCGCGTCAAGGCTTTCCTGGCTGAAAAAGCCGAGCTTGATGCAATCGGGCAGCGGCACGCCGCCAATCGTCGAATAGCGAATGAGCGGCACCATATCGTCGCCGTGGCCGCCAAGCGTCAGAGCACAAACATCTTCGATTGAAACGCCGGCTGCCTCAGCCAGAAAGCATGAGAAGCGAGCGCTATCGAGCACGCCGGCCATGCCGACGACCTTGTTCGACGGTAACCCCGTAAACTTCTGCAGCGCCCAGACCATCGCATCGAGTGGGTTCGTGATGCAGATGACAAAGGCGTTCGGCGCATATTGTTTGATCGCCGTGCCGACCTGCTCCATGACGCCGAGATTGACGCCCAGGAGATCATCGCGGCTCATGCCGGGCTTGCGCGGTATGCCCGCGGTGACGATACAAACGTCGGCGCCCTCGATTGCCGCGTAACCGTTCGTTCCGGCGCCTGCGAGCTTGGCGTTATAGCCTTCGATCGCGGCGGCTTGCGAAAGATCGAGCGCCTTGCCCTTGGCGACCCCCTCGATGATGTCCGTCAGGACAATGTCGCCCAGCTCCTTGAGCCCGGCCAGCAGCGCAATCGTGCCACCAATCTGTCCAGAGCCGATCAATGCGATTTTGCTGCGCGCCATACCTAAACTTCCCCCGGAGGATTTTTGAATCATTGCAGTCGAGAGGACGGACATCCTGCCGCCTAATCAAATTGGTCGGAGGGGCAAACGCAAGCCGCAACTTTCATCCGAAAGTGCAATGGCTGGTAAATAATTATCGTATTTCGCCGATCACCGCCGCGCCCGCCCGCCCGAATGGCCCGCGAGGTAGGCTTCGGACCGCATCTCGGTGAGGCGGGAGGCGGTCCGCTGAAAGTGGTCCGATCCAACGCCTTTGGGGTAGAGCGCACTGGGCTCGGCCGCCGTCGATGCGATCAGGCAGATGCGGTTGTCGTAGAGCGCGTCGACCAAATTTATGAAACGCCGGACGACATCACGGCGACCAGGGGTCAGCAACGGAATATCGTCGATAATCACGGTATGGAAGGCATGGGCGATGTGCAGATAGTCATTGGCGCCGAGTGGCTGGGCACAAAGATCGTCGAAGTGGAAGCGGGCGACGCCCATCGATGCGAGCGGCACGCGCACTTTTCGGCCTTTGACGTCGAGCGCCTGGGATTTGCCGGGATGTCGGCCGGTGAGACGCTCCCAATGCTTGTCGAGCGACGCCTTGGCTGCAGCGTCGGCAGGAAAGAAATAGAGCTGGGCGCCTGACAGCTTGTCGAGACGAAAATCCTTTTCGGCTTTCAGCTCGACGATGTCCATGTGCGCGCTGACCAAACCGATAAACGGTAGAAACAGTTGGCGATTGAGACCGTTCTTGTAGAGTCCCGACGGCGGCGAATTCGACGTTACGACGACAACGATGCCGGCGGCAAACAAGCCTTCGAACAACCGTCCCAGGATCATCGCGTCGGCGATATCGGTGACGTGCAATTCATCGAAACAAAGAAGCCGTGCTTCTTTTGCGATGGCCTGAGCGACGTGCGGTATCGGATCGCCCGGAACGTTCGTCCGGGCCATCGCGATGCGATCGTGGACGTCCGCCATGAATTCGTGGAAGTGGGCCCGCCGCTTCGGTTCGAATGGCGTTTCTTCGAAGAAGAGGTCCATCAGCATCGTCTTGCCGCGGCCCACGGCGCCCCAGATATAAAGCCCCCTGGGCGAGGGCGGCCGCTTGCCCAAGATACGCGAAACCACGTTTCGCTTCCGGCGAAGCTGCATCAGCTCGCTCTGAAGCGCATCCAGACGAGCGGCGAGTGCGGACTGCGCCGCATCGGGCTCAATCTCGAGCTCGGCAAGACGCTCCTGATAGCCCTCGATGATCGTTCCCATTCGCCCCGCCGGCCTGCACGCTTCGGTATTCGGTAGTCGTGCCGGCATGCAAAGCGCAACACCGCGCAATCATATCGCGTGAACGTTTCGCGCGACTGAATGTCACCATCCGGCGATTTCTCCAGAATTGTGCCCAGGGCCGCCGTTGCGAGCGGGTCAGACTTCCGTCGCCTGGAAGTGCATTGCTGCTGTGCAGCATAGCCTATCGCTATGCACGGATTAGTCACCAATTGCTGGTACTTACAAGTGTTTAGCGGGCGGCGTGCCGCGCGCGACTGAAGGAGCTTCGAGATGTTGGAAGCCGATCAATTATCAACTGAAGCGCAGTTTGGCTTCATTCGGCGCTTGCTGGTGAGCGAGAGCTACCTGCTCAAGGAGCACTTGCAGCGGCTCGACCCCGAGGCCCGGCGCCGCCGGTTCGGCCACGATGTGTCCGACGACACAATTGCCTCTTACGCGTCGCGCGCGGGCGACATCGGCAACATTACGTTCGGCTATTTCGTCGAAGGCGAAGTTCGCGCCGTGGCGGAATTGCGTCCCGATGCCCTGATCCGCCGCGATAGCGCCGAAGTCGCCTTTTCGGTCGAACGGCCATTCATCAACCGGGGCATTGCAACGCAACTGATGGGTCGCGTTATTCAGACCGCACGAAATCGCGGACTACGCCATCTGCTGCTGGTCTGCATGCCGGACAATGCCAAGATGCAAGCCATCGCTCGGCACTACGGAGCAGAACTGAAAATCGCCGACGGCTCGATCGTCGCCGATGTCGTGCCCCGTGGCGCGGACTATCAGTCTTGGGTTTCTGAAATTCTCGATGAGCGTTTGACGTATTTGCACGCGGCGCTCGACATGCAAACGCGCATGAGCGGACGTGCCGGGATTTAATCGCCGCCAATTGCTATTTTTGAATTGGCCGCGCAATTGAGACGGAAAATGCCATCTCGCCCAATGTGTATTTGCGCCCGCGAGTCGCCCAAAACGCCAAGTGTTCACGAAAAATAAGAAAAATTGCGACATTCAAGTCACACGTGCCTGTTAATAAACTCCTTTTTGCCCGCTATATCAAACTTCTCCGTCTACAAACTTCGTGAATTTGCTCATGTTTGCGAAGTTCGAGCTGATTCGAACTCTAGAGGGAGACTAAACCTATGGCTAAAGCAGCAGCGAAGACAGCAAAGAGAAAGAAACCCGTCGCCAAGAAGGCCGCAAAGAAGACCGTACGCAAGCCGGCCAAGAAAACGGCGAAGAGGAAGGCCGCCTAAATCATTTGCGCCTCGATGTTCTGGATTGGGCATTCGGACTTCGGGCGCAATTGAAGGCGGATTGGCGCTCATCAGCGCCTGTTCTTTTTAAATGGCCGGCGACAGCGATACGCGTCACCGGCCATATTCTTTTCAAGTCGTGCCATAGCGCCATTGCGGGTTAAATCCCCCGCTATTCCGGCAGATGCGTCACCGCCTCGATATTGTGACCGTCCGGATCAAAAACAAATCCGCCATAATAGTTCTCGTGATAATGCGGCCTGAGACCGGGGGCGCCATTATCGCGGCCGCCTGCCGCCAGCGCTGCATCATAAAACGCTTGGACTTCCTGCCGGTTTGCTGCCGCAAATGCGACGTGGAGGCGGCCCGTCAACGTCGCTCCGGTGCCAATCCAGAACTGCGGGCGTTGCCGGCCAAATCCCGCGTAGCCGTCGGCGCCATCTTCCGAAAGGCTGAATTGCTTCAGAATGACAATCCCCAGAGGCGCCAACGCCTTCTCGTAGAAAGCGACGGACCGGGCGTAGTCGGTCACCGGGAAACCGACGTGATCAAGGATATCCAGCACGACGTGTCCTTTTGCGCGTAACCGCAGGTTTAAATTGAAGCACTGGCGCTACACGCGCCGTTCAACCATCAGCTTCTTGAGTTCGGCGATAGCCTTGGCGGGTGACAAGCCCTTAGGGCAGGCTTTGGCGCAGTTCATGATTGTGTGGCAGCGGTAGAGTCGGAACGGATCTTCGAGATTGTCGAGCCGTTCGCCCGTGGCCTCGTCGCGGCTGTCGACGACCCATCGGTAGGCCTGGAGCAGGATGGCCGGCCCGAGATACCGGTCGGAGTTCCACCAATAGCTCGGACACGAGGCCGAACAGCAGGCGCACAAAATGCATTCATAGAGCCCGTCGAGCTTGGCGCGATCCTCGCGAGACTGTTTCCATTCCTTTGGCGGTGTCGCGGTATCCGTCTTCAGCCACGGCTCGATCGAGCGGTGCTGAGCGTAGAAGTTCGTCATATCCGGTACCAGGTCCTTGACGACCTCCATGTGCGGCAGGGGATAGATTTTGACCGCGCCCGAAACCTCATCGAGCCCTTTGAGGCAGGCGAGCGTATTGGTTCCGTCGATATTCATCGAGCACGAGCCGCAAATGCCTTCGCGGCAAGAGCGCCGGAACGTCAGCGTCGGGTCGATTTCGTTTTTGATCTTGATCAGCGCGTCGAGGACCATCGGCCCGCACTGTTTGCGGTCGACATGATACGTGTCGATGTGCGGATTTTGTCCATCGTCCGGGTTCCAGCGATAAACGCGAACCTCTTTCCAGTCACCGCCGTGCTCGGGCCGGTTCCAGGTTTTGCCTTCTGAAATCTTGGAATTCTTGGGAAGCGTAAGCTGAACCATGAGAGTGCTGTGCGTCCTCGCATGCGAAAAGACTGCTAAGCGACAGAAGCTTGATCGCGTTCGCGTGTCAACGGCGCGAGCGCTCGCGATGTGCGGTTCTTTGGCGCTTTAGGCGCCTTTCTGATACTTCTTCAGTTCTCTCACGAGGGCGACGAGGCGCTCGGCAATCTCGGCGCCGGTATCGACGGCGACGCGCAACGTCACGCGCGACTGGATGATGGTGTTGAGACGATCCTGCTGCTCGCCGAACCCGAAGAAGACCTCTTCCGGTGCATCGATGTCGCCATCCTCAATCGCCGTCATGACGTCGAAAGCGTTCTGCGCGGCCAACACCAGCATCGAAGCGATGTCGTTTATCAGTTGAAGGTAGAGACGCTGGGCATCGGCGCGGATGCGTTGTCCGTGGACTCCGAATTTGAGTGGCGCAGCGGCTTGCCCGCCCTCGCCGGCGAAGACGCGGGGATGGCGCTGGAAACGGCGGAAAATTTCGGCCAGCCCCAGGCAGCACGTCTCGAGATCGCGGAGCGCTGCGCCAGTCTTGCGCTTGGTTCGTGTCCGCGTCGCGAGCTTATCCTGGCCCGACCAGTTGATCGCGGCGATCGACGTAATGGCACCGAGCGCCGCAAGCGCCGGTAGGACCGCTGCAAACGGATCGGGCGACATACGAGTGTCGGTGTCGTTTGCGTCTTCTTCTGGCTTAGATCTGCTCAACTGCGGTGCCCCTCCAGGCGCCGCACACTAGCGCGTCTTGATATGGCCGCGCTATTTCTACTCGCGCGAGCCCAAACAAGGCCTTCAATACACGCGGGCTTTCGGCTCGATATATTTGACCTCATTCGTCATCGTGGTCTTGTGGACCGGCCGGTCGCCGAGCCGCACCGACGCCGTGTCATAGTCGGCCCAGGCCAGCGTGTGCTTCATCCAATTGACGTCGTCGCGGTTCGGGTAGTCCTCGCGCGCGTGGGCGCCGCGGCTTTCCTTGCGGTTCTCGGCGCCGGTAACGGTCACCGCCGCCTGCGCGATCAGATTGTCGAATTCGAGCGTCTCGACGAGGTCCGAATTCCAGACCAGCGACCTGTCGGTGACGGAAATGTCCCCTGCGTCGCGCCATACGGCCGTGATCTTTTCGACGCCCTCTTTGAGGACCGGTCCGTCGCGGAAGACGGCGCAGTTCGCCTGCATGGTTTTCTGCATGCGAAGGCGCAGGGCCGCCGTCGGCGTGCCTCCGCTGGCAAACCGGTACTTATCGAGACGCGCGATGGCCCGGTCGTGGCCGTCCTTCGGCAACTCCGGTTGCGCACTTTTCGATTCAATCGTCTCTGCGCAGCGCAGACCGGCGGCGCGGCCGAAGACAACGAGGTCGATCAGCGAGTTCGAGCCCAAGCGGTTGGCGCCGTGTACCGACACACACGCGGCCTCGCCGATCGCCATAAGGCCGGGAACGACGTGATCGGGGTTGTCACCTTTCTTCGTCAGCACCTCGCCGTGATAATTGGTCGGTATGCCGCCCATGTTGTAGTGAACCGTAGGAAGGACGGGGATCGGCTGGCGGCGCAAGTCGACGCCAGCGAACACCTTGGCGCTTTCAGTGATTCCCGGCAGTCGTTCGGCCAAAATCTTCGGATCGAGATGGTCGAGATGCAGATAGATGTGATCGGCCTCGGCGCCATGGCCGCGGCCTTCGCGAATTTCAATCGTCATCGAGCGCGAGACGACATCGCGCGAGGCGAGATCCTTAGCATGCGGCGCGTAGCGCTCCATGAACCGCTCGCCCGTTGAATTCGTCAGATAGCCGCCTTCGCCGCGCGCCCCTTCAGTGATCAAAACGCCGGCGCCGTAAACGCCGGTCGGGTGGAACTGGACGAACTCCATGTCCTGCAGCGGCAGTCCGGCACGCAGAACCATCGCATTGCCGTCGCCGGTGCATGTGTGCGCCGATGTGCATGAGAAATAAGCGCGGCCATAGCCGCCCGTCGCCAGAATCGTTCGCTTGGCGCGAAAGCGGTGCAGCGATCCGTCTTCGAGATTTAGCGCGACAACGCCCCGGCAGGCGCCATCCTGGTCCATGATCAGATCAAGCGCGAAATATTCGACGAAGAATTCGGCCGCATGGCGCAGCGACTGACCGTAGAGCGTGTGTAGCATCGCGTGCCCGGTGCGGTCCGCGGCGGCACACGTGCGCTGCGCCGGTGGGCCTTCGCCGTAATCCGTCGTCATGCCGCCGAAAGGTCGCTGATAGATCTTGCCGTCCTCGGTGCGCGAAAAGGGAACACCGTAGTGCTCCAGCTCGTAGACCGCGTCGGGAGCGTGGCGGCACAGATATTCGATGGCGTCCTGATCGCCGAGCCAGTCGGAGCCCTTGACGGTGTCGTACATGTGCCAACGCCAATCATCAGGGCCCATGTTGCCCAGCGCCGCAGCGACGCCGCCTTGAGCGGCAACCGTATGCGACCGCGTCGGAAAGACTTTCGTAACGCACGCCGTCTTGAGCCCGGCTTCGGCAGAGCCGAGCGTCG
The DNA here is from genome assembly GCF_035572195.1 of Hyphomicrobium sp. GTDB lineage: Bacteria > Pseudomonadota > Alphaproteobacteria > Rhizobiales > Hyphomicrobiaceae > Hyphomicrobium_B. Next base: position 20,217 of record NZ_DATNBA010000122.1, on the reverse strand, counting down.
CCCGCAAGCCTGCGCCACCGGCGCCGACGACGACGACGTCATACGTATGATCGATGATCGGGTAAGCCTTGCCGCTCACAGCTGGTGCAGTATTCCGGCCTTTGGCCCCGCCATTCTTTGCCGACATCAGGCTCAGGCTCCAAAGCTCAGTTTCAAAATGGAGAAGATGCTCGCCAGCGCGATGAATGCCGCAAAGAAGGTATTCAGCATCAGCGCCGTGATCTTTAATCCTTCGCTATGCACGTAGTCTTCAATGATCGCCTGCATGCCGAGACGCATGTGCAGCGTTCCGGAGACGATCAAACCGAGCAAGGCGAGGGCGATCAGAGGATTGGATAGTTTCAGTTTCACTGTCGTGTAATCGGCACCGACGAGCGATGCAATCAGCCAGACGAGAAACAATCCGAGAAAAACGTTGGCGACGGCCGTGACGCGCTGCTTCCAGAAATGGTCGGTGCCTTCTTTCGCGGAGCCGAGTTGACGCGCAATTTTCAGTGGAGTTCGCATCAGCACCATCAAATACCCCCGAGATTCAAGGCGCAGAACCAGATGAGCACCGTCAGGACCAGAGATCCCGCGAGCGATCCCCACGAGAGGATATCTATTGTCTTCAGGTCGAAGCCGAGGCCGGTGTCCCAAATCAAATGCCGAATTCCGCCGAGCATGTGGTGCATCAACGCCCAGGTGTAGCCGAGCAGAATGAGCTTGCCCGGCCAGGTCGCAAACCAGCTCACAACGTAATTGTAGTAGTCGGGGCCCGTTGCCGCCGCGATCAGCCACCACGCCAGCAGCAATGAACCGATGTAAAGCGCGGCACCGGTGATCCGGTGCACGATCGACATCACCATATTGATGAGAGGGTAATAGATTTGAATGTGCGGCGAGAGCGGCCGTTCGGGCCGCGCGCTCCGCCCGGATGTGGCTTGCATCTGATACCCTTGCGTCACGTCGAAGCCGCGGTTGTAGCGTCTCGCAGGCGGCGCGGCAATTCGCCAAATGCCACATCGCTGAAGTTGAAGCGGCGCGGCTTCAGTTAAACGAGTCGATGATGGCGCGTCCCAACTTATCACCGCTTTCGAATGCATGTTCGGCAAGCCGGCCATGACACCAATCGCCGGCGATGCCTGCCTTGTGTTCGACCGAGTATAGGTGCGTTTCGCCGACGGTCTGATCGACAAGTCCGTGACGCCAAAGATGCGCGGTCATGCGCGACGGGCGAACGGGCGGCAGGCCCAGAACGTGGCTGACTTCACTCCAAAGCTCTTCGGCAACTGCTTCGGGATCGGCATTTTCCGCCTCGCGGCTCCATGCGGGAGAAGCGTGAATGACGATGTTCTCGCCTGCGGGGTTGCGGCCGGGCTTTGTATTGTTGCGGGCTATCCAGCGAATGGCTTCCGACACGTCGGAATAGACGTCCTGATCGGGCAAGGTCTTTTCTTCGATGCGCACCATCAACGCCCAGCACGGGACCATGCGCACGCGCGACAGCGGCGCCGCCAGTTCATCGATGCGGCCAAGCAGCAGCCGTGCGTCGGTCGCTGGAGTGGCGACCGCAACGACCTGGAACGGGCCGACGGACGTTTCATCCTCGAACCGCACGTGCCAACCCTTATCGCGCCGTTCAAGGGTGTGGACGCGCTTGCCGGTGCTAATGCGCACGTTCTCCGTGAGCGGACGGACGATCGAAGACATCCCCGGCGTTCCGACGATCCATGTGCCGGCCGCGCCGTTCAGCGTCGCGCGCGGGCTCCATCGGCCGGCATAACCAAGCTCCGATATTTCCGTCAGGTAGTCGCCAAATTCTCGCGAGTGCGTCGTCAGGTACTGAGCGCCGTGATCGAACGTATCGCCGCCGATACGGGTTGTCGCGAGGCGGCCGCCGATGATGCTGTCCTGTTCGAAAACCTCGACGAAGAAGCCGGCACGGCGAAGCGTGCGAGCACACGATAATCCTGCGAGCCCAGCGCCGACGATGGCCGCTTTGTTTGTCACGTTGTCCTGCTTTTAGTATCGCAAGTAATTGTTCGGCATCTGAGCGGTGCCGAATCGCAAAATAATTGAAAAGCTACGAAACACGTTGTGAAAGAAGTGTTTACCAAAGGTTATTGTCGGCCGGCGGCGGCCCTAAGAGCTTCTCTTTGAGCCACGTCTTACTCGGCCTTCAGCACGCCGCAGGCGATGCGCAGGCCTGCCCCGCCTTCGGGTTCAGACTGATAATCATCAGCTTTTTCAAATATGACGAGGGACGAGCCGTCGGCGTCGAACAGCGAGTCCTCGGCGTCTTTGCTGAGATTTAGAAACGTCGTCAAAACTTCGGCGGCTGCCGTTCCATCGGCGGCAGCGACGACATTCGGCAGATCGCCGGCCATCGGCCCTTCATCGTTGGAAAAGCCATGCTTGGCACCGAGCGGATTGTAGATGTTCCCGGCACTTGAAAAATCCGCCTCGCATTTGCCGGCTTCATGGACGTGCAGCGCGTGGGGCCCGGGCGTCAGTCCCTTGAGATCGAATTTCAGAAGTACCCCCGCAGGCGCTTCGGTCAACTTGATGGTACCGGCATCACTGCCGTTGGCGAACTTTAACACGGCAGTAGCGGTCTCACCCGCTGCCCACGCCGGGCCGCCGGCGGACACGACGAGAATGGCGGCGGCGGCGAGCGTCAGACGTCTAACGTTCATGCAAGGACTCCATACCGCGTGTCCGCGTGCCTTTTCATTTAGAGACGACGGCTGCGGACGACGGACTGAGGGCAGGCGATCAACGGGGGAGGACAAGCCACGTATCAAGGTCAAGGACAACCCCCTCGGCGTAGTCGCCACCCGGCGTCTTCAGCGGCAGCGACGAGCAATCCTGATTTTTGACGCCGACGAGGCGAACGCGCAGCGCGCCAACGTCTTGCCGACCTGGAATTTCAGCTTTTTCGAGAACCTCCGACCACGCATAGATCGTATCGCCTGCGAACGTCGGGGCGACGTGCCTGCCGCCGTTGATGGCGGCCAGATGGAAGGCGTTGCCGAGGCCATTGTAGGACAGCGCCCGCACCAGCGAGATGACGACACCGCCGTAGACGATGCGCTTGCCGAAGCGTCCCTTCGATTCGGTGTGCTGATTGAAGTGCACTTTGGCCGTGTTCTGGTAGAGGCGCGTCGCCGTCTGATGCTCGGCTTCTTCCAAGGTCATGCCGTCGACGTGGTCGATTTTTTCGCCCGCCTCGTAGTCGCCCCAGCGATGCGGCGAGCCCGCGAGCGCGAAATCGTATTTGCTGACATCAAGCGGGGGGATCGCCAGCGCCAAGTCCTTTGGCTCAACGCGGTCGGGAAGCTTCGGCACGACGGCCTCGGGCGGAGGGGAAGCCTTGTCGCGCTTGCGCACCATCACCCAGCGGCAATATTCGAGGACGATCAGGCCGTCCTGGTTGCGGCCGGTCGAGCGGACATAAACCGTGCCGGTTTCGCCGTTCGAATTTTCCTTGAGGCCAATGACCTCGGAAACCGAACTCAGCGTGTCGCCCGGATAGACGGGCTTCAGAAACCGGCAGGCGGCGTAGCCGAGGTTGGCGATGGCGTTCAGCGAGATATCCGGCGTGGTTTTGCCGAATACGACATGAAAGGTCAGCAGATCGTCGAGCGGGGCACGCGGATAGCCGATCGCCTTTGCGAAGGTATCGGCCGACTGAACCGCGAAGCGCGAGCCGTAGAGCGCCGTATAGAGCGCCACGTCGCCATCGGTGACGGTGCGCGGCGTCGCGTGGGGAATGATCTGCCCGTAGCGGAAATCCTCGAAGAAATTGCCCGCATTGGTTTTCGTGCCCGCCATCGTTGCCGCCTTCGCTCTTGCATGATCCTGCAAGAGACTGCCCCGGCTGGCGCCGAAGGAAAATCTTGCCTTGCCCGCTCTTTTTCAGGATGTCGCGGCCTGACCGCAACCCTTTTCAAAGACTGATGGACGCGATCTAGGGCCGCAGAAGCCTAAGTCCCGAACTAGAACCAAGGTTCCTCGACGCGAGAACGGGCGTTGATGGCCTCGGCGATGGCGGCGACCCGTTTTGCCATCACAAGATGCAGGCGTTCGACCATCTTGCCCTCGACCGTGATGACGCCCTTGCGGACGTTTTCAGGCTCCTCGAAGGCTTTGATGATCTTGCGGGCCCAGGCGACTTCGTCTTCGGTCGGCGAGAAGACCTCATTGCAGGGGGCAACCTGCGAAGGATGGATCAGGGTTTTGCCGTCCATTCCGAGTGTGCGCCCGTGCTCGCATTCGGCACGAAATCCCGAATCGTCTTTGAAATCGTTGTAGACGCCGTCGATGACGTCCAGGCCATAGGCGCGCGCGGCGACCAGCGTCATCGCCAACCATGGGACCACGGCGAAGCGATTGTTGCTCGATCGTGCGCGGCTCTCTTTCAAGAGATCGTTGGTGCCGAGAACGAAACAGGCGAGCCGATTATCGGGATCAGGGCCGCAGGCCGCGATTTCACGCGCATTTATGATTCCCATCGGCGTTTCGATCATTGCCCAAAGCCGAGTGTTCGGCGCTGCCTCTGCGGCCTTGACGACCTTGGCCGTGCCGATGACGTCGCCGGGATAAGAAACCTTCGGAATGAGTATGGCATCCGGCGCCGCCCCGATGGCCGCGTGCAAATCGGCCATCCCCCAGGGCGTCTCGATCGGATTGACGCGCAGGACGGCTTCGCGCGTGCCGAAACCGCCTTCGCGAATAACTGAGATGGCGTGTCTTCGGGCGATCTCTTTATTGGCCGGTGAAACCGAGTCCTCGAGATCGATGATGATCGAATCCGCGGCGAGCTTTTTCGCCTTTTCGAGCGCGTGCTCGTTGTCGCCGGGAACGTAGAGAACGCTGCGCCTGGGTCGCATCGCCATCGCCTAGTGCTCCGGTTCGTGAACGCGGATGGTGCATTGCACAATAGTCCATTGTAGCGAGCGGCGCAGCTGAACTTTGGCACAACGAACAAGAATCCAGCGATATGTTGCGAGCTGAACAATGGCCACACGTGTTATGGCCCGGCCGGTCGCTCCAAACCGCCACGTTGCAAGCCCAGGACCATGCGCCAGATCCTCGTCATTTCATCACACGTCGCCTACGGAACCATCGGCCTCACGCCGATGGTCGCGCCGCTGCAGCAGGCGGGCATCGAGGTCACAACGCTGCCGACCATCGTGCTGTCGAACCATCCGGGGCTCCGGCGCGTCGCCGGCAAGGCGGTTGAGCCGGCGTTGCTCGAAGACATGACGGCGGCGCTTGATGCCAACGGCTGGCTCGGCACCTTCGATGCCATCCTTTCGGGCTATCTACCCTCTGCGGGTCACGTTGCCTGGGTGAAAGCCGTTGTCGAACGGCTGCGCGAACTAAATCCGAGTGTCGTCTACGTTTGTGACCCGATCCTCGGCGATGATCCGGTTGGCCTCTACATCGACGACGCGGCGGCGGTGGCCGTGCGCGACACGCTTGTTCCTGTCGCCGACGTATTGACGCCGAACCGGTTCGAACTCGCGTGGCTGTCCGGCGTCGACGTGCAATCCGTACAAGACGCGGTCTCCGCTGCCCGTATCCTTGCTCGACCGAAGCTCGCGGCGACGTCAATTCCATCGGGGCGAGCCGAATTGGCCAACCTGCTCATCACTGAAAGAGGCGTGCTTGTCGGCAAGGTCGAGAAGCTGGACCGAGTACCGCACGGCACCGGCGATCTCTTTGCCGGTCTCTTGACCGCCGAACTTTTGCAAGGCGCGCCTGATGCAGCCGCTCTCGGTCGCGCTGCCGGTGGCGTCAAGCATGCCCTCGACATCAGTCGCGACAGCGACCGTCTATTATTGTCGATGATGAACTGGACGCACGGCATTGAGCCGGCGCGGATAGAAAGCCTTTCGTGATCGGCCCTTCGCAAAGTTGCACGGTGGCAGCGTGCCGCTGCAACTCATGAAACTTGCTAGCGACGCCTTGGCCTTGCATACCTTCATACAACATGAAAGTCGTCCGGGGGGTTAGCACGCATGAAGCCTGAGACAGATGCCAAAGGCGTCAACCGCGAGGCAGCGGCCGGTCTGGCCTTGCTCGCGGCGGCCGTGCTGGCGCTCATCGTCGCCAACTCGCCGCTACGCGAAAATTACGAAACCCTGCTTTCGACGCGGTTGCCGATCGGTGTGCCGCCGTTCGCAATTACAAAGTCATTGCTGCATTGGATCAACGACGGCCTCATGGCCGTTTTCTTCTTCGTCGTCGGTCTCGAAATCAAGCGCGAGGTGGTGCGCGGGGCGTTATCGAACCGAAAGACGGCCTCGTTGCCGGTCATCGCCGCCTTCGGCGGCATGGTTGTGCCGGCCATGATCTATGCCAGCATCAATTGGGATAACGACATTGCGCTCCGAGGCTGGGCCATTCCGGCGGCAACCGACATTGCGTTTGCCGTCGGCGTTCTGGCTTTACTCGGATCTCGCGTGCCGCCGGCGCTGAAAGTCTTTCTGCTGGCACTCGCCATCATCGACGATCTCGGCGCGATTCTGATCATCGCCTTCTTCTACAGCAGCGGCCTTTCGGTCTCCGCCTTGGCGCTCGCCGCCGCGGGCATCGTGTTGCTCGTACTGTTGAACCGCTCGAACGTGCTGCGCGTCTGGCCTTATCTTCTGGTCGGGGCGATTGTCTGGCTTTGCGTTCTGAAATCCGGCGTGCATGCGACGCTCGCCGGCGTCGCGACGGCGCTCGCGGTCCCACTAACTGGGGTAAAGAAAGGCCAGGAAGGGCCGCTCGAAAGCCTCGAAAACCGACTCAGCCCTTGGGTCAGCTTCGTCATTCTGCCGATCTTTGCCTTCGCCAACGCCGGCGTGTCGCTCACGGGGCTCTCGGCGGCGCAAGTCGTGTCGCCGATCCCACTTGGCATCGCGCTCGGTTTGTTTATTGGAAAACCGCTCGGCATCTACACGTGCGCGCGCGTGGCGATCAGCAGCGGCATCGGCGCCATGCCGGCAGGCGCTTCGCAGGTGCAGCTTTTCGGCACAGCTATTCTAGGCGGCATTGGCTTCACTATGAGCCTATTCATCGGCATGCTTGCATTCCACGGACCTCTTGAAAGTGCGGAAGTGCGAGTGGGCGTTCTGGCGGGCTCGTTGATGTCCGCCGTCGTCGGTTACCTGGTGCTGGCAAGACATCGAACCGTGTGACGGAGAGGCGCTTCTTCGCGCCTCAAGTATCTTGAATAGGAGACAAATCCACTATGAGCAGCTTTCCCGAAGCCCTGACGGACCGCTACCGCCGTTTTAAACACCGTCACTTCGTGCCGAATGCTGACCATTACGAAGAACTCGCGACCTACGGGCAAAGCCCCGATACTATGGTCATCTCGTGCAGCGATAGCCGCGTCGATCCGGAAACGATCTTCAGCGCCATGCCGGGTGAACTATTCATCTTGCGCAACATCGCCAACCTGGTGCCGCCATTCGAGACCGGCGGCAACTATCATGGCGTCAGCGCGGCGATCGAGTTCGGGGTGCTGAATTTGCGCGTCAAGCACCTGATCGTATTGGGTCACTCGGGCTGCGGTGGCGTCAAGGCGTCACTCGATCAAAGCGCTGCTATTCAAACAGAAGCGCAGTTCATTTCGCGGTGGATGTCGCTGCTCGACGAAGCTCGGCTGGCCGTTCTCGCCGAACACAAAGGCGAGTCGTCGGCGGCGCAACACACCGCTCTTGAAATGGAATGCGTAAAGACGTCGATCAAAAACCTGCGCACGTTTCCGTTCGTCAAAAACGATGAAGATCGTGGGCATCTAGCCCTGCACGGCGCGCATTTCAACATCAAGACCGGCACGCTTTCGGTGTACAATGCGGCGCGCGGCGCCTTTTTACCGCTCTGATGCGCAAGAAGTCGCCGCAGAGAAGACGGGTTAAGGCGTGACGGCGAGGCCTCGGGCCTTCTCGATCGCGGGCAGCAGCCTGGTCGCGATCGACTCTGACGAAATCGGTCCGACGTGCTTGTAGACGACCTTGCCCTTGCCATCGACGACGAACGTTTCGGGCATGCCGTAGACGCCCCATTCGATTGCGCCGCGACCCTCGGCATCGCCGCCGAGTGCCGTGAACGGGTTTCCGAAGCGGCCGATAAAGTGACGAGCCGAAGCCGCCTCGTCCTTATAGTTCACGCCATAAATATCGACGCCGGCATCGTGCTTGAGTTGGATCAGCAGAGGATGCTCTTCGACGCAGGGCTGACACCATGACGCCCAGAAGTTGACGAGCGAGACTTTGCCCTTGGCGAGGTCGGCATTCGAAAAACCCGGTTCCTGCTTGCCGTTCGTCTCGATGCCGTCGATGGCAGGGAAGACCGTTTGCGGTGCCGGTTTGCCGACCAGCGTCGAGGGCACGAGTGAAGGATCGCCGGAGCGTAGCGCCATCGCAAAAAACCCCGCGACGCCCACGAAGATCAGTACCGGCAATAGCCGCAAGAGTTGAGACCGGCCTTCGCCCACGCGCATCACTCCAGGCCGCTTGGTGATGAGCGTCGCTTGACGCCGGCGCTTTCGAGCGCCTCGAGATCGGCCGCTTGCCGTCGCCCGTCCGCAATCAGCCAGGCCACCAGAGCGGCGACCATCCCCGCGACGGCAGCGTAAGAAATCCAGATGAAAGCGGCGTGCGGGCCGAAGTCCATGACGCTTACTCCGCCGCTTGTGCTGCGAGACGATCGCGGCCAGCCACGGCTTGCGCCCGCATGGCCTTGACGCGCCGTCGCAGGATCTCGTTACGCATCGCTTTCAGATGCATCGCAAAAAACAGAACCGTGAAACCGACGGCCATCACCAGCAGCGGCCAGCGCATGCTTGGATCGACCGTCGAGGTGAAGTCGGTCGACGGCTGATGCAGCGTATTCCACCATTCGACCGAGAACTTGATGATCGGCAGGATCGTAACGCCGACGAGAGCCAGCACTGCAGTGAGCTTCGCGGCTGCGGCTTCATCCTCAAGCGAAGCGCGAAGCGCCATCAAGCCGAGATACAGGAAAAACAGGATCAGCACCGACGTCAGCCGTGCGTCCCAAACCCAATACGTTCCCCACATCGGCTTACCCCAGAGCGATCCGGTGAAAAGCGCCAGGAACGTGAAGGCGGCTCCGATCGGCGCGGCGGCCTTTGCCGAGACATCGGCGAGGGGGTGGCGGAACACCAGAAGGCCGAAGCTCGAGATGGCAATCAGCGCGTAAATCATCATCGACAGCCAGGCGCACGGCACATGAATGTACATGATGCGCACCGTTTCGCCCTGCTGATAGTCGGCGGGCGAGGCAAAGAACGCCAAGTACAATCCGTAGACAAGCAACGCCGCGGCAGCTGCCGATACCCACGGCAACACGCGATCTGAAAGCTCCATGAACCGGGTCGGATTGGCGAGTTTTTGCGTGAGTGTCTGCATCAGCGGCATTTAAGCCTTTCGTCAACGCCGCGCAACGAACGGCGAGATTACCATTTATTGAAACTGAATGCGCAACGCGGCCGCCGCGGCGATCGGCCCCAATACAATTGCCGCAAGCGAAATCGCCGTCAAAACGAGAAACGCCGCACCGACGCCACCTGGGCCCGCCGTGGCGCTGACCGCCGAGATCCCAAAGATTAACGTCGGGATGTAGAGCGGCAGAACGATGACGGCCAAGAGCAGCCCGCCGCGCCGGGCCTTCAGCGTCAACGCCGCGCCGATGGCACCTAGAAAGCTGACAGCGGGGGTGCCAACAAGCATGGTCGCGATCAAAATCGGATAGGATTTGAGGTCAAGGTTCAGCAGTATCCCAAGGATCGGCGCCAACAGCGCCAGCGGGATACCCGTCGTCAGCCAATGCGCGAGCGATTTTGCCGCAGCAACAAGCTCCAATGGTAATTGGCCAGTCGCGAGAATATCCAGCGCCCCATCCTCGTAGTCCGTCTCGAAAATGCGACCGAGCGACAGCAGCGCTGCAAGCAGCAGTGCGATCCATAAGATGCCGGCGGCGATGCGCGCCAAGAGATTGAGATCCGGGCCGAGGCCGAGCGGCATCAGCGAGACGACGATGAGAAAAAATCCCAGCGCCGTGCCGATGGCGCCGCCTTCACGCACGGCGAGCTTGATGTCGCGACGGACAAGAGCCGAGAAGCTCGTCACGCCGCTATCCTTTGATGAGCAAGCTGCAACGTTCTGGCGGACTCGAGCGCCAGCGGCAGATGCGTCGCGATGACGGCGATGCCGCCCGACTTCGTATGAGCGTTGACGGCCGCGACCAGCCGTTCCGATGAGGCCGTGTCCAGTGACACGGTCGGCTCGTCCAGCAGCCACAGCGGCCGATCGGCAATGAGAAGCCGCGCAAGTCCAAGCCGTCTCTTTTGTCCGGCTGAAAGGTAAGCGGCGGGAAAGTCGGCAAGATCGTCCAAGCCGAAATGGCGAAGTGCCGCATCGAGGCGTTCACCCGTCGCGGCGCTCGAATTCGGCGGGCCCGAACCCAGATAGTTACCCCAGAACGCCGTGTTCTCGACGACCGTCAGGCTCGACTTCACAGCGTTGGCATGACCGACGACGTGCGCCTGTTCGGCGAGCGTCAGCTCTTCGTCGCCGCCTTCGAGACGAACCGCGCCGCGCACCGGACGAATGAACCCTGCCAATGCCCTGAGCAACGTCGTCTTGCCCGAGCCGTTGGCGCCAGCGAGCACGAGCGCCTCACCGGCCGCGACCGCGAACGACAAACCATCGATAACGCAGCGGCCCCCGCGCTCTACGATCAAGTCTTCAGCAACGAGCTGCACAGGGATGAGTTTCCGCGAATGGGTGACGGAGCAACGACGGAGGCATTTGCGCGCAATGCCACCGCTACAACGTGGAGGGTTTCACTTTTGCCGCCGATTATATAAAAGGCAGGCTGTATCCTTCGCTAGCGCAAAAGCGAGAGTCCCGCGGCCACGTTAGCAGGTCGCGCGACGTCCTCGATCCGCCGGCACTCCGGCGGCGCAGCCCTTCGTCGACATTTTTCGGAGGCCTGACCTTGAGCGCCCAGAAACCCATCTCTAACGACAGCTTCAACTGCCGCAAGACCCTTAATGTCGACGGCAAGAGCTACGTTTACTATTCGCTGCCCGATGCCGAGGCCAACGGCCTCACCGGCATCTCGCAGCTCCCCTACTCGATGAAGGTTCTGCTCGAAAACCTTTTGCGCCACGAGGACGGACGTTCGGTCACCAAGGCCGATATCGCGGCGATGGCCAGTTGGCTCGACAACAAAGGCAAGACTGAAAAGGAAATCGGCTTCCGTCCGGCCCGCGTGTTGATGCAGGATTTCACCGGCGTACCCGCCGTCGTCGATCTCGCAGCGATGCGCGACGGCATGACCAAACTCGGTGGCGATCCAACTAAGATCAATCCGTTGGTGCCCGTCGATCTCGTCATCGATCACTCGGTCATCGTAGACGAATTCGGCACGCCGAAAGCTCTGGCCGATAACGTGGCGCACGAATACGCACGGAACGGCGAACGCTACAACTTCTTGAAATGGGGCCAGGGCGCGTTTGAGAATTTCAGGGTCGTTCCGCCAGGAACCGGCATCTGTCATCAGGTCAATCTCGAGTATTTGGCGCAGACGGTTTGGACCGGCACGACGGCCGACGGTGCAGCACTCGCCTATCCCGACACACTCGTCGGCACCGACAGCCATACGACGATGGTCAATGGACTTGCCGTGCTCGGTTGGGGCGTCGGCGGCATCGAGGCCGAGGCTGCGATGCTCGGTCAGCCGCTTTCGATGCTCATTCCTGAAGTCATCGGCTTCCGCCTGACGGGCCGGCTTAAGGAGGGCGTGACGGCGACCGACCTCGTGCTGACGGTTACGCAGATGCTGCGCAAGAAGGGCGTCGTCAACAAGTTCGTCGAATTCTACGGGCCTGGCCTCGACAGCATGACGCTCGCCGACCGTGCGACGATCGGAAATATGTCACCCGAGTACGGCGCGACGTGCGGGTTCTTCCCGGTCGACAAGGAAACGCTCAACTATCTGACGATGTCGGGCCGTGATTCACATCGCATCGCGCTGGTCGAAGGCTATTGCCGGGCGCAGGGTCTTTACCGCGAAGCCGGTTCCGCCGACCCAGTCTTCACCGATACGCTGACACTCGACCTCGGCGAGGTCGTGCCGTCGATGGCCGGACCGAAGCGGCCCGAGGGGCGCATTTCGCTGACGGACATCAAGAGCGGCTTCGAAACAGCGCTAACGGCGGAATACAAAAAGCCGGGCGAAATTGGTAAGCGCGTGCCGGTTGAAGGTAAGCCCTTCGACCTCGGGCATGGCGACGTCGTGATCGCCGCCATAACGAGCTGCACGAATACGTCGAACCCGAGCGTGCTGATCGCGGCGGGACTCTTGGCCCGCAACGCCGTCAATCGCGGCCTGGTGTCGAAGCCCTGGGTCAAGACCTCGCTGGCGCCGGGATCGCAAGTTGTTGCCGCCTACCTCACGAAGTCAGGCTTACAGACCTACCTCGACCAGCTCGGATTCAATCTGGTCGGTTTCGGCTGCACGACCTGCATTGGGAACTCGGGTCCTCTCCATCCGGCGATTTCGAAAGCGATCAACGACAACGGTCTCATTGGGGCTGCGGTGCTTTCGGGCAATCGCAATTTCGAGGGCCGCGTCAGCCCCGACGTGCAGGCGAATTATCTGGCGTCCCCGCCGCTCGTCGTCGCCTACGCCCTGGCGGGCTCCGTGCAGAAAGATTTGACACGCGAGCCTCTCGGCACTGGTTCGGACGGCAAGCCAGTCTATCTCAAGGACATCTGGCCAACGTCGCAGGAAATTCAGAAATTCATCGTCGAGAACATCACGCGGGCAATGTTCAAGTCGCGCTATGCCGACGTTTTCAAAGGTGATGACAACTGGCAAGCGATCGCGACCGGCAGCGGCTTAACCTACGGCTGGAACGGAAATTCGACCTACGTTCAGAACCCGCCCTACTTCCAAACGATCGCTCGGAACGCAAAGGCGGTTGCCGACATCGTCGATGCGCGCATCCTGGGTCTCTTCGGCGACAAGATCACGACCGATCACATATCGCCCGCAGGTGCGATAAAGGCGGCGAGCCCGGCGGGACGTTATTTGCTTGAGCACGGTGTGCAGCCGGTCGACTTCAATCAATACGGCACACGGCGCGGCAACCACGAAGTGATGATGCGCGGCACGTTCGCCAATATCCGCATCAAGAATTATATGACGAAGGATGCGAACGGGAACATCAAGGAAGGCGGCCTGACGATCCACTATCCGTCAGGCCAGGAGATGGCAATCTACGATGCGGCGATGCTTTATGAAAAAGAGGGCGTGCCGCTTGTCGTGTTCGCCGGCATCGAATACGGCAACGGCTCGTCGCGCGACTGGGCGGCAAAGGGTACCAACTTGCTCGGCGTTCGCGCTGTCATCGCACAGTCGTTCGAACGCATTCACCGTTCGAATCTCGTCGGCATGGGCATTGCGCCATTTACCTTCACAGAGGGCGCTACCTGGCACTCGCTCGGTCTCAAAGGCGACGAGCGCGTCTCGATCTTAGGACTTGCCCAGGTCAAGCCGCGCCAAGTGATCAGCCTCGACATCACGCGCGCGGATGGAACGACCACACGTGTTCCGGTGCAGTGCCGGATCGAAACCCTCGACGAAATCGAGTATTTCAAGAACGGCGGCATTCTCCATTACGTTCTGAGAAATCTCGCCGCCTAGACAGGAGGGCGTCGGCGGTCATTGTTAGGAATTTGTAACGTTCGAAGACGCCGGGAAGAAATCGTTGTCGTCTCACCGAGACGTGACGCGACTTTTACTTTGCGCGGCTGGAAGAACGTCTAAAATGGTGTTGCCGCGTAGGGCTTCTACGGCATCGGAACTGAAATCAATGCGCGTGCGACGCCTCCTTCTGACGTTCCTTTCGGCCGGTGCGGCGGCCTTCCTGACAGCTTCGTCGCTGTCATCGGCGCCGGCCAACCTCGAGCCGAGCCAGCCGGCGCCGATCCGAGCCGTTGTCGAGCTGTTCACGAGCCAAGGATGCTCGTCGTGCCCACCTGCCGACACGCTGCTCAAAACGCTCGCCGACGATCCCTCGATCATGGCACTGACATTGCCTGTCGATTATTGGAATTACCTTGGCTGGAAGGACACGTTCGCGAGTTCGCGCAACAGCGACCGGCAACGCAGCTACGCCAAGGTGCGGGGTGACGGCTCCATCTACACGCCGCAAGTGGTCGTCAACGGGATACAGCACGTCAACGGCGCTTCGAAAGCCGAGATCGAGAACGCCATCGGAGCGACGTCGAAGAGCCTTGGCCCGGATCGAATCCCTGTACGTTTCTGGCAAGAGAACAATACGCTGAATATCGCGACCGGGGGCGCGCAGCCCGGGCATCCGGTCGAAGAAGCCACGATCTGGTTCGGTGTCGTGCAGACCTCCGGCACGGTCGACGTTACGCAAGGCGAGAACAAAGGCAAGTCGCTGACCTACACGAACATCGTCCGCGAGTTGACGCCGATCGGATTGTGGAAGGGCCAGCCGATGCAAATCCAGATTCCGCGCGGCGCCGTGATGCTCGCTGAAACGCAGAAGTCGGTCGTGCTCATTCAGGAAGGCCGCGCCGGTCCGATCATCGGCGCCGCCTGGGCGGGGCTCTGGTAGGCCCAAACTTTGACGGCTCGAAACCGCTAAGCGGCAAGGCCGCGTTTTTTCAACAGTCCGTCGATTTTCGGTGGCCGGCCACGGAAGGCGACGTAGGCCGCGTGCGGGTCGCGCCGATTGCCCGCCGAATAGATGAACTCATGCAGCTTTTTCGCAGTCGAGGGGTGAAACACGTCACCGGCTTCCTCGAATGCCGCGAAAGCGTCGGCATCCATGACTTCCGACCACAAATAGCTGTAATAGCCCGCCGCATAACCCGACATGATGTGCATGAAGTGCGGCAAGCGGTGGCGCATGACGATTTCGGCCGGCATGCCGATCTCGGTCAGCGTCTCGCGCTCGAAGCGCTCGACGTCACCGATGCGAGCGCCTTCCGCTGAATAAAGTGCCATGTCGACGAGCGCCGAGGATGTGTATTCAACCGTCGCGAAGCCCTGATTGAAATTTCTCGCCGCGACGAGGCGCTCGCGCAGAGCTTTCGGCATCGGCTTTCCGGTCTTGTAGTGCCGTGCATGTTTTTCGAGCACCTCCGGCGTCGACAGCCAGTGCTCGTAAAGTTGCGAAGGAAGTTCGACAAAATCGCGCGACACCGATGTTCCCGAAATCGACGGGTAGGTGACGTTGGACAACAGCCCATGCAGCGCGTGGCCGAACTCGTGAAAGAGTGTGCGCGCGTCATCGAACGACAGCAATGCCGGCTCACCGTCAGCGCCCTTCGTGAAATTCAGCACGTTGACGATGATGGGGGCCTGGGCTTTGCCAAGCTTGTGCTGCGAGCGGAAGCCCGACATCCACGCACCCGATCGCTTCGCGGGGCGTGCGAAATAATCGCCGATGAAAAGCCCGACGTGCGTCCCGTTCCTGTCGAGCACTTCCCAGGTTCGCGTTTCGGGGTGATAACGCGGCAGATCGGTGCGCTCTTTGAATTGCAGTCCGAACAGGCGTGAGGCGCAATCGAAGGCCGCGCGGATCATGTTATCGAGTTCGAGATACGGCTGAAGCTTCGCCTCGTCGAAATCGTACTTCGCCTTGCGGACCTTCTCCGAGTAATAGCGCCAGTCCCAAGGCATGATCTCGGCGTTGTCGCCGCTTTGGCGCGCTTCGGCAATCAGTGCGTCACGCTCCTCGCCGGCACGTGCGACGGCCTTGCGCCAAACCGCATGCAGCAGATCCGCAACGGCACCAGGCGTCTTCGCCATCGTGTCTTGCAGTGAGAAATCGGCAAACGACTTGAAACCCATCAGACCCGCATATTCGCCACGCAGTGCCACGGCTTCGGCGACGATCTGGCGATTGTCGGTATCCCCTGCGTGAGCGCCGCGCGTGACCCAGGCGTTGAAAGCCAGTTCGCGCAAATCGCGGCGGCTCGAATAGGTCAGAAATCCTTCGATGCTCGAGCGGGCGAGCGTGATCATCGCCTTGCCTTTGAGCCCGGCGTCGGCAGCGGCGCGTTCCGCGCTTTCCCTGAGCGTCGGCGGAAGGCCCGCGAGGTCGTTGTCACCATCAAGGACAAGACGCCACGACTGCTCGTCTTTGAGCACGTTCTGCATGAATTGCGTTACGAGTGTCGCGAGCCGCGCATTGATTTCCTTGACGCGGGATTTGTCGGCCGGCGACAGACGGGCTCCGGCACGAACGAATTCAAGATGATGGCGTTCGAGGACGCGACGGTCTTCGTCATTGAGTTTCAGCGCGGCGCGGCGTTCGAAGAGATTGTCGATCCGTTTGAAAAGCCGCTTGTCGAGCAGAATTCGAGTTTCGTGGCTTGCGAAGCGCGGCGCCATTTCGCGCGCGACCTGCTGAAGTTCGGGCGTCGAGTCTGCGGCTTCGAGATTGGAAAAAACGGCGGCGACGCGGGAGAGTTGCCAGCCGCTTTTCTCCAGTGCGACGATCGTGTTGGTGAACGTCGGCGCGGCGCGGTTGGTCGCGATCTTTTCGATCTCAACCATATGGTCGCGAAATGCGGCTTCAAGCGCGGGCTTGAAGTGGCGAACCTCGATTTTACCGAACGGCGGCATGGCAAAGCCGCTATTCCATTTAACCGTAAAAGGGTTCGAGGTGGGTTTGGCGCGCGGCCTGGGCGCCGGCTTGCGACTGGCAGCTATCATGCTGTCAATAATACCAGAATTTCCGCTTGTGTAACATTATATTATGTACATTTCGGCCTTGGCCGAAGGTGCCGAAACCTTACAAAAAGAAGGGCCGGGTTTGATACCGGCCCTTCGTCAGGGGGAAGTTTCAGGTCTAGGGCGTCTTGGTTGGGGAGCCAAGACGGGAGAGGGGGTCTTCCGGGAGAAGTTGCCCGAGGGCCCAACCCCGAAAACTGTGGCCCCGGGGGGCTGGGGGGCTGAGTATCCAGAGCCGGTCGTTGAAGTCAGGCCCCAGGCAACGGTTATCTCTATCGCGGTATAATGCGGCAGATTGTGGCCCGCGCGGGGTCGCGAATTTGTTCGGCCAAGGGTATTTCCATGCCGAAAGTTGCAGCGCTCATCATTCGCCAATTCTGCAATCGAGACCGCCCGCTCTTGCAATCCGGACGTGTTGGCGCGATCTTTGACCCGGCAACGATGGACGATGCGGTTTGAGCGAAACCACCGACCCGATACGCTTTCGCCCGCGCCCTGCGGGCAATCTGGCAACTCCAGACGCGCAAAGCCGCTGGGAGCCGGGACGGCGCACTACCTTCGACAGATATGAACTTGCCGCCATCCTCGATCTCTACGGCCGCAAGGTCGCATTGGGAGTTTGGCGCGATTACGCGATCGATCTGTTGCGCGACAAGGCGGTCTTTTCCGTCTACCGCAAAGCGAGTGAGTACGCGCTCTATCGTATCGAAAAGGACGTGCGTTTGGCGCGCAAGCAGGGCGCGTACAGCGTGATCGCCGCCGGCGGACTGATCATGAAGCGCGGCCACGATCTGCAACCCGTCTTGAGCGTCCTCGAAAATCGGCTCGACCTTGTCAGCCTATAGCGCTTAACCGCACCAAAAGAGCGAGACGCAAAAAAGGCCCAGAAACTGGGCCTTTTTCATTGCATGTCTCGATCCGGCGAACCGGAAACCTATTGCTGGTTTGCCAGCCCCAGCAGGTTCAGGATGTGGATGAACAGCGTAACGAACGAGCCGTAGAGCATGAAGGCGCCGAAGATCGACGAGCGCTTCAGCTGGGCTTCGCCGCCGTAAGACGCGTTCTCGATGTACATCGATTTGATGGCCTGCGTTTCAAACGCCGTGATCACCGTGAAGAGAATGACGACGATGCTCGAAATACCGAAGCTCACCAGCTTGCTCGTGCCCGGATCGGTCACGAAGAAGAAGCTGACGAGCATCGCAATGATCAGGCCAATCGAGGCCATCGACAGATAATTACCCCATCCCAGCATGTCGGTTTTCATCGTGTAGCCGATGACGCTGGTGACTGCGAACGTCGCGGCGGCGACGAAGAACGCCTGGCCGATGAGGCCAGCCATACCGTGCGATACGAACATCGCAATCATCGGCGCGATCAATGCGCCCCACAGCGCGCAGTAGAGCCAATAAGCTCCGTGAGCCATCACTTCGCTGCCGGAGTAGAATAGCTTTGGCGCAAACCAGCCAAGTCCAAGCACACCTGCAAACAGCACCCACTTCATGGGTCCGAGAGCGATCGCCTGCATCACTTGTGGGTTTGCCATAAGCAGCATTACGACGGCGGCCGTGCCGGCGACGCCGAGTGCCATGTAGTTGTAGGTGCCGAGCATGAACGAGCGCAGCCCCTGGTCGATAGCGCCCGATGTTCTCGCACCACCTAGAGGGCCGGTCGGTCGCGTAAAGACTTCAGCCATGTTCCTCAAATCCTCGTGTTAGCCGGCGCAAATCGGCCGGTTCGCGTGAAATATGATCCTCGCCCGGTTCGCTTTCAAGGCCTTCACCGAAAAGGGTAAGTTTTCCTATTCTGAACGGAGATAAGGGACGGCCGGCGCCCGCAGGATCGACCAGGTGCCGATGCCCCCGAAGACGGTGATCATGGCCGCCGCCAGCGCCAGCGTCCTTAATACGGCTTCGGCAGAGAAGACGTAGTCGATCTCCATCAAGCGGGTCACCGTCACCCAGGCAATCACGCTGCCGAGCGCAACGGCGACGAAAGCGGCAATCGCCGCGAGCAAAGCATACTCGTAGGCATGGGCCTTCAAGATCTGCCGCCTCCGCGCGCCTATCGTCTTCAGGATCACGGCTTCGAGGATGCGGCGGCGCTGAGCGGTCGCGAGGGCGCCCGCAAGCACAAGTGCGCCGGCTGCGAGCGTGACGCTGCCTGCGACCTGCACGGCCACCATGACCTTGGCGAAAAGCTTGGCAAATCGATCAATGGCGTCGCGGACCCGGATGGCGCTGACCGACGGATAAGCGCGGCCGAGATCGCGCACCATGTCAGCTTCCACGCTCGGCGCCGTGCCGGGCGGCAGCCGGACGGTCGCCAGGAGGTTGTGCGGGGCCGCTTCAAGGGTGTTGGGGGAAAACACCATGATGAAATTCAGCGCCAGGCTTTCCCATTTCACCTCGCGCAAGTTCGCGATCGTCGCCTCGATGTTGCGGCCGAGAACGTTGACCGTGACGCGGTCGCCGAGCCCGACGCCGAGCTTCTTGGCAATCTCGCTTTCGAAAGAGACGAGCGGGGGCCCGTGATAATCTTTGCCCCACCACGTCCCGTCGACAATGGTTGAACCTTCCGGAACGGTATCGTCATAGCTCAAACCGCGATCGCTGTTCAGAACCCACTGCACATCGGCCGCTACTTGCAAATCCTCGACCGGCGTGCCTTTCAGCGCGACTAGGCGCCCGCGCAGCATCGGCGCTTCGACGAATGCCGTGCCCGGAATGTGCCCGACGACGCGTGACTGGAGAGCCGTCGACTCCTTCGGGCTGATGTCGAGCAGAAAGTAATCCGGCGACTGTTCCGGCAACCGGTCTTGGAGGTCGGCGACCATCGACGAATTGGCTAGCGCGACGGCGACGAGAAGCGACAGGCCCGTGCCAAGCGACAGCACGACCGAGCGCGTCAGGCCATCCGGTGCTGCAATGTTGCGCAGCGCCAGGGCAAGCTCGGGCGACCGAGGGCGCGGCAGGCGTCCCGCCAGGTGCGCGATAAATCCGCCGAGCCATCCGAAGACGATGAGCATCGCGATAAGCCCGCCCGCGACGTAAACCGCGACGACACGCGGCTCCGACGTCATCACCGCAACGCCGAAAAGCGCCGCGATCAGCAGAGCCGTCACCGCGACGATCGCTTTGCGCGGACGGCCGCCAACGGAATTGATGGAATCGCGAAACAGCACGCTGGCGCGGATATTCTCGACGCGTCCCAATGGCCACAGCGCGAACAGGATGGCGACGAGGAAACCGTAGAGCGCGGCGATGCCGAGACTTTGTGGAGATACCTGGAGATCGGTGCGAACAGGCAGAAGATCGCCGTAGAGCTTATCGATCAGCGGCGGCACGGCAACGCCGAACGCCAGACCGATGGCTATCCCTATGGCGCTCATCAGCAGGATCTGAATGAGAAAAATGCCGATGATCTGCG
>NZ_DATNBA010000121.1:0-3240 GCF_035572195.1 Hyphomicrobium sp. | reverse complement strand
CGGGTATAGAGCGCGTTCGTCATATCGCGCAGCGCACCGGACAAGTCCCCGATTTCGTCGCGCCGTCGTGTAAAATCCGGAATCTCCACGCGCGTACGAATACGCCGGCGGACGCGTTCGGCGCCGTCGGCGAGCCGTCGGACAGGCCCGGCGATCGTGCCGGCGAGGAGCATGGAGAGCACGACCATGACGCCCGCCGCCACGAAGAACACCTTGACGATGGCGAGGCGCTCCGCTTCGACCATATCGTCGATGTCGGCGCCTTGCGTCGACAGCATGAGTGCGCCGCGCACAGCGCGGAAGCGTTGCACCGGTACCGCAACCGAAACGATCACTTCGCCGCGGTCGTTGACCCGCACCATGCTCGCGTGAGCGCCATTGAGTGCCTGCGAGACTTCCTGGTAGCCCTTGCCGTTCTCCGGACCCAGCTCGTTGTAGAGCGGAAGGTCGCCGCGGCCGAACCAGCGTCGCAGGGCAATGAATGCCCGCTCCATCAGGCCAGGCTTGTCCGCGCTCGGGGGTGGAAGGTCGAAGCGCAGCACGTCGCCGCGGCCGTAGAGATTGCGGCTGTCAAGAATAAGCACGCCATCGCGATCGTAGATGCGCGCGCGCGTCTTCGTCGGCGAAACGAGACGGCGCAGAAGCGGTGCAACGCGCTCCGGATTGATCGGAAACTCGATACCGGAGAGCGAGTCATCCGCCGGGCCATAGCTTTCGCCGGCCTGCAGTTCCAGCAGACGTTCAGGATCGATCGTAATGGAATCGGTTTCGACGGTGGCGGATGCCGCAATCGCGCCGGCAATGATTTCGCTCTGCGTCAGCAGACTTTGTACGCGCGCGTCGATCAATCCCGCGCGGAATTGCGAGAGGTAGAGCACGCCGGTGACCAGTGCGACCAGTCCGGCAAGATTGAGGAAAACGATGCGCCTGGTGAGACTGGAAAAACTTTGCGAGACGAAGAAATGCCAAATCGAGCGTGTCACGCGCCGTACAGCACCGTCTTGCCTGGGCGGTGGACGAGCGCTTTCCGCGCCGGGCCGTTCGGCTTCGGCGTTCTGCGCGACAAGTTCCGCGGTTCGATCGAGCACGTCGTTCAATCCAGCCGGGTTGACCGTGGGTCTCAATAGACCCGGGATTTTACCGCAAGCCGGGACGCTCCGTCAGGCCGCCCAGTCGGCCGCGACACAAAGAATACGTTATTCCTTAAAGCGATATCCGACGCCATAGAGCGTCTCGATCATCTCGAAATCGTCGTCAACGACCTTGAATTTCTTGCGCAGACGCTTGATGTGGCTGTCGATCGTCCGGTCGTCGACATAAACCTGGTCGTCATAGGCGGCATCCATCAGGGCGTTGCGGCTCTTAACCACCCCAGGGCGGGTTGCGAGGGCCTGAAGGATGAGAAACTCGGTGACCGTGAGCGTGACCGGCTCACCCTTCCACGTGCAAGTGTGGCGCTCGGGGTCCATGCGGAGCAGGCCGCGCTCCAGCACCTTGGCGGAATCAATTTCCTTCGGCGGTGTGCCGTCTTTCGGGCTGGAGCGGCGCAGCACAGCCTTCACGCGTTCGACCAGGAGCCGCTGCGAGAACGGTTTGCGGATGAAGTCGTCGGCGCCCATCTTGAGGCCGAACAGTTCATCGATCTCTTCATCCTTGGAGGTGAGGAAGATCACGGGAATGTCGGTCTTTTGGCGCAGCCGTCTCAATGTCTCCATGCCATCCATACGCGGCATTTTGATATCGAGGATCGCCAGATCCGGCGGCGAAGTCTTGAAACCGTCCAGCGCCGAAGCACCGTCGGTATACGTCATGATGCGGTAACCCTCTGCTTCAAGGGCCATCGAGACCGATGTCAGGATATTGCGGTCATCGTCGACGAGAGCGATTGTCGGCATGGAGCCCCTCTTCCGTGACGTCCCGCGAGTTTTGAACCCCATAAACGGGGTCTGAAATGTGGCCTCTTTGCAACAACTATGTGATTCGGTAGCGATTTCAACCCCGCGGGCCGAAATCGCAGCGGCTTCAGGACCGTACCGTTAAAACGTGAGCAGCCAAAGCAATGAAACCGAACGATACCTTTGATCCCGGACTGGCGGCGAAGAAACTGCTGCGCGAAGGCCGATCGGGGGCCCTTGCGACCCTGGTTGCCGGCTCAGGCGATCCTTATTGCTCGCTGGTGAACGTTGCGACGGCGGTCGACGGTGCCCCACTGCTCTTGCTGTCGAAACTCGCATTGCACACCAAAAACCTTCTGGCTGACGCGCGCGTGTCGCTGATGCTCGATGAGCGCAAGGAGGGCGATCCACTTGAAGGCGCGCGCGTCATGCTGATGGGAACATGCGCGAAAGATTCTGATCGATTGTCAGGGCCGGCTTATCTACGACGCCACCCGGAGGCCGAAATGTTCGCGAACTTTGCGGACTTCGGGTTCTATCGGATGGACATCGCTCGCGCGCATCTCGTCGCCGGTTTCGGTCGTATTGTGGACCTCAAGCCGCAGGATGTGCGGACTGATATTTCCGATGCGGGGGCGCTCGTCGAGTCGGAGGTTGACGCGATCGCGCACATGAATGCTGATCATGCCGACGCTTGCCGGCTTTATGCCACCAGACTGCTTGGCGCGTCGGATGGCGATTGGCGCTGCGTCGGAATTGATCCTGAAGGCCTCGAATTACAGAAAGGACGAACGGCGCTGCGGTTGCCTTTCCCGCAGCGGGTTACCGGACCTGGCCCTTTGCGCGCGTTGCTCAAGCAACTGGCCGATCAAGCGCGCGCAAACTGAGTGCGGGCGGCGGCCCACTTTTTCACGGCCGCACGTGCCGACCGATGTTTGCCTTGTCGTCAAGCTGGCCCGGATGAGTCAGACTGAGTTCAGCAACAAGGTCCGGGAGCGAGACGATGCGTAAAATCCTGCTTTCGATTTTTCTGAGCGCCGCCGCAATTCCTGCAACGAGTCCGACAATGGCCGGAGAACCGATCGTATTACGCGACATGGGTTCTTTCCATGTTGGCGGGCGTGTTGTGGAGATATCCGGCAAGCCCGTGAAAGAGCTCGTCTTCGGTGCCGGCGGGGTTCCGGCCAAGATCGATCCGAACGGACTTTATCAGGTCGAGCAGATGTATGTGCAGTATTTCCTGCCGCAGAACCGCAAGGGCAAGTATCCACTGCTGATGTGGCACGGCGGCGGTCTCACCGGCGTCACCTACGAGACCACGCCCGACGGCCGTGAGGGTTGGATG
>NZ_DATNBA010000120.1:0-7135 GCF_035572195.1 Hyphomicrobium sp. | reverse complement strand
ATTCTACGATATCGAACGCGTCGAAGTCCTGCGCGGCCCGCAAGGCACGCTTTATGGGCGCAACTCCGTCGGCGGTTCGATCAACGTCATCACCAACAAGCCGACCGACACACTGGGCGGCAGCGTGGATGCTCTGGTCGGCGACTATGCGGCACACATCTTCCGCGGCTGGGTAAACGCGCCGCTGATCGATGAGCCGGGCGGCTTCAAGATGTATGCGCGCATCACCGGCGTGTCAGCTCAGCATGGTCCCTACACAAAAAATCTCTCGACCGCCCCGACGGCAACGCACACCGCGGACGCGCAGGATTTTCTGATGATACGCGGCCAGTTGTACCTGGAGTTTTCACCGGATCTGAACGCGTACCTCTCGGCGAGCACGACGAGCAATGATGATCCGGTCGGAACGACCGAAGCGTGGTGGGAGACGCCCACCCGTTTCCTCTTCGGCAACGCGCCAAATCCGCCGCTTGGGCCCGGAAACCAGACCATCGCAATCGGTTCGCCCTGCGACTTCAGCACGCGGGCGAAATTCAGACCGCGCACCATGTGCGAGGACTTTCCGGAAATCGCCTCCAACCACGTCTCGCTCTATGCCGGTACCGTGAACTGGAATCTGGGCTGGGCCTCACTCACCTCGGTGACGGGCTACGCCACCAGTAGAGTCAGCCAGACCAGCGACGGCGACGGTTCCGACATTCCCTTGGCGATGGGGACGGCCTGGCTTCTCAAACAAAGCCAGATCTCGGAAGAAGTGCGGCTGGCGTCGAACGATGAAACCTCGCCGCTGAAATGGATCGCGGGCATCTACTATTTCTGGGCGAACAATTTCGAGAACTTCGCCTATATCGACACCGGCTTGAACGACACGTTCCCATTCCCAGGTGTCGTCGACGAATTCACCTTCCTCAGTCACGGCTTCACCAAGACCGAGGCCGTCGCTCCGTTCGGTCAGATTGACTATGACCTGGCCAAGACGTCGATGGATATTCCGCTGACACTCACGCTCGGCGCGCGTTACAGCGACGACCGGAAATACGGATTCAACTTCCTCAATTTCGAGTTGCCGGCGCTTGGCGCGGCCTTTCCGTCATCGGGTCCGTTCTCGAAGAGTTGGGGGCAGTGGACCGGCAAGGGCGGTGTTACCTGGCAAGTCGATGACGACGTCATCGCCTATGCCTCGGCGTCGCGCGGCTATCTGTCGGGCGGCAACATCATCGGCCTCGCAAACATCTATGGACCAGAGACGATGTGGTCTTACGATGTCGGCATGAAGTCGCGCTTCTGGGACGACCGCGTTCAGTTCAACGTCGCGGCGTATCATGAAGAAATCAATCATCTGCAGGTGTTCATCCAGAGCTCGACGCAGTCGGGCATCAACAACGTCAACGGCATCACGCAGGTGAACGGCGTCGAACTCGAGTTGGACGCCATCCCGATTGAGGATCTACGCGTCAACGCAACGGTCAATATCAATCGCTCCACCTATGGAAACTACTTCACGACGGACACGCGCTTTGGTGTGCCGCCGCCGGGTTGCACATTTGGGCCGTTAGGCAACCTCTGCAACTTCCGCGGCCATACGCTCAATCAGACGCCGCCCTATACCGTCGATCTGGGCGCCCAATATACGTTCCACACCGAATTCGGGACGGTCACGCCGCGCGTCGACAGCTTCATCTCGGGCAAGGTGCAGTTCCTGCCGGACAACTTCATCACCTCGCAGCAGAAGCCCTATACGCTCACCAATCTGCACCTGACCTGGATCTCGAACGACGGGCACTACAAGGCGGAAGCCTTCGTCAACAACATCGAGAACGCCGATGTCATCTCCAACGACGGGTTGCAGTCGATCACGACTGGTCAAAGTTTGTTGGAACCTGACAATTTCGCCTATTACCCGCCACGCACAGTCGGCTTCCGGTTTGGCGTAACCTATTAGACCGGGAGGGCGGCGAGCGGCTGGCTGAGTTGCCAGCCGCTTGTTCGCCGTTTTTCAGATCTCAGCATTTGACGCCAGGCGTGAACACTTCCTTGATTTTGGAATGACGCAGCCCCGGCTCCAGTTCGATCATTTCGATCAGGGTGCCGTTCGGATCATAGGCGACGATGCAGCCCGTAATGCCGGCTTCGGGAATCGAGGTCGGCTCTTCGGTCGTGAACCTGACGCCTTTGGCCTTCAGGTCTTTGTGGGCTTGGCGAACGTTTTCCGTTCGGAATGCAATCACCCGGGGAATTGTGGTCGGCGACGGCGTGGGAAACGCGGCCCTCGGTTCCAGCCATTCGATGATATCGAGCATCGGTCCATCGGGATCGCTCGGCAGGATCATCAGCACTCCTCGGCCCTTGGGATTGGGAACGAGGGCGAAGGATGCGCCGCTGCCGTCGGGCCATACTGCGTCGCGCCGATCGCTTACGATGGTGAAGCCGAGCATCTCGTAGAACGTGACAGTCTCGCCGACGTTCTTGGCGTTGATGATGGTGTGATAAAGGTGCTTGAGGCGCCATTGCTCGGCCATGTGCTCTCCAGGAGGCATTTCGCGGCGATCATATAACGGTCGTTATGCTTGTGAAGCGGCATTCCGGCCGGTCTTGACTCGAACGGGCGCGTCCTTAAATGTAACGTCCGTTATAATTAGAACCGCAAGGGCGGCGCTGTAATGCGCGAACACTCAAGCCACTATGATGTCGTCGTCGTCGGCGCGGGATTTGCCGGCCTTTATGCGCTCTACAAGTTCCGTGCACTCGGTTTTCGCGTGCTTGCCTTCGAGAAAGGCAGCGATGTCGGAGGCGTGTGGTACTGGAACCGTTATCCCGGTGCACGCTGCGATTGCGAAAGCTATTACTACTCCTACTCCTTCTCGAAGGAGTTGCAGGATGAATGGGACTGGAGCCTGCACTATTCGGAACAGCCGGAGATTTTGTCCTATCTGGGCCATGTCGCAGACCGCTTTGCGCTGAGGCCCCACATCCGTTTCGACACGGCGGTTGAAACTACAACCTTCGACGAAGCAGAGGGACATTGGAGGATCACCGCAAGCCGGGGCGACGCCGTCACGGCCAACTTCATCGTTACGGCTGCGGGCTGCCTCTCCGAAATCCAGCGCCCGGACATTCCCGGCCTCGACAGCTTTGCCGGCGAAATCTACTTCACCGCCGCTTGGCCACCGCAAGGTGTGGACTTCACAGGGAAGAAAGTGGGGGTGATCGGCACGGGTGCATCCGGCGTCCAAGCCATTCCGCGCATTGCCAAACAGGCGAAACATCTCACCGTCTTCCAGCGCACCGCCAATTGGGTCGTGCCGGTGTGGAATGCGCCCATGAAGGCGGAATTCGTCGAATGGGTGAAGAGCCACTACGACGAGATCCGTAAGAACTGTCTCTCGTCCGGCGGCGGTGTGCCATTCGAGGTCAGCCATACGCGCGCCGGCGATGTCTCGCCTTCCGAGCAACAAAGCATTCTCGAAAGGGCGTGGGCCGTCGGCGGAACGCGCTTTTTTGCGCAATCGTTTTCCGATCTGCTCACCGACCAACAAGCCAACGATGCCGCCGCGCGATTCGTGGCGAAATATATTCGCGGCATCGTCAAGGATCCCGCCGTCGCCGAAATGCTGATTCCGACCGACCATCCGATCGGAACCAAGCGTCCGCCGATGGATGACGATTACTATCTGACCTTCAATCGGCCCCATGTGAGGCTCGTCGATATTCGTCGCTCCCCGATCGTGGGAATCGACGGCAAAACGCTGCGCACGAAGGACGACACATACGAACTCGACGCACTGGTTCTTGCGACCGGCTTCGACGCGATCACCGGTCCATTGCTCGCGATCGATTTTCGCGGACGTGGCGGGCTGCGCTTGCGCGACAAATGGGCGAGCGGAGCGCGAACCTATCTCGGCCTTGGAACTGTGGGTTTTCCCAATCTTTTCACCATCACCGGGCCGCTCAGTCCGTCCGTTCTCGCCAATATGCCGACGGCGATCGAACAGCATGTCGATTGGATCGGCGACTGTTTGGTGTACATGCGCGATCACGATCTCGCGGTTATCGAGGCGACGGCCGACGCTGAGGATGGCTGGGTCGCGCACATCGCCGAAGTTGCGATGGGCACGCTCTATCCCAAGGCGAATTCCTGGTATCTCGGCTCCAACATTCCAGGGAAGCCCAGGCAGTTCGGAGTCTATCTCGGCGGCTTCAACACCTATCGCGAACGCTGCAACGCGATTGCCCAAAGCGGATATGAGGGCTTCACGCTTCGCCAGGCTGCCGCTGCAACGTCGCGGCTCTAGCCTTACCAAGCCTCTGATAAATAAAACGAATCACGAGCGCCACATACTATGGCCTCGTCCGCGCCCAATCATTAAAACAAATTCAGGCTTTGTCCCGGCGCCTGTATAGTTCGTCTGCCATTGAGACATGGAACTGGGGGTTTCATATGGGTCGCTTCTTCGCATTCGCTTATGGTCTTTTGACCTACGTCATCTTCTTCGTGACTTTTGTCTATGCGATCGGCTTCGTCACGGGTCTCGTCGTGCCCAAGACGATCGACACGGGCGCGGTGGTGCCGCTCGCCGAAGCCATCATCGTCAATCTCGTCTTGATGTCCGTTTTCGCTATCCAGCACAGCGTGATGGCGCGCCAAGGCTTCAAACAATGGTGGACGAAGTTCGTGCCGAAGTCGGTCGAACGCAGCACCTATGTCTTGTTCGCGAGCCTGGCGCTCATTCTTCTGTTCTGGCAATGGCGCCCGATCCCGACAGTCGTGTGGAGTATCGCGAATCCGAGCCTTGCAATGATCGTGCTTGGTCTCTCGATCGTCGGCTTCCTTCTCGTGCTGTCGAGCACGTTCCTCATCAATCATTTCGAACTGTTCGGGCTGCACCAGGTCGTCAACAATTTGGCCGGTCGCGAGATGCCGGCGCCGCGCTTCTACACGCCGCTCTTCTACAAGTTCGTGCGCCACCCCCTCTATCTGGGGTTCATCATCGCGTTCTGGGCGGCGCCGACCATGACGGTCGGACATCTCTTGTTCGCAGCGGTCACGACGGCCTACATCCTCGTCGCCATCGTGCTCGAAGAGCGCGATCTGGTGAATCTCTTCGGCGACGAATACCGCAAATATCGCAGTCGCGTTCCGATGCTGCTGCCCTGGCGCGGCTCGCTTTAAGATTGGATGACAGAAACGGCGGCGCCGGTGCGGCGCCGTCGTCAGGCCACGATGTCGACGCGTCCGTCCGCCAGGCGATAAACCGCGCCCACAATCTTCAGCTTTGCCGCCGTCACGCTCGCGTTCAGGATCGGTGCCGCGCCTTTCAGCTTCTGCACCGTGTCGCTGACATTCTGCCTGATGGCGTTGTCGAGGAGATCGCCGGGTTTCCCCTGGCTTGCCTTGACGGCCGGCGTAAGGTTCGCCACCAGCGAAGGCAGATGGCCGGGAAGGGTGGTGTTGTCTCTCAAGGACTCGATCGTCGAGGAGACTGCACCGCAGGCACTGTGGCCAAGGACCATGATAAGCGGCGTCTTCAAAACCGCCACCGCATATTCCAAGCTCGCCACAATGTCGTCGTTGGCGAAGTTTCCGGCGACTCGGCAGACGAAGAGATCGCCACGCGCACTATCAAAGGCGAGTTCCGGCGCGATGCGCGAATCGGCACAGCTGAGGATCGCAGCATAGGGGTTCTGGCCTTTCGCCAACGGCTCACGCTCGTTCCTGAAGTCGTGGCGCCGCATGACGCCCTCGACGTAGCGCTTGTTGCCGGCAGCCAGAAGCGCGAGTGCGGCGTCCGGCGTGACCACATTCTGCGGCTTCGGCGGAGCTTTTACCTCGGCGGCCAAGGCGTTGCCGGCAAGCGCGTATCCTGCCGTCGCCGCCGCACCCAGAAGACTCAGGAATCCCCGTCGCGAATTCTCCTGTTGCGGCTGTTCGCACATCTGACACATCGGCCCCTCCCCAGTTGGCATTGCGAAGTCGATGCATCAGGGCGTGCGGACAAGACTAAGTCAATGGCCCCGCGCTTCGGGCAAGGCTTCGCGCAGGCGTTGCGCAAATGCGGCGAGGCACACTTCGGACTTGGAGAGCGGGCCGCTCGAATAGCTCGACGAACTCATGCCGGACTGAACGCGCGCCACCAGGACTGTGTCCTCGGCATTGACCTGCCGATTGATGCGCCAATTGAGATAGCGCGCGGCATGCACCTCGCGCCTTTTGTCGGGCAATGCATAGGCGATTTCACGGATCAAGGTTTCAGTCGGTGAAATGGGCACGAACTGCATGAAATCGACCTGGTCGGGATAGACATCGAAGGCGACATTCGGCCAGAGCCGGTAATAGCTCCACACGCGCCTTTGCTCATCCGGAAGATGATCGAACATCGGCAAAAGCGATTGGTAGAAGCGCTCGGAGGGATTCGAAGACGGACGTTCCGTGATCCGACCCTCCATTTTGTCGACCCAGCGCTTGGCCTCGAGCGTGTAGCTGCCGGCAAAAAGACGGGTCAGTCCCGGATGGGCCACGGGGATATGCAGCCCGTCGCCGTAATTGTCGGCGACATTCTTCCAGTTCACGCCGCGTGGACGAAATGTGACGCGGCCCTGAGGCCACAACTCTTCGAATCTGTGCGGTGCGATGTCGGCGTCGTAAGGCGCCATCATCTCCGCGATCGTCGGCCCACTGCGTTCGCGGCGCACGAAGACAAAGCCCCTCCAGATTTCCTGATCGAGCGCGACCAATCCATGCTTTGCGAGGTTCAGGTCCTCGAGACCTTGCCAGGGCGGCACTGCCTTCAGCGAACCGTCGAGCGCGTAGCTCCAGGCGTGATAGGGGCAGACGAGACGGTGGCCGCAATTGCCGCTTGCGCCATCGGCAAGACGCGAGCCGCGATGGCGGCAGACATTGTGGAAACTGCGCACCACGCCATCTGCGCCGCGCAGCGCCAGGAACTTTTCGCCCAGGATGTCGAGCGCGTGATAGTCGCCGGCGTTACGGATATCGTTCACGTGACAGATGAGATGCCAGGACTTGGCGAAGAGCTTTTGCCGCTCGGCGTCGAAGAAACCGGCATCTTGATAAACACGGGCCGGCAGGCTCTCGCCCTCGGCCGTCCCGATTGTCCGCCCGGCGAGCGTCACGAAG
>NZ_DATNBA010000119.1:0-14749 GCF_035572195.1 Hyphomicrobium sp. | reverse complement strand
ATGTGAAAGAGAGATCTCAAATCTGCGGGTGATAGCGAGGGACGGCACCAGTGCCGACCGACAAGTGCGCGTCTGGAAAAGCACCTTGAGCACAGGTGCAAGTGAACGCGACGCATTGGTAGCGGTAGTCGATCACCTCATCGCAGAAACAGCTACGAGCTGTCTCCAACCCGATCGGCACTAAAGGTTTTTCTCCGTAGCAGTTTGTCAGCCATATCGTCGGTTCATCTGATCAGGCGGCTACTGAGGGGACGGGGAGGCATGTTCGTCCTTTCAATTGACCGACTTGGTAGTTCTGGCTCGCGAAATGCATTTCGTCCGTGCCGCCGATCGGTGCAGCGTTACGCAGTCGACACTTTCGGCAATTCCAAATCGAGCTGTTCTTCAGCCATCTTCTTGCCGAAACTCGACACCGTGACGCCGACCAAGCGTATGCCCATGGCGACCGGATATACCGAGCGGACAAGCGCTACACTCACCTCTTTCAGCTCCTGATGCGTGCAGACAGGCACGCGCAATGTCCGGCTCCTCGTCGCCTGCCTGAAGTCAGCGTATTTGATCTTAACGGTGACGGTCTGGCCAAACATTTGATGCTTTTCGCACCAGGCCCACACGTCGTCGGCCATCGCGATGATGCCGGCCTCGATGTCGGCTGGTGACGTCAGATCCTCCGAGAAGGTGGTTTCAGAGCCGGATGACTTGCGTGGCCGGTTCGGCATGACGCGGCGATCGTCGTCTCCCCGCGCGATGGCAAAGTACCAAGCGCCGGATTTGCCGAAGTGCTGTTGCAGAAATGCGAGCGACTTGTCGCGGAGATCGGCACCGGTGTTGATGCCGAGTGTCTTCATCTTCTCGGCCGTCACAGGTCCGACGCCGTGGAACTTGGCGACCGGCAGCTCCGCGATGAACGCTGGCCCCATCTCCGGCGTGATAACGAACTGGCCGTTGGGCTTGCGGTGGTCGGACGCCAGCTTGGCCAAAAACTTGTTGTACGAAATCCCGGCGGAGGCGGTGAGACCGGTCTCGGCGAAGATTTGCGCACGAATGGCTTTCGCAGTGGCCGACGCCGTTGGAATGCCGCGCAGGTTCTCAGAGACGTCGAGATAGGCTTCGTCCAGAGACAGCGGTTCAATGAGCGGCGTGTAGTCGGCGAAGATGCGCCGGATCTGCTCGGACACCGCCCGATAGACCTCGAAGCGCGGCGGGACAAAAACGAGATCGGGACATTGCCGGAGCGCGATTGCCGATGGCATGGCCGAGCGGACCCCGAACGTGCGGGCTTCGTAGCTCGCCGCCGCGACCACGCCGCGCTTGGCGGCATGGCCGACAGCGACAGGCCGCCCACGAAGGCCCGGATCATCGCGCTGCTCGACCGACGCATAGAAGGCGTCCATGTCGATGTGGATAATTTTACGAACGTTGGCTTGGCCCATGACCAATTCTAGCACCAGCACGAAGAGGCGCTATGCTGAACCGGCCTCGCGGCGCCGCTCCAATTCGAAGCCGACATCACAGCAGCCTTAATTGGCAGCCGTACCCTGAGTTTTGGCCTGAAGCAGAGCGCCTCGGTCTCAGGCCTTCAAAGAGTTGTTGGGCTAACTTCCTTTATTCCTTTGAGCCGATCCTTTTTGGGAACTGCGATGACGCCGGTGCGTTAGTTGGCTGATCTTCTCGCAGGACCGACCATGGACCCGCTCCGCTCCGCCTTCACTCTGGCCTCGATAGCCTTCCTCGTAGGCGTCGGCATTGTCGCTGTGAGTATCCAGTTTCGCCATCCGGCCGCCGTGTTTGCGGGCAATCCGATAATGGCCAGCGATGACATGGGGACAAGTGGCGTCGGTTATCCTGCCGATGCTTTGCCTACGGCCACCAGCGCAATCCATTAGTTTTGTGAGGGTGCGTTGACAAAGGTTTTCGGTGGGTAACCCGGAGCCTTTATCGTTTCTGCTCAGTCGTCTGTATCGGTACTCTGAACAGCCTCGTTCTCGTCCTCTAGCTCATCATCAGCGTCGTCATCATCACCCGGAACTGGCGGTGATGTAACTGGCTTGCCCGGCAGGATAACCTGTTCATCGGCTGGCACGTCCGCGTCGAAGTCCTCGGGATCGATAATCTCTTTTTTGCGCTTGTCCATATTGCCTCCTAGCCCAAAAAAGGGACGTCAGCTTCCAAAGGAATAAGCTGGCGTCCCGTCGGCCATGCAATCGGGGGAAGATTGCCATTGGATAACCGCACAACGGAATAGCGGTTCCACCGAATTGAAGGGGCATTGGGATGAAGTCGCGACACCCTGTCGAGTGCGTCCGCGGAAGGACGGGGGCCGGATCGCCCCAGGATCGCACCCGGCGGAGTTCGGCGAATTGCCGGATGCGACTAAGTATTGAAAACACTGGTGAGCCCGGTCGGGATCGAACCGACGACCCTCTGATTAAAAGTCAGATGCTCTGCCGCTGAGCTACGGGCCCACGAAGGCGTCCGGTTACCTGCCTTTTCGGCCGAGCGCAAGCCTTGGGTCGTCGCAACCACCTGCAGAGACCGTTCATACGCCATCGGCACAATCTGGAGGCCCCATCAGGTCAGCCCTGACGGGCGCAGCCCAGCCTGACTCGCTATCCGCCACATAGCGGCTGAGCGGCATGACTGATAGTGCTTGAAGCGAATTCATGCAACTGAGCCCAGGCGCTCGCCCAACTGCCGCCGCTTGCCCCGAATCATCGTCCTCATGACTGCCACGCGTATGCGCCGCTCCGTGGACTCCATGTCCGGCCGTCTGAAGGCCATCCTGCTGATGTGCGCGGCGGTCACGCTGTTCGCGTGCCTGGATGCCAACGCCAAGTATCTCGGCAGTCATTTCAAGATGCCGGTCGCGGAGATTGTGTGGACACGCTTCGTCGGGCAATTTCTGCTGATGGTCGCGCTTCTAGGACCGCGCGCCGTGCCGGACCTCTTCAAGACCCAAAAGTTCGGACTGCAGATGGTCAGGTCGTTTTTGATGGCAGCGACGACCGTCTGCAATTTTGTTGCGGTTCAGTATTTGCGCCTCGATCAGACCATTTCGATTGCGTTCCTGGCGCCGCTCGTCGTCGCATTGCTCGCCGGGCCCCTGCTCGGAGAATACGTCGGATGGCGGCGTGCACTGGCAATTGTCACCGGATTCATCGGGATCTTGATCGTCATCCGGCCGGGCTTTACCCAATTGCATCCGGCATTTGCCGTGTCGTTCGCAGCGATGCTCGCCTACGCACTGTTTATGATCGTCACGCGCAAACTCTCGGGCTTCGACACGCCGTTCGTGACGCTGTTCTATTCGTTGCTCGTGGGTGTCGTTGGCGGCGCGCTTTTCGCAATTCCGCAGTGGGTCTGGCCGAGCAACGTATTCGAATGTCTGCTGCTGCTTACGCTCGGAGCGCTCGGCGGCCTCGGCCACTATTTGCTGATCCTCGCCTATCGGCTGGCGCCGGCATCTTCGGTATCGCCGTTTCTTTACTTCCAACTGCTGAGCATGGTGAGCCTCGGCTATTTCGTTTTCGGCGATACGCCGGATCGATGGTCGCTAATAGGCTCTGCCGTCGTCATCGCCTCGGGCCTCTATCTCGTGCACCGTGAGCGCGTTGCAGGCGCTGCCGATCGCGCTACCGCTCTGGAGCAGCAGGCGGCTTTATGATGCGGGCCTTCGTTGCCGCGGCCCACTCTTCGAAGTTGCCGGCAGAGATCGCCTCGCGCATCGCCGCCATCAGGTCCTGATAGAATACCGTGTTGGCCCACGACAGGATCATCGCCCCGAGGTATTCGCCTGACTTGATCAAGTGGTGCAGATAGGCGCGCGAATATTGCCGTGCGGCCGGGCACGAACTCTGCGCGTCGAGCGGTGAAGCATCGTCGGCAAACCTGGCGTTGCGCATGTTCAACTCGCCATCCCAGGTGAACGCATGGCCGTGACGTCCGTTTCGCGTCGGCATCACGCAATCAAACATATCGACGCCGAGGCGAACGGATTCGATGAGATCGAGCGGCGTGCCAACGCCCATCAGGTAACGCGGCTTGTCGGCGGGCAAAGCGGGGAGCGTTTCAGCGAGCGTCGAGATCATCGCCTCGTGGCCTTCGCCGACCGCGAGACCGCCGATGGCATAGCCCGGGAAGTCCATCGCGACGAGCGCCTCAGCGGACCGTTGCCGAAGCGCGATGTCGGTTCCGCCTTGCACGATCGCGAAAAGCGCCTGCCCCGGCCCGACACCGCCACTGGCGCGTTGCACTTCGAAAGCCCGCTTCGAACGCTCCGCCCATCGCAGCGACAATTGCATGGCGCGATCGACCTCGGACGGGGCGGCCGGAAGTTCGATGCACTCATCGAATTGCATTTGGATGTCGGCACCCAGCAGCGACTGAATTTCGATTGACCGTTCTGGCGACAGCATGTGCCGCGAGCCATCGAGATGCGACTGGAACGCGGCGCCTTCCTCGGTAATCTTGCGGATCTTGGCAAGGCTCATCACCTGGAAGCCGCCGGAATCGGTGAGGATCGGCCCATTCCAGCCCATGAATTTATGCAGGCCGCCGAGTTTGGCGACGCGCTCGGCGCCGGGCCGCAGCATCAAATGATAGGTGTTGCCAAGAATGATGTCGGCACCGGCATCGCGCACCTGCTCCGGGTAAAGCGCTTTGACCGTGCCGACGGTGCCGACCGGCATGAAGGCCGGCGTGCGAATGACACCGCGCGGCGTTGAGATTTCCCCGCATCGCGCCTTGCCGTCTTTCGCGAGAACGCGAAAGTCGAATGTCTCAGCCATGGTATCCTTGAGGTGACTATCCATGCCGACCGTCCGCCGCTGGGAACAGCAGGCTGGCATCGCCGTAGGAATAGAAGCGGTAGCCGGCGCGAATGGCGTGGCCGTAGGCGGCGCGCATCGTACCGAGACCGGAAAACGCCGCGACCAACATGAACAGCGTCGAGCGCGGTAAGTGGAAGTTGGTCATCAAAATGTCGACGGCCTTGAAGCGATAGCCGGGCGTGATGAAGATCGACGTTTCACCGGACCAGGCAGCGATCGTGCCATCATCCCCGGCGGCGCTTTCGAGAAGCCTGAGCGAGGTTGTACCGACCGCCACGATGCGGCCGCCGCCCGCGCGGACGTTATTCAGCGCTTGTGCGGTCTCGGCCGAGACTTCGCCCCACTCGGCGTGCATCACGTGGGTGTCGGTATCGTCCGTCTTAACGGGGAGAAACGTGCCCGGCCCAACGTGTAGTGTCACGAAATGACGTGATACTCCGCGTGCCTCGAAGGCATCGAGAAGCTCGGGTGTGAAATGCAATCCTGCCGTCGGAGCGGCGACCGCGCCGTCCTTGCTGGCATAGACGGTCTGATACGCGGCGCGGTCGCGATCGTCGGCGGGGCGCTTCAACGCGATGTAGGGCGGCAGCGGCATCATGCCGACGGCCCTGATCGCTTCGTCGAGCACGTCGCCTGAAAAATCGAATGCCAGCTCGACCTCGCCGGCTTCACCTTTCGCCGACACGGTCGCGTCGAGCGCGCCCATCATGCAGCTCTCGCCCGAGTGGCCGAAATGCACACGATCGCCGGTCTCCAAGCGCTTTGCCGGACGTGCGAAGGCGCGCCAGGAATTGTCGCCGACGCGCTTGGTCAGGTTGAAATCGACTTTCGCCTGCGTCTCGCCGCGAATGCGGATGCCGGAAAGTGCCGCCAGGATCACACGCGTATCATTGAAGACGATCGCATCGCCCGGCTGCAGCAGACCCGGAAGATCGCTCACACTTTTATCCGCGAGATCGGCGTCGTCACTTGCGCAGCCGCCTTGGACGGGATGGACGACGAGCAAGCGCGCCGCATCGCGCGGTTGCGCGGGATGAAGCGCAATGGCGCTATCGGGCAGCTCGAAATCGAAAAGATCAGTTCGCATTGTGCCGGCTTACCGCTCAGCTCCTCGTAAGCCAAGCCGCGATAGCGAGGCCCGCGACGATCAGCCAGCTCGCGATCAGCAGACTGCCGCCCGTAGGCGCGGCCATCGGGAAGACGTGCGTACCGGAAAGCGTATGCAGCGCAATGTCGCCCGAGAACAGCGACGCCGCTGCCAGCATCAGCACGGCTGCCGCCTGCCAAAGTTTCTCTCGTTCCGTACGCATTGCGAGGGCGATAATGCCGACGGCGGCGGCGGCATGAATGGTCAACATCATCGCGGCGGTCGCGAGCGCGGGGCTCTCGACCTTGTGAGCGGCGACCGCTGCGAGCGCAACGCCGGCTGCACCGGCGACCCCGGCCCACGCCAAAATCAGAAAAGGCGCGCTGCTTCGCGCGCCTTGACTGTTCTGGCCTGCGTTCGGCATCAAGCTGCGTCCGTTGCGACGCGAACCGTGATCATCTTGTCGGGGCTCTTCGGCGGCTCGCCCTTGTTGATCTTGTCGACGTTCTCCATGCCCTCGATGACCTTGCCCCAGACCGTATATTGCTTGTCGAGGAACGACGCATCATCGAAGCAGATGAAGAACTGGCTGTTCGCCGAGTTGGGATTGGACGAGCGCGCCATCGAGCAAACGCCGCGCACGTGCGGCTCGGCGTTGAACTCTGCCGGCAAATTTTCATGCGAAGAACCGCCCGTGCCGCGCCCCTGCGGGCAACCCGTCTGCGCCATGAACCCGGGAATGACCCGATGGAACACGATGCCGTCGTAGAATTTCTCACGCGCCAGAGCCTTGATACGCTCGACGTGCTTCGGTGCGAGGTCGGGTCGAAGCTCGATTACGACGGGGCCCTTGCTCGTCTCGATGACGAGCGTGTTCTCTGGATCTTTGTACTCGGCCATTGGGGCCTCCTATTCTAACGGTTTTGAGCCGTGCGGCTCACTGCACGTAAACCTTCAACATCACGTCTGGATCCGTAACGGTTCCCGAACCCGGCGCGCCGCGCTTGATCGCATCGACATTCTGCATGCCTTCGGTCACTTCGCCCCAGATCGTATATTGGCCGCGAAGACCGCCGCAGCCGATACTGTTGAAGCAAATGAAGAACTGGCTATTCGCCGAATCGGGATCGGATGTCCGCGCAGCTGCGACGGTGCCGCGCTTGAATTCCTCTTTCGAGAATTCGGCAGGTAGGTCGGGGAGCTTCGATCCGCCTGCGCCCGTTCCCGTGGGATCGCCGGTCTGCGCCATGAAGTCATCAATCACGCGATGCCATTTGAGGCCGTTGTAGAAGCCCTGCGCGGCGAGCGTCTTGACGCGCTCGACGTGCTTCGGCGCGAGATCGGGGCGAAGCTTGATGACGACCTTGCCGGTCTTCAGTTCGATGACAAGGTTATCGCCCGCGGCGTACGCCGGCTGGCCTGCAAGGAACGTCGTGGCAAATACGGAGACGAGCACTAGGGATAAAATACGGAACATGACGCTCCTCATGATGCTGTGGGGGGAAATTTCAAAAGCCGGCGAAGCCGATCTGTCGTTGCGCGGTGAGTGTCGCCGCCCTTATGGCGATTTGACGGCCCAACCGCAAGTGCGAGGCGGGCTGCGCATCTGCCGTTAGCGACGCGACTTCATTCCTCAGGACCGCCCGCCGGGCTTCGTTGACTGCGGCAGAGCGTCCGGCCGGCTTCCCGAAAGTCCCGGAAAATCCAGGCAGCTTTCATTTCCTGGCTTCCGCTTTCCCGCTGCGCACACATTGCGTGTTGTTCAGGACGTCTTGGCCGACTTGGCTTTGAGGCGCTTCAGCACGTCCTTCGATACGAAAGGCGAAGGATCGCCGCCCATTGAAACGATCGCACGGACGAGGTTCGCCGCGATGTGGCGCACCGCCGGAGATGCCGCCACGTAAATCGTTTGAATCTGAGGCGCCATTTCGCCGTTCATGCCGGCCATCTGCATTTCATAGTCGAAGTCCGTGCCGTCGCGGACACCGCGGATGATGACCGAGGCGCCGTTGACCCGCGCGGCTTCAACGGCGAGGCCCGAGAACGTCACGACGCTGATTTTCGTTTTCGTCAATCGCGCGAGTGGGCGCACCTCGTCCTCGAGCATCGCAACGCGCTCGGCGGCCGGGAACATCGGCGCCTTACCTGGATTGACACCGATACCGATGACGAGCGCATCGAGAAGGCTGGCCGCGCGCCGGATGACGTCGGTATGGCCGAGCGTGACGGGATCGAACGATCCCGAATAGAAGCCGATGCGGGTCATGGGATTTTCTAGCGGCGTAAGGGGAGCGGGATCAAGCTTTTGCAGCGGACTTGAGTTTTAAGCCTAACAGAAAAGCCTTTTCTGCGCGTTAATTGCTTGCACCTGCACGGCGATGGGGGTTGCGCGCGGGTAGCCGCCTACTCAACTGCGGTTGCGTCAATCGCCGCGTCATCGGTTCCATTATCGTCGGTGATGCGCTCGACGGAGACGACTTTCTCCTCGGCTTCCGTCTTGAAGATGCGAACACCCTGCGTATTGCGACCGGCGATGCGAATGTCGTGCACCGGGCAGCGGATCAGCTGACCGCCGTCGGTGACAAGCATGATCTGGTCGTTCTCCGCGATCGGGAACGAAGCGACGAGACGGCCGTTCCGGTCGTTGGCGACCATCGCGACGATGCCTTTGCCGCCACGTCCCGAGGTGCGGAACTCGAACGATGACGAGCGCTTGCCGAAGCCCTTGCTCGAGACGGTCAACACAAACTGTTCGGCCGCCTGCATTTCGGTGAAGCGTTCGTGGCTTATGGTGACATCGGCTGCGACGACTTCCTCGGCATCGGCGTCGGTGCTCACCACTTCCGCCTCTTCGACTTCATCGGAACGGCGCAGCGCGTTTGCCTGCTTCAGATAGGCGACTCGTTCTTCGGCCGTCGCCTCGAAGTGGTCGAGGATCGCCATCGAGATGATCTCGTCGCCCTCAGCAAGCCGGATGCCGCGCACGCCATCGGAATCGCGCCCCTTGAACAGGCGCACGCCGTCCTTGATGAGGAACCTGATGCACTGGCCATCCGCCGTCGTCAGCAGCACATCGTTATCGGGCCGCGCGATCGCGACCTGCACGATGCGATCGCCCTCGTCGAGCTTCATCGCGATCTTGCCGTTGCGATTGATGCTCTCGAAATCCGATAGCGCATTGCGACGGACGTTGCCGGACAGCGTCGCAAAGATCAGTTCCAGGTCGCCCCATGTTGAAGAATCTTCGGGCAACGGCAGGATCGACGTTATCGCCTCGCCCTCAGTGAGCGGCAGAAGGTTGACGAGTGCCTTGCCGGGTGACTGCGGCGACGCGGAGGGCAATCGCCAGACCTTCATCCGGTAACACATGCCGCGCGAGGAAAAGAACAGCACCGGCGTGTGTGTCGACGTCACAAAGAGCTGCGTGACGAAATCCTCGTCCCGGGTAGACATGCCGGAGCGGCCTTTGCCGCCGCGCTTCTGGGAACGATAAGCGGCCAGCGGCACGCGCTTGATGTAGCCCTTGTGCGATACGGTGACGACGCAGTCTTCGCGCTGGATGAGATCCTCGTCCTCGACTTCGCCTTCGAGATCCATGATCTCGGTCTTGCGCGGCGTCGCGAACTCGGCGCGGATCGCGGAAAGTTCACTCTTGACGATTTCGACGACGCGAGCGCGCGAGGCGAGGATCGCCAGAAATTCCTTGATCTCGACGGCAATCTTATTGAGCTCGTCGGCGATTTCATCGCGACCCAGCGCAGTCAAGCGTGCGAGACGCAATTCCAAAATGGCTTTGGCCTGCTCGTCGGAGAGCCGGTACATTCCGGTATCCGACAGCGTGTGCCGCGGATCGGCGATGAGCATGATCAGCGGCGCCATGTCCTTCGCCGGCCAATCGCGCAACATCAATTGCTCTTTGGCTTCGGAGGGCGACGCGGAGGTGCGGATCAGCTTGATCACCTCGTCGATGTTGGCAACTGCGATTGCAAGGCCGACCAGGACGTGGGCGCGGTCGCGTGCCTTCGTCAGCTGATGCTTGGTTCGTCGCGTCACCACGTCTTGCCGGAAGACCGTGAACGCGGAAATAAAATCCTTCAGCGTCAGGCTTTCAGGCCGCCCGCCGTTGATCGCGAGCATGTTGGCGCCGAACGTCGTCTGCAGGTCGGAATATTTGTAGAGGTTGTTCAACACCACGTCGGCCACGGCATCACGTTTCAGTTCGATGACGATGCGAATGCCTTCGCGGTTGCTCTCGTCCCAAAGATCGGCAATGCCCTCGACCCTTTTGTCTCGAACGAGATCGGCGATCTTTTCGATCAGCGTGCGTTTGTTGACCTGATACGGTATCTCCGTGACGATCAACGCCTCGCGATCCTTGCGGATATTCTCGATTTTGACGCGCGCCCGCATGATGATCGAGCCGCGCCCCTTGTGATAGGCCGAGAGGATGCCGGTGCGGCCGAGAATGATTCCGGCAGTCGGAAAATCTGGCCCCTGAACGATTTGCGTCAGCTCATCGATGCCGATTTCCGGATTGTCCAGATCGGCGATGCAGGCGTCGATGATTTCGCCAAGATTATGCGGCGGAATGTTCGTTGCCATACCGACCGCGATGCCGCCGGCACCGTTGACGAGCAGGTTCGGAAATTTCGCAGGGAGAACGGAAGGCTCTTGCAGCTGACCGTCGTAGTTGTCGCGAAATTCAACGGTTTCGTTATCGAGGTCGTCAAGCAGAAACGACGCGACCTTGGAGAGACGCGATTCCGTGTAGCGCTCCGCGGCAGGAGGATCACCATCGATCGAGCCGAAATTGCCCTGAC
The DNA here is from genome assembly GCF_035572195.1 of Hyphomicrobium sp. Lineage (GTDB taxonomy): Bacteria > Pseudomonadota > Alphaproteobacteria > Rhizobiales > Hyphomicrobiaceae > Hyphomicrobium_B. The sequence goes on along the minus strand of NZ_DATNBA010000119.1, from coordinate 4,013 downwards.
CATCGACGAGTGGGACGCGCATCGAAAAATCCTGCGCGAGCCGGACCAGCGCATCGTAGATCGCGAGATTGCCGTGCGGGTGATACTTGCCCATCACTTCGCCGACGATGCGCGCCGACTTGACGTACTTCTTGTTCCAGTCGAGCCCCATCTCGTTCATTGCAAACAGGATGCGCCGGTGCACGGGCTTCAACCCGTCGCGCACGTCGGGCAGGGCGCGTGAGATGATGACGCTCATCGCGTAGTCGAGATACGATCGCCTCATCTCCTCGGAAATGGAAATGGGGCGGATGTCGCTCGGCTCTCGCCCAGCGGGCGTCTCGTCGTCGCTCGTATCGGTCAAGGATCAGGTCTTTCCGGGGTCGATTTTTCGTGGCCGACCGATGCACGGTGGCCGACGCAGAACAGACAAAAAACATAGCAGGAATTGGAGTCATAAGCCACCGGCGCGGCGACGTGACACGGGATATGAGGGGTGCGAAATATTCTCGATATTCCAATGCATTGCGCCACACCACTGCGGCGTCGAACATTGCTATGCAAGGGCCCGTCTTCAGTGCCCCGGTGTGAATTTCAGTGAGCGGGCAAGTGCGGACGAAAATGCCGCTCGGCCCGACCCCATCGAGACATCGATTTCGCTCTGTATCGTTGTTCGGCACACGGAACGGTTGCCCGTGTTTGGGCGTTGAGATTGAGGTTGCCGAGAGCTTTCGAAACGTGCGCGGCATGAGCGTGGCGCTTGTCTTTTGAGTCAACGAAGGAGGTTATGATGCATCTCTTGTTCGTGGTAGCGGCGTTGGCTCTCTCTTCCGCTCTTGCAGGCGCGGCCGCTGCTGCCGATAACACAAGTTCCGGTCAAGAAGTATTCAACAATGCGTGCCGTACCTGCCACTCCTGGAAGAAGGACGACCAACGTTTAGGACCGGATTTGCATGGCATCGTCGGCAGAAAAGCCGGGACCGCCGCAGGCTATGCCTATTCTCAGGCGATGAAGGCTTCCGACATAACGTGGGATGAAGCGACGCTCGACAAGTTCATCGCTGACCCCGATCACGTCGTGCCCAATAACAACATGAAGCCGTTTACGGGCATATCCGATGAGGGACAACGCAAGCAGATTGTCGACTTCTTGAAGACCAATCCGAACTGACCGTCGCTTTCACGGAGAGTTCGACGTGCGGCCACTCGCTCGTTGAGATGCAGCTGGAAGCGGCTTTGCATCGAATGCAATGCGGGACAATCGTCTCGTCCCAATTCTCTAGTCGTTGGCAGCACCGACCACTGATACGCAGAACCTAAGCCAAACCGCCAACGACCAGCCGTCTTTCCCTCAAACCGAATAGATTTCCTAGAACGGAATCTCGTCATCGATGGCTTTATCGAAGCCGCCCTTCGAACCGCCTCCGGTCTTCGCAACGCGTCGTGGCTCTCCCGCGCCGGCTCCTGAGCCGAAGCCGCCGTCGGAACCATAATCGGCCTGTCCACCTTCTTGCATACCGGCCGAAGCACCGCGCCCGCCGCTCGCGCCGTCCAGCATCGTCAACGTGCCGTTGAAACCTTGCAGGACGACCTCAGTCGAATACTTTTCGGCGCCGCTCTGATCCGTCCACTTGCGGGTCTGCAGCGCCCCTTCGATGTAGAGCTTGGAGCCCTTCTTCACATACTGTTCGACGACCTTGCACAACGGTTCGCTAAATATAACGACGCGATGCCACTCGGTCTTTTCCTTGCGCTCGCCGGTCGACTTGTCACGCCACGTCTCGCTCGTCGCCAAGCTCAGGTTGGCGATCGGCCGACCGTCCTGCGTGCGGCGAATTTCCGGGTCCTTGCCGACGTTGCCGACCAGAATGACCTTATTGACCGAACCTGCCATTCACTTGTCTCCTTACGAAATTGGCGGCGCGTCTCGCGCGCCCGAATTGCTGTCCCGGAAGCTGTCTGGTTGTATCAGCGCACTTCCGTCGAATGCCAGAAAATCCCGAACGGACATTAGAGGCTAAGCGGCTTGAATTCCGCTCATCATTTGGTGTTGTCCACGCATTTGCGCCATCGAGCGCTGACGCCTCCAGCCGTCGCTGTTCACTTATTGTTCCAATATAGGTTGGCGATCCCAGTGTTGCAAGAAAATTCCGAAGACGGCCGCGATGCTCTCGGAGAACCCTGGCCGCCGTGAGGCACGCGCCCACTGGTCGAGACACCCGTCGCGTAGTCAGCGGCGCCGTTGCAACCGCGGCAAATGGAAGATCGAACAAAGGCAATGCCTGCTTGACTGAGAGGGCCCATCGGCTAATGCGATAGCTCAGCCTCATTCGATCGGACTCGCATTCGGCCTGGAGCTTCAAAGCCACAGATGGCTCACTATAATTGTCTGAATTGTCCCGGGTACTGCTGCTCGTATCCGATTATTGCGTTGACGAAGCGCGACATCGAACGCCTCGGCAAGCATTTCAAGCTGGCGTTCGCGACCGCAAAGAAGCGCTTCACGCGCGAAGGGCACGGCCACAAGTATTTGATGCGCCGGAAAGGCGACAAGCACTTCGGGCGGATCTGCCAGTTTTTCGATACCAAAGAGCGCCGGTGCACAATCTATAAGGCGCGGCCCGCCGCCTGCCGCGATTATCCAGGCAACAACTGCCGCTGCGGTTACTACGACTTTCTGATGCACGAACGGCGCGTGCAGGACGACGACACGTTCGTCGCCGTTACCAATCACAAGGATTGATGTCCCTCTCGCGGCCGGCTCTGCGCGGTGGAGTTGGAAGCGCGAACAAAAAAGCGAAAGCCCCGCCGGATCCACAGATCCGCGCGAGGCTTCTTACCTTCGATGGTTCGCCCAGACTAAAACCGGGCTTTTGAAGCGAGGCTCTGGCCAGCCTGTGCGGCCGCCGCCCTCGTATGAAAGTTCCAGATTGTGATAGTGACAGCTATCAAAAGCGCGGCCAAGTTCTCGAGAGCGCCTCTCAAGCTGCTGACCTCGTAAACGGTCGAGGTCCAAATGTACTCTTGGGTGGAGTCATCCCCTTCCTCGATCTGTTTCGCCGTGTCACGCCTGCTGCCTTTTCCGCATCGAGCAACGGGCTTCATGCCTCGCACTCTTTTGCGGCTCGCCTCTTCCGATCCGTAGCTCACCGGCCCATCGACCGTGATGCATTTACCGAAACGAACAGCGACAGCAGCACCGTCACAAAAGAAATGTGTGCCTCAAATTGCATGTCGTCAAGTCGTCATGCGCCAGAACGCGATCACAAATATCGCGAAGATTTACCCACATCGATGCGGTATTTTTCTGAGCACTCGTGTCTCAGTCACTTTCGGATTACCACCGAGAAACAAAGGAGACAGCGTTTCTAATGACAGTTCAGGCCGCGCGAGCAGCTGCTTTTGCAACGGAGTACTTTTTGAAATCTCTGGAAGAACTCGATCCCATTCATCAGGTCCGTCTATTTGATGGGACAAGACTTATCGCAGGCCACAGGCTCGCGTTTTTCGACGGCGCCGCGGAAAATCGAAACCGTCTCACGCGTACATTGTCCGCCTGACTGAACGATGCGAACGACGTTGTCGCCTTTCTTGCTTTCACACAAAACGTCAACTGCCTGCGCGAGTTCAATCGTTGCGGGATGGCCCTCACTTCGAGGTATTGCTTCAACTGCAAGCGCCGGCGTGACGATGAGATCGCTCAGGCTCGCCGACCGCGAGGCGGGTTTCGGCAACTGCTCGAACGCAATCCATTCGTAGTTCACCTGACCACTGGTTCCGGTCACCCGGATCGAAATGTCTCCCGTCTTGGCGCACGAGCCGACATCAACGCGCGCCGCGCCGGTCGTTGCAAGCGAACGGTAGTCGATCTTGCAGCTAAAATTCTTCTCCAGCAGCGCCGCCTGCGCCAGGCGATGATCGACCTGACTGAAGGGCACGCCATTCGTCCACGAGAAGTAGAGGTTGCGCGCCGTTGGGATCGCGGCGGCAACAGAAACGGCCAGCACGAAGAGCTTGATCAAAGTCAGCGTACG
>NZ_DATNBA010000118.1:0-4867 GCF_035572195.1 Hyphomicrobium sp. | reverse complement strand
CCGAGCGAGGAAGAGGTGCTTGGCTTCCTGCTGACGCGCAACATCTCGACGCAGATTTTCCGCGGACTTTTGGAAAACGCCGCGTCCGAGCAGGGTTCGCGCATGTCGGCGATGGACAGCGCCACGCGCAATGCCGGCGATATGATCAACAAGCTGACGATCAAATACAATCGCCAGCGCCAGGCGAACATCACCAAGGAACTGATCGAAATCATCTCGGGCGCGGAAGCGCTCTGACCGGAGGCGAGCAATGGCTTATGTCGCGCGTGCAACGACGAAGGGCGGCCGGGATGGCCGCGCCGTTCTCGAAGACGGCAAACTGGCGCTCGCAATGGCGCTGCCGAAAGACATGGGCGGTTCGGGCGAGGGCCACAACCCCGAGCAGCTCTTTGCGCTCGGCTGGTCATCATGCTTCGGGCAAGCAATTCTGCTGCTGGCCAAGAAGCATGGGCTCGACGGTTCTGCTGCCAAGGTGACGTGCGCCATCGAAATCGACAAGGACGCGACGAGCTTCGCGCTCAAAGCCGATATAGCCGTTTCAATTCCGGGTGCCGACAAAGCGAAGGTCAAAGCGCTTGCCGATGATGCCCACCAGATCTGCCCCTATTCAAAGGCGACGCGCAACAACATCCCCGTAACGCTGAGCGTCGTCTGATCATTCCGCTGGAGATAAAAATGGCTAAAAACGTTGGGAAGATTCGCCAGGTGACGGGCGCCGTCGTCGACGTTCAGTTCGAGGGTCAGCTGCCCGAGATTCTGAACGCGCTCGAAACCAAGAACCATGGCGCTCGCCTGGTTCTTGAAGTCGCGCAGCATCTTGGCGAGAGCACGGTCAGAACGATCGCGATGGACTCGACCGAAGGTCTGGTGCGTGGCCAGGAAGTGATCGACACCGGCGCGCCCATCGAAGTGCCCGTTGGCGATGAAACCCTCGGCCGCATCATGAACGTGATCGGTGAGCCGGTCGATGAAGCGGGTCCAATCAAAACGAGCGCCAAGCGCGCCATTCACCAGCCATCGCCAACCTTCGAGGATCAGGCGACGGAAGCCCAGATACTCGTCACCGGCATCAAGGTCGTCGACCTTTTGGCGCCGTACGCCAAGGGCGGCAAGATCGGCCTGTTCGGCGGCGCCGGCGTCGGCAAGACCGTTCTGATCATGGAACTCATCAACAACGTCGCCAAGGCTCATGGCGGCTACTCGGTATTCGCCGGCGTCGGCGAGCGCACGCGCGAAGGCAACGACCTCTATTATGAAATGATCGAGTCGAAAGTGAACCTCGATCCGAAGAAGAACAATGGTTCGGCCAAGGGTTCGAAGTGCGCACTCGTCTATGGTCAGATGAACGAGCCGCCGGGCGCCCGCGCTCGCGTCGCGCTGTCGGGGCTGACGGTCGCCGAACATTTCCGTGATCAGGGCCAGGACGTGTTGTTCTTCGTCGACAACATCTTCCGCTTTACGCAGGCGGGCTCGGAAGTTTCGGCGCTGCTGGGCCGCATTCCGTCAGCCGTCGGATATCAGCCGACGCTGGCGACCGACATGGGCGCGCTGCAGGAGCGCATTACGACGACGCAGAAGGGGTCCATCACGTCGGTGCAGGCGATCTACGTTCCGGCCGACGACTTGACCGACCCGGCGCCGGCAGCATCGTTCGCGCATCTTGATGCGACGACCGTGCTTTCGCGTTCGATCGCAGAAAAGGGCATCTACCCGGCCGTCGATCCGCTCGATTCGACATCGCGCATGCTCGACCCTCGCGTTGTCGGCGAAGAGCACTATCAGGTGGCCCGCCGGGTTCAGGCCATTCTGCAGAAGTACAAGTCGCTGCAGGATATCATCGCCATTCTCGGCATGGACGAGCTGTCGGAAGAAGATAAGCTGACCGTGGCGCGGGCACGTAAGATCGAACGTTTCATGTCTCAGCCCTTCCACGTGGCCGAAGTTTTCACCGGCTCGCCCGGCAAGCTCGTGTCGCTGGCCGACACGATCAAGGCCTTCAAGGGCCTTTGCGAGGGCGATTACGATCATCTCCCGGAACCGGCGTTCTACATGGTCGGTACTATAGACGAGGCGATCGCGAAGGCGGAAAAGCTCGCCGAAGCGGCATAATCGCTTGGCGGTCGCGAGTGGCTGAGCCGCTCGTCGCGCGCCATCAGGAGAACGACCTATGGCGGAAGCCGCAACGAAGTTCGGAAGCTGCTGCGAAGAGCTGAAAGAAGCTCTCGAAGGCGGAGACTTCGAACCCTTGATCACCGTCGGTCCCGACGGTGTGATCTACATGACGGTCGGGCTCGTCGACCTCGAAGAGGAAGAGCCGGGGCTTGTCGATCATCCGCTCTTCTTCTGTCCGTTCTGCGGTACGAAGTTGCAGACGCCGGAAGAGGTGCGGGCGAAGGCGGGCGCAGAAGACGACAGCGAAGCGGAACAGACGCGCGAAGGCTGAGCGGATCAGAAGGGTTCCAGGAACGCAGCATGGCAGGCACATTCAAATTCGAACTCGTCTCTCCCGAGCGAGTGTTGATTTCGATCGACGCGGATCAGGTTGTCGTACCGGGCGCGGACGGTGAATTCGCCGTTCTGGCTGGACACGCTCCGATCATTTCCACGCTAAGGCCGGGCGTTCTGGACGTAACGGCCGGTGGTACGAAGCGGCGCCTTTTCGTCAAGTCGGGCTTTGCCGAGGTCGACCCGTCACGGCTGACGGTTCTGGCCGAGAAGGCTTACGATGTCGAAGAGATGTCTTCGGCGGCGATTGCCGTTGAACTGAAGGCAGCGGAAGCGGAACTGGCGGCAGCCAAGGACGATGCGTCGAAGATGATGGCCGATACGCTCATCAGTGAATTGAAGCGGTTGTCGTCAAGGGCTGCCTGAGCCGCCGGCCAGTCATCGCATCAGACTGATTGATCGGCAAAGTGCGAGAAATCGCGCGTGACGCGCTCGTAGACGTCACGCTTGAACGGCACGATCAGTTTCGGCACGGCCTCGATGGGTGCCCACCGCCAGGTCTCGAACTCCGCCTTGAGCCCTTCCTTCGATGCGATATTGATTTCGCTGTCGTCGCCGAGGAAGCGCATCGCGAACCATTTTTGCCTTTGGCCGCGATAGCGGCCCTTCAGCGCGATGCCGAGCAGGTTTTCGGGCAGTTCATAGGTCAGCCACTCGGGGTGTTCGGCAACGATCTCGACGCTGGTAACGCCCGTTTCCTCGCGCAGTTCGCGCAACGCCGCGATGCGTGGCGGCTCGAACTTTTCGACGCCGCCCTGCGGCATTTGCCAGATGTGGGCCGTATGATCGCCGGCCCATTTCGGGCGCCGCCGCCCAACCCAAACCAGGCCCTGGCGATTAAACAGCATCATGCCGACGCACGTGCGGAACGGCAGGGCGCCTTGCGTGAGGTCGGACGGATTAGGCAGAAGAGTCATGCAAAAAATGCCTGTGGACAACCGCGCATTCAATTTGCGCCATGATTCGCCTATCGTACAGAAAAACATAGCAGGCTTATGACATTAGGCTGTCATAGTGGCAGCAGCGGCAAAGCGCTTCGTTTTATGCGTGCGTAACTTGCCGGGCCGCGCGCGCTTACCGGCTTTCGGGCCGGGCATAGGACGCGAATTCCGCCAGAACCTGGCGATAGACATCGCGTTTGAAAGGCACGATCAGGTCCAGCAATTCGCTGGCCGGGGTCCATCGCCACTCGGCGAATTCGGCTTCGAGCCCGGGTGCCGGGGTAATGCTGATCTCGCTATCGTCGCCGGTGAAGCGATAGGCGAACCACTTCTGCTTTTGACCACGATACCGGCCGCCCCACGCCCGGCCGACCAGTTCGGCCGGAAGTTCGTATGTCAGCCAGCTAGGCATCTCGGCGATCTCTATGACGGTTCGAATGCCTGTCTCTTCGAAGAGTTCGCGTCGCGCCGCAATTGCCGGATCTTCGCCGGGCTCTACGCCGCCCTGAGGCATCTGCCACCAGGTGCCCGAGCCTTCGGCATCTTTCGTCGAGTCGGCGCGACGGCCAGCCCAGACGAGGCCGGCACGGTTGATCACCATTTGGCCGACGCACGGCCTGTAAGGCAGCGTCTCGGGATCGACCGGCGATTTCGGGCTGTCCGTCATAGGTAAATCCTCATCGGTGCGGCCGGAGAGATGCCCGGGCTGGTCGAACAAAAACGAAGGGCGCCACGGGGGCGCCCTTCGAATTAAAACAGTTCAGACGTGCGCCGGCTTAGTTTGGCGACGTCTTCTTGTCGTCGTCCGGCGGCGTCGGGGTCGTGACGCCGGCGCCCGAGGACGGGGCTGGCGATGGTGTCGTCGACGGCGGCGGTGTTCCCGCATTTGCCGCTTCCGGCCCCTTTGCCGTCCCACGCAGGAAGCTCAGCGCGTACTGCAACTGCGTATCCTTGTCGGCATCCTTGGCAACGTAGGACGGTGAGCCCGACTCCTCGCCCTTGACCGTCGCGTCGGCGCCGTTCTTCAGATGGCCGCGAAGGCTGGCTTCTCCACGCGGCTTCTCAGCGCCGACCTTGTCCTTGAGGTCGTCCGGGACGGCTTCGTCGACCCTGATGTCAGGCTCGATGCCCTTGGCCTGAATCGATCGGTTCGACGGCGTGTAGTAACGCGCCGTGGTGAGCCGGATCGCCCCATTTGCACCGAGCGGAATGATCGTCTGTACCGAGCCCTTGCCGAACGACCGCGTGCCGATGATCGTGGCACGCTTGTGGTCCTGCAAGGCACCGGCGACGATCTCGGAGGCCGACGCCGATCCGCCGTTGATCAAGACGGCGATCTTCTTGCCGTCTGTGATGTCGCCCGGACGGGCGTTGGCGCGCTGCGTTTCTTCGTTGTTGCGGCCCTTGGTCAGGACGATGGC
>NZ_DATNBA010000117.1:0-5223 GCF_035572195.1 Hyphomicrobium sp. | reverse complement strand
CAGTCCGAGGGGCACGTCAAAATTTACAGCGAGTCCGGCGAAGGCACGACTATCAAGCTCTATTTACCGCGGAGTGACGGCAATGAGGCAGCTCATTCCGTCGACGAACCGGCCAGCTCCGAACGCGGTCGTGCGGAAACGATTCTTATCGTCGAGGATGATGATGGTGTGCGCCAGTATGCATCCGAGATCCTGAGGGACCTGAACTATCAGATTATAGAGGCAAAGGATTCGGCCACCGCTCTTCGGCTGCTCGATGCCGACAAGAAATTCGATTTATTGCTGACGGACGTCGTGCTGCCGGGCAAAAACGGTCGAGAGCTCGCGACTGAAGTGGAACGGCGCCGTCCGGGAACAAAGGTTATTTTTATGACTGGCTATTCTCGCAACGCAATCGTTCATCACGGTCGTCTGGACCCTGGTACCGCGCTCATCCAAAAGCCGCTGATCGAGCGTGTGCTCGCGCAAAAAATCCGGCAAATTCTTGACAGCGGCTCAGACGCTCAATAGCGCCGTCACAAAGGAACAATCGTCACAAATACCGCGTTGCAACTCGGGCGTTCCCGAGGAGATAAGGATGCGGTTTGTCCTTTTAATAATTCTTCTTCTGCTCGTTCTTGGCGCGCTTCCGACCTGGCCGTACAGCGGTGAGTGGGGATACTACCCTTCGAGTGGCCTGGGCCTGGTGCTGATTATTGTCCTGATCCTCGTCCTGATGGGGCGGCTCTAGTCGAGCCGCGACGCGATCATTCCGTTTCTGAGGTCGCGGGCAGCTCCATTTTATTGCGGAGCTGATCGGTGCCCTTGATCGTGTCGACGACCGCACGATAGGCGCCCTTTACCTTGCTGCCGAGGCTTCGCGGCCGCCGCTTGCGAAGTGGTCGCGCTTTGCCGCCACGCTTGGCCGCCTTTCTGGTCGCCACTCTGGATTTCGTTCGTTTGCGAAGGGACGGCTTGCGTTTTTTTCGGGCCATCGACGATCTCCCGGATATGGATGACGTTGCGGCAGACAGCATAGAGCGAATGGAGCGCCGCCGAAAGACAATCCCACCGTTGGACCATGTTTGTTCCCGCTGGATCGCAGCCGACCCCAACTGCTAAGCATCCGCAGGCGCGACGAAACGGGGAGAACCAAGGTGCCCGCTACACTCCAAGGCGAATTACAGCCGACGATTTACCGTTTCAAACTCGGCGAGTTCGAGGTTGCGACGGTTCTGGATGCCAAGGCAATTCGGGAAGGTTTGCATCCGCACTACGGCGCCAACGCCTCAGCTGATGAGGTGATGGCTCTTGCTCGCGCCAACAATATCGATACTCAGCGATTCGAGCATCCCAATATTCCGACGCTCGTGAACACCGGCAAGCAGCTGGTCCTGTTTGACACGGGCAATGGTGCGCTCCCGCGCGAATATGAGCAGCTCAGCAAGCGTCTTCCTCCTGGCCAGACCGCGGCACGGCTTGCGGCTGCAGGCTACCGTCCGGAAGACATCGACGTTGTTGTCGTCACGCATGGGCATCCGGACCACATCGGCGGGTTGGTCGAAGGCGGGATGCCCGTGTTTCGCAATGCGCGCTATGTATTCGGCGCGGCCGAGTTCGATTTCTGGAAACGTGGCGAGAACGTCCGCGAAGCACGCAAGTTCAACCGCGAACTGTTCATGACAATTTGTGTGCCGCTGGCCGACCGCTCGACGTTCATGAAGCCAGGCGATGAGGTCGCGCCGGGCATTACCGCCGTCGACGCTGCTGGACATTCACCGGGCCTGCTGGCGTTCCATATTGAGAATAACGGCAAACGTTTCATGGTCACCGCCGATACCTGCACTCAGTACGTCATGGCAGTGCAACGCCCGGAATGGCATTTCGAGATGGACGACGACAAAGACAGGGCCGTCGCGACACGAAAGCGCATTCTCGACATGCTTGCGACCGACAGGCTTTTTGTCGCGAGTTTTCACATGCCATTTCCCGGAATTGGCTATGTGGAGAAAGGGCAGGCCGGCTACCGCTGGGTGCCGCATAGCTATCAACTCAATCTCTAGGGGAGGCGCGATGGTCGGTTTACCGGCCACCCCAGCTGAATGCTGGCGGGCGTTCCTGCTTCGGCTTGGTTTTGCTTTCGTCACAGCGGCCGACGCGGTCTTCGATGGTCTGGGCGGTCTTGTTGTCAAAGATAATATAGTGACAAAGCGTTCCATCGCGCAGTGAGCGGGCGACTCGTCCGGTCCGCCCGTCCGCTGTCAGTTCATTCGAGCCGTCTTTGCCGCGCAGCGTTCCGGCCACGATCACTGCGCCGAGGAACAGACTTGCTCCCACGGCAGCAATGAAGAACGATGACACGATTGTCGCGCGCCAGAAACTGACGCGCGTTTCCTGCGATCGACGCAGGTCTCGCCGCAAGCCGACGGCCCGCATATTCCTCATGCCGTCTGTCAGTCCGCGAGCTACGCTCATAATGAAATGTTTAGTGAAAAAGCATTGATCAGTTCTAAAGGGGTCGATTCGGATTGGGATCGTTGAGGTAATTCGATTTAAGCCAGTTGCATTACGCGGCGCTTGTCAGGCCTTTTTACGGGCATTGACCGCAATCGAGAGCAGGGTGCGTTGAGCGATCGCTTCAACCAAAGGAGCGTTGCGCCGCATCTCGAGCGTGGCTTCGGCCAATTGCTCCATCGCACGCAACAGACGTGCCGGCGGCCATGCGCGCAGCGCTTCCCCGACGGCGCGCTCGCGGCTGAAATGAACAGGGGGCCCGGCGCGTTTCATGACGGACTCAATCGAATCGCCGCCTTCGAGAGCCAGTTTCATTTTGTGCAGATTGGCCACCTGGCGGATCGCCGCTGAGACAATGGCCGCCGGCGACGAGCCGCTGGCGCGGGCCTTGCCAAATTCGGCATCAACCTCTCCGGCTCTCCCGGCGAAAACCGCATCAACCACTCCGTCGAGTGCTATCTGCGATGCATCTGCCACGACCGCCATGACGTCGGTAACTTCGATGCTCTTCTTGCCCATTGCGTAAAGGGTAAGCTTCCGAATCTCGTTGCGCGACGCGAGCCGGTCGCTGCCGAGCAATGCAAGCAACGCGACGCGTGCGTCGGACGCAATGACGAGATCGGCTTCGCGCATCTCTTCGTCAATCAGTTGACTGAGCGCGCGTTCACTATCTGCATAGCAGGGCAGTGCGGCGGCAACTTTCGTCTTCTCGCAGAGCGAGCGCAGCGGGGCGCTTTTGCTGAGATTGCCGGCTTCAATGATAACGCGGCATTCGCTCGAAGGAGAGGCGATCACGGTTTCCACCGCGGAAGCAATATTACGCGTACCCGCTTTCACCAGAACCGCCCGCCGCCCGCCGAACAGCGGCACCGTGTGCGCTTCCTCAACGAGCCGCGCCGGATTGCCCGCGAGCTCATCGCCTTCAATACGTGCCAGAGCGAATGGATCATCGGGATCGTCGACCGACGCGCGCACCAACGCGTCGACGCGTTCGCGAACCAAACCGGCGTCGGGACCGAATACGAGCACGATCGGCTGTGCTGGATCCGGTCTCGCGATAAAACGATCGACGTCCGAGGCTTTAATGGCGGTCATGGCGCCGAAGCAAATTTCACGAACCCGCTACGAAATACGACGCAAGCCGCGACTGGATATTGTCCGCGATTTCCTTGGCGGCACGGTTTTCGGCGTCGCGCAAGCCGCGCTCGCCCGCGAAGCGCTGCTCCTGACCCGGGATATTGTACGATACGCGTGCGAAGGTTTGACCTTTGACAACAATCTTTCCGGTCGCGAGCTCGGTCAGGGTATATGTGCCGTCGATGCCGTAGTTGTTGATGTCCGGCCGCGCCGTATTGATGTCGACGATGATCTGCAGCTGCGTAGCCGTCAGCTTAACGTCCAGTCGATGAGTGGGTGAGATCCCGCCGCTGCCGCCGGTTAGGCTATAAATCAGTTCGTTTCGCACATTGACGGTAACGCGGTTAAGCCGGCTGCCCCCGGGGGCGTTGATTGGTGAAACGTCGACCGCTCTCATTTGACCGACAATGCTGGCATTGCCGGCGCCCGTCGGATGCTCCGCGTAAAGCGGCTGGAAACAGCCTGCGGTGAGGCCGGCCAGCGCCAAGGCAGCGAAAACCCTTGCGAAGCGCATCGTATCAGACCACGACATTGACGATCCTCTGCGGGATGACAATGACCTTTTTCGGGCTTTTGCCCTCCAGCGCCCTTTTTACAGCATCAAGGGCAAGAACGGCAGCCTCAATGTCGGCCTTTCCCGCATCGCGGGTCACCGTTACATCGGCCCGTTTTTTGCCGTTGATCTGTACGGGCAAGGTAACGGTACTTTCTACCAGGAGATCCGGTTCGACCTGCGGCCATGCCTCGGTGGCGACGAACGTTTTATGCCCCAGCGCCGCCCAGCATTCCTCGGCGAGGTGGGGCATCATGGGATGGAAGAGCCGTACCAGGATATCGGCAGCTTCACGTAAGGCCCAGCCGAGGTCGGCGGCAGGCGCCGTCTCGATCTTTCCGATGGCGTCACTGAGCGCGTTGGCAAATTCGTAGATGTGGGCGACGCAACGATTGAAACGGAGCTTGTCGATATCGTCAGAAACGTGAGCGAGCGCGCGGTGGGCGGCCTTGCGTACAGCGGTGGCTTGCTCGCCAAATGTCGCCGGTCGTGCTGGCGGCGCGTTAATTCCGGATATTTCCGCGACCAGTCGCCACAACCGCTGTACGAATCGCCAGGCGCCCTGCACGCCTTCCTCGGTCCAGATCACGTCGCGATCGGGGGGAGAATCCGAAAGCATAAACCAGCGCGCGGTGTCGGCTCCGTAGGCAGCGATAATGTCGTCGGGGTCGACCGTGTTTTTCTTAGACTTCGACATTTTCTCGATCGAGCCAATCTCGACCGGCTCGCCGGTTGAAGCGATCATTGCGCGGCGGGTGTCGCCCATACCCTCGATCTTGACGTTCGCCGGTTCAATCCAGTCGCCGCTGAGGCTGCGATAGGTCTCATGCACCACCATCCCCTGCGTGAACAGGCCGGCAAACGGCTCATCGATGCCGGCATGTCCGGTCTTGTGCATCGCGCGAGTGAAGAAGCGCGAATAGAGCAGATGCAAGATCGCGTGCTCGATGCCGCCGATGTACTGGTCGACGGGAAGCCATTCATCCACGATCTTGCGATCGGTTGGTGCGGTCTTGATCCATGGATCGGTGAAACGGGCG
>NZ_DATNBA010000116.1:0-26555 GCF_035572195.1 Hyphomicrobium sp. | reverse complement strand
CTTCTAGAACACAGGGAAAAATAATGCCTTTCACGAGCTCGTAGGAAATTACGAATTTGATGTGATATCGGGCGTCGCTGCCATCGTTCGCACTAAATGCAGTACGTACTTCGATGCGCTTTCGAGGTTCGGCACTCATTTCATTATCCAGGCCGCCCAATTGACAGGTTCGTAATTTTTCGGACCTCAGCTCCCCCCGAAGTCTCCCCTAAACTGGGGATTACTCTCGGACCGGTCCGAGCGATGTTGTCGGCCGGGTGACGCCGACATCGGTCGGGGGACCGCGCGAGTCTGCCGCGACGCGTCTAATGGACGGCCGGCGCAGAGCCGGTTTGCGTCCGCAAGAAGGTAGCGGCGTCACCCGAGGTTCGAAAGGGGTCGCCGCCCACATCGCGGCAGGCTCGCATGTTCCAGGGCTAGATATTTCGTCAGATCGCCAACGTTACCCCGCTGCCGATTTTGCCGTCGTGACTAGCCCTGGAACACAAAACCACGCCATCGGTCGACTTGCCGGCACCTCCGCGCAATGGCAGAGTGAGCGGCATGGGGATTACAAAAGCAAGAATTGCTGCCGTCGAAGGGGCCAGAAGCGCCACCGTGCAGGCGCTGTTCGAGCAAGCCGTTGGCCGCTGGCGCGCGGCGGGAGTTCAGGTCGTCGGCCTGATTGAGGAAACGCATGGTTTGCCAGACCGCACGTGCAATGCTGGCGTTCTCAGAGATATCGTCTCCGGCAAATCCCACTCGATCTATCTCGAAATTCCGCCGAGCGACACCTCATGCCACATCGATGCTGCGGGTGCCGATATCGCCTGCGCGACCGTGCTGAAGCAGATCGAGCTGTGCGACCTCGTGGTGTTGAGCAAGTTTGGAAAGCTCGAGGCTGCGTCGGGCGGACTTATCGGTGCGTTTCAAGCGGCGATTGCTGCAAGTAAACCAATTTTGACGTCCATCTCGGACAAGCACCTCGATGCGTGGCGCGCCTTTGCGCCGACGGCGCAGACCTTGCCGGCGAATTCCGCTGCATTGCAAGATTGGTGGAATGGGGCGCAACAGTCCTGAGCGAAGCGTCGGCTACCGCTAGCCTGCGGTAACTGCTTGGTCCGCCGGTCGTTTACATTAAGGCCCTCTTTAGACAGGTCATTCTCCGGCATATATTTGCTGGTGCGCTTCCTCATGGGCTCAAATCCAGGAAGGAAATGAAAATGGCTAAAGTCGTTTGTGTTCTCTATGACGATCCCGTTGACGGGTATCCAAAGTCCTATGCCCGGGACAGCATTCCGAATATTTCGAAATATCCCGATGGGCAGACCGCGCCCACGCCTCAGGCGATCGATTTCAAACCAGGTGAAATGCTCGGCAGCGTGTCGGGCGAATTGGGCCTGCGGAAATTCCTCGAAAAAGCCGGCCACACTCTCGTCGTTACGTCCGACAAGGACGGCAAGAATTCGAGACTCGATAAGGAGCTTGCCGACGCCGAGATTGTAATCTCGCAACCGTTCTGGCCGGCCTACATGACGGCGGAGCGCATCGCCAAGGCGCCGAAGCTCAAGATGATCGTGACCGCCGGCATCGGTTCGGATCATATAGACCTGCAGGCTGCGATGGATCGCGGCATCACTGTTGCCGAGGTTACATACAGCAACAGCAACAGCGTCGCCGAGCACGTCGTAATGGCGATACTGGCGCTCGTGCGCAACTACATCCCCTCATATAATTGGGTCATCAAGGGCGGCTGGAACATTGCCGACTGCGTAACGCGCTCGTACGATCTCGAAGGCATGCACGTCGGTACCGTGGCGGCTGGACGCATCGGACTGCGCGTGCTGAGGTTACTCAAGCCGCATGACGTCCATTTGCATTACCTGGATCGCTTTCGCTTGCCGCCTGAGGTCGAGAAAGAACTCAACCTCACGTATCACACGAGCCTCGAAAGCCTGACCAAGATTTGCGATGTGGTGACGCTCAATTGCCCGCTGCATCCCGAAACCGAGCACATGATCAACGACAAGTCGCTGAAGCACTTCAAGCGCGGCGCTTATCTCGTGAACACGGCGCGCGGCAAGCTTTGCGACCGCGATGCCATCGTCCGCGCTCTCGAAAGCGGCCAGCTTGCCGGATACGCCGGTGACGTCTGGTTCCCGCAGCCGGCCCCGCAGGACCACCCGTGGCGGACGATGCCGCATCACGGCATGACCCCGCATATTTCCGGTACGTCACTTTCGGCGCAGGCGCGTTATGCAGCCGGTACGCGCGAAATTCTCGAGTGCTACTTTGCCGGAAAACCGATCCGCGACGAATACCTGATTGTGCAGGGCGGCCAGCTCGCAGGCGCCGGCGCGCACTCCTACAGTGCGGGCAATGCGACCGGCGGTTCGGAAGAAGCCGCCAAATACAAGCGCTGATTTCGAGTGACGGCGAGCACCAACGAACTCGCCGTTTGTTCCTAGCAGCGGTTCTTATTCAGTACGACGCCGCTTAGTCAACCTTTGGCCAATTTGCTTATTGCTGCTTCCCATGGATCATCGCTGATGGCGTTAGCGCCGCTTTCCGCGTCGTCCAGTATTTTTCGCAGAGGCAGACGCATCGGGTAATTTTGGACCACCTCGGCGCGACCAGCAGCGGCAATTGCGTCTCGCTCCGATGGATTGGCTAGATAGTAATTCACCAGCCGCGCAATCTCTTCCGGATCGTCGGGGTTGTAATAGACCAAATGCTTGCCGTGCTCGAACGGCTCCATGTTGCGATAGGCCGAATGATGGTCGAGACGAGGCGTCAAAAGAAACGTTCCGCAGGCCATGACCTCGGTGACTTTGGTGACAAGCAACCGGGACAAGGCCGGAAGATTGACGAAAATCTTCGTCGAGCAATAGGCGTCGGCCAACAGGTCGAACGATGTGCGTACGTTGGGTGAGGAAACGGACTGCATGCGAACGAGTGGATAGCCGATCCTGCCGACGTACTCCGCGCGCTTCTGATACATCGTTCCAAGAAACGCCGCGTCATGAATGACTTCAACGAGCTTCGGACGGAAAATGCTGGTGTCCACGCCAAACGGCAGCCAATGTCCGCCGAATTCCTCGGCATCTTGAATTGCCGGGAAATAGTGAAAATCGGCCAAGCCGCGAACCGAATTGAAATCGAAATTTCGGTCGTCCCGGTGAAATGATTCCGCGTACCAAGCCGCCTTTTTTGCTCGCAGCGTGTTCCACACCGCACCATAGTGCTTGCGGATTTCGCCGGCGAACCATTCCGGCGCCCCCAAAACGATGAGGTCGGCATTTCGAAGGTGGGTAAGCGGAATTTGGGATAGGCGCGGGTTTCCGCCGTCGATGACGTTGCAACCCATCTCCCTCAGAACGCTTACGATGCCTTCAGCGCAGCACCAGGCAGAAGCGACGGTCGCGGTGTTGTGGAAGACGACAACATTTTGAACGCGCATGCCAGATCCTTTTCCAAGAAGAAATGCAGAGCATTACGGACGCCGACGTCGAACGGAGTCTTTGCGGAAAAGCCCAGTTGCTGTTGAAGCTTCGTGTCTCCGCCGCGAGCGAAAACGCCCTCGGGCATATCCGACGTTCCGCGCACGTCCAGACTGACGCCCAATGCGTCGGCGGCGATTTTTGCGAAGTCGATGAAACTGGTGAAGATGCCTGTCGAAAGATTGAGTCCCTTGCCGTCTTTCATCGCATCCATGGTCGCGAGTATGCCGGCGACGCAATCGTCGATATGGATGAAGTCCCGCATCTGACGGCCACTACCCCAGACCGTCATGGAAGGGTCGTTACGGCACTCGATCGCGCGCTTGCAAATGCTCGGGAACGGATAAGCATCGTCCTGGTCTTCGCCGTAACCTGAAAACGGGCGATAGACGGCAGACTCTATCCCATGCCGTTCATAAGCGAGGAGAGCCAAGTATTCGCCGGTGAGCTTTGCCCAGCCATACGTCAGATCCGGCATTCCGATATCCGAGTCGAACGAGATCATATCTTCCGTCAGAAGCTCGAAATGATCGGGCCTTTGGTGCTTGATCGGATAGGCGGCGCTCGACGACAGATAGACACACTTTTTGGGCCGCACCGCTTTCGCCCACTGCCAGAAAGCGGCATCGATCGACAAATCTTGTGCGACAGATAGCGGTTCTTTTTCAATCATCAGCCTTCCGCCTACTAAGGCGGCTAAATGGAAGGCGTAATCAAAATCGGTGTCGCGCACGCGCGCAAACCAAGACCGGCAGTCCTCGTGCGCGAAGTTAAAATTCGAGTAGTCTCGTGGATCGAAGAGCGGCCAACCTGCCGCCGGATCCTTGGCGCCGGTGTAGGGGGCGAGGCTGTCAACGGCGTGAACTTCGTAGCCTGCGTCCAGCAATGCTTTCACGAGGTGTCTGCCGGCGAATCCAGCGCCGCCCGTCACGAGTGCTTTACGCATGTGGAAGACATCCCCGATTTGAAGCCGTCGAGTGATCCAGGTTTCCGAGGAGGTCGATTTCGAGAGGCGCTGGTCCGGCGTGAGACCGATCTTCAAACCGCAACAAATTTGCAGTTCCGGCGCTCTGTCGCGAGGCTAACTCCCAAGCGTGCCTCGCTTCGGCATCGCTGCATTCGGTATTCGTTGTCACCCACCATCCCCCAATCGATGGTACGCGCACGACCTCATTTTCTTACGATAGAATCACTGAGTACCCGACACGGATGAACCGTGCGGCGCAGATTTTCAAGGGGGTTGCTTCGACGAAGACGAACATGTCATCGGGCGAGCTTGCACGGAAAACGTCGGCGTAGCGTCACATGAGGCCGTAGAAGTGCAAAACGACGGCGGTCTTTCGACGCCGTCGTTTCGAGTACTAGACGTGACGCGGCGTATCAGGGGCCACGCTGGTGCGTGGCCCTCCGTGGTTTGTGAAGCCGGTGGCAAACTCAGCTTGTTAACATTAGTAGCCACAAACCCAAACGTAATTGCCGTAACGCCACCGCCAGCACGAGCCGACGCCATAAGCCCACCACCGACCGCGCCAGAAACGCCGCCCGTGACCGTAGCGCCAGCCACGACCACGCCAGCCTACACCACGGCCTCGCCAGGCGCCTCCACGCCAGCCGACACCACGGCCGCGCCACGCACCACCACGGTGAAAGCCGCGCCCGCCGCCGCGAAAGCCGCGCCCGCCACCGCGGAAGCCGCCTCCCCGGCGAACATCGATCACGAGTGACGACGTATCAGCCGGCGAATGTATGCCGATCGGCCCTGCTGCCGTCGCGACGCCAGCCGAACCGCCGCCTATCAATAAGAAGCCGCCAATCGCGGCGGCGGCTATTGCAATTTTATTCATTATGATCCTCCAAAGTATATCACGGGGGACGGCATTCTAGCGCGTATTTCACCGAATTTTTCTGCTCGGCGAAAATTAAAGCCATAGGGTTACTTGGCCGGTTTGCATCGCGTCGACGCAAGTTCCTGAGTAAGAAGGAATCTTTCCCAATTGCCGAAAATACGACATATCGGCGAAAGCGATGGCAATCGCACTCGAGTGAGCTGCGAGGACTGCCTCAAGCGGCAACCGACGGCGAACTTTCCTTGCCGCTGCCGCGCGTCCAACGCGCTTTCAGCTTTTCCAGCAGAAGATAGATGACCGGCGTCGTGTAGAGCGTCAGCACCTGTGAGACTACCAAGCCGCCGATGATGGTGATGCCGAGCGGGCGGCGGATTTCCGATCCCGGCCCGATGGCGAATGCAAGCGGCACGGCGCCGAGCAAAGCAGCGAGCGTCGTCATCAGGATCGGGCGGAAGCGTTGCAAGCAGGCTTCGTAGATGGCGTCGGACGGCGACAGCCCGCGCTCGCGCTCGGCGCTCAAGGCAAAATCGACGAGCATGATGCCGTTCTTTTTAACGATGCCGATCAATAGGATGACACCGATCAACGCTATGACCGAAAGGTCCATGTCGGCACTCTTAAGTGCCAGCAATGCGCCGAGCCCGGCCGACGGCAGCGTCGAGATGATCGTCAGCGGATGCGCGAGGCTTTCGTAAAGTACGCCCAGGACGATGTAGATCGAGATCAGTGCCGCGATGATCAACAGGGTCTGCATCTGCGCCTGCTCGGCAAAGGCTTTGGCATCGCCTGCCGGGTCGCCGTGTATCGATTCAGGCATGTGCAGCTCGGCGAGCGCCCCTTCGATTCCCTTGAGGCTGGTATCCATGCTGACACCGGGCCGCAGATTGTAGTTGATCGTCACAGCGGGGAACGGTCCCTGGTGATTGACTTCGAGCGGCGCGACGCTCTTCGTCAGTGTCACCAGACTTGAGAGCGGCACGGTCTTGCCGTCAAGAGTCGGCACGTAGATTCGCGCAAGGTCGCTCGGGTCGCGCTGTAGCTTGGGATCAACTTCAATGATGATCCTGTATTGATTGCGGTCGCCGTAGATGGTCGAGAACTGGCGCTGTGAAAACGCATTCGCGAGCGCGTTGTCGATATCGCTGATCGAAACGTTGAGGCGCGATGCGGTGTCGCGATTGATATTGGCGTTGAGCTGAAGACCGCCGTCCTCGCGATCCGACGTCACGTCGACGACGCCTGGGACGGCACGAACGGCCGCCAAAGCCTTCGGTACCCAGTCGTAAATGTTATCGTCGTACGACCAGAGCGTATATTGAAATTCGGACTTACCTTCGCGCGCGCCAACGCGAATGTCGCGTGATGATACGAGGCGCGTGGCCAGGCCGGCGACTTTTCCGAGCGGCTTACGAAGGCGATCGATGACATTCGCCGTCGCGACATTACCGCGTTCGGCAAGGGGTTTCAGGCTGATGTACATCCGGCCTTGATTCAGAGAATTCTGCCCACCGCCAATGGACGAGCCGACGTCCGCGACGGCGGGGTCGCCCATGATGATGTCCAGTGCACGCGCCTGCAATGTGCTCATTTGCGAGAACGAGGTGTCGGCACTTGCTTCAGTCATCGCTATGATCAAACCGGTATCGTCATCCGGCAGGTAGCCTTTCGGAAGTACGCGGTAGAAGTGAACTGTCAGGACGATGGTCGCAATGAAGACCGCTAGCATGACAAACTGGAAGCGAAGCGCGATCCTGAGTGTGAAGGCATAAGCCCGCACGATCAGCCCAAGGGCGCCCTCGAAAAGGCGATCGGCCAGATATTTCCTCTCCCCGGCGCCACTTTTGATGAAATGCGCGCAGATCATCGGCGTCACTGTCAGCGAAACGATGGCTGAGATCACAATCGAGAACGTGAGAGTCATGGCAAATTCGTGCAACAGACGGCCGACGACCCCCGTCATGAACAGGACCGGGATGAAGGCTGCGATCAACGACACGGATATTGAAATCACCGTGAAGCCGATCTGGCGCGCTCCTTCGAGCGCCGCCTCTTTCGGCTTCATGCCGCGTTCCATGTTGCGGTAGACGTTTTCGATCATCACGATGGCGTCGTCGACAACGAAGCCGACGGCGACCGCAAACGACATCAGCGTCAGATTGTTTATCGAATATCCCGCGACCCACATCGCCGCGCATGTGCCGGCCAGCGATAGCGGCACAGTGATGCCGGCTGCAACCGTCGGCGTGCCGCGCCTCAAGAAGACGAAGACAACCGACATGACCAGCAGGATGGTCAACCCCAGAGTCCACTGCATGTCGTGAACGGAGGCCCGAATGGTTCCGGTGCGATCAGACAGGATCGAGATGTTGATGCCGGCGGGAATCCAATGCTTGAGCTGCGGCAGCAGAGCTTTGACCCCATCGACGGTATTGATGACGTTGGCCTCCGGCTTTTTCCTGATGATGAGCAGCACTGCCGGCTTCTTGTCGAAACGTGCCGACGAGAGACGATTGCGCGTGGCGAGAACAACTTTAGCGACGTCGCCGACGCGCACGATGTCGCCGTTCGGCAAGTTCTTGACGACAATGTTCTTGTAGTCTTCCGGGTCGGTCATTTGCAGATTGGATTGGAGAATGATCGTCTGTCGTGCCCCGTCGATAGATCCGATGGGCGAGAGATCGTTGGCAGCGGCGACAGCGACCCTGACGTCTTCGAAGCTGACGCCCATCTGGGCAACCAGCGCCGGATTGACCTGGATTCGGGTGGCAGGTTGGTCGGCGCCGCTGACCGTTACGTCCGCAACGCCATCGACCTGCGAGATTCGCTGACCAATCACAGTATCGGCAGCGTCGTAGATGTCGCTCGTCGTCATCGTGTCCGACGTCAAGGCAAGTATGAGTATCGGCGAACCCGACGGATTATATTTGCGATACGTTGGAACTTGCGGCAGGTCACCCGGGATGTCGGCCATCGCGGCGTTTAGGGCGGCCTGCACATCGCGGCCGGCACCATCGACGCTACGACCGAGGTCGAACTGAATGCTGATGAACGTCGAACCCAGCGAACTCGACGATGTCATTTCGGTCACGCCGGCTATCTCGCCGAGGCGGCGTTCAAGAGGCGCGGCGACGCTCGCGGCCATCGTCGCCGGGTCGGCGCCGGGACGCGAGACGCTGACGCGAATAGTGGGCAACTCGATCGTCGGCATGCTGGCGACGGGAAGGAAGACGTAGGCGACGGCACCTGCGAGAAAGAGGCCGGCAGCGAGTAGCGCCGTTCCGATTGGCCGCTCGATGAAGATGCGCGAGACGTTCATGACGCTACTCCGCAGCCTCTTCGAAGTCGCGGCGCGGCGGCGCGGCTTCGGCTGCATCAGTCGGAAGCGGCGCGGTGGCATCTATCGGCCGGCCGGTCAGACGGGCGCGCAGCCGTTCCATCGTCAGATAGATTACCGGCGTCGTGTAGAGCGTCAACAACTGACTGAGCAGAAGGCCACCGACGATCGTAATGCCGAGCGGGTTTCTGAGTTCCGAGCCGGTGCCGCTTTCAATTGCCAGCGGCAGCGCCCCGAAGAGGGCCGCGAGCGTCGTCATCATTATGGGCCGGAAGCGCAGGAGTGCCGCCTCCATGATCGAGTCTCTCGGCGAGAGCCCGCGCGTCCGCTCGGCGTCGAGCGCAAAGTCGATCATCATGATGGCGTTCTTCTTGACGATGCCCATCAGTAGAATGATGCCGATCAAAGCGACGAACGACAGGTCCTTGCCTGTCAGTTCGAGGGCGAGTGCCGCGCCGATGCCGGCGGAGGGCAACGTCGTCAAAATTGTGAACGGATGGATGAGGCTTTCGTAGAGGACGCCGAGCACGATATAGATCGTGATGATCGCCGCAAGGATGAGCCAAGGCTGGCCCTGCAGTGAGTTCGAAAATTCGGCGGCATCGCCGTAGAACGTGCCGATCACCGTCGCCGGCAGGTTGACCGTCTTGCGCGCTGCTTCGACTGCAGCAAGCGCGTCGCTGAGGGAAGCGTGGGGTGCAAGATTGAAGCTGATGGTGATGGCCGGGAACTGGTCTTGATGACTGATGGCCAGCGGGGCCGTCTCGAACTTCATCGTCGCGACCGAGGTCAAAAGAACCTGCGTGCCTGTCGTACTTGACGGAACGTATATCCGATTTAGCCGCGAGGGATCGCTGCGATATTCCCGCGCCGCTTCGAGCACGACACGATACTGGTTGGCCTGCGCGTAAATGGTCGAGACCTGGCGTTGGCCGAAGGCATTGCTCAGTGCGTCGTTGACGGCCTGCATCGTGACGCCGAGACGACCGGCGGTCACACGATCGACGGTGACATTGGCGATAAGCCCGCCTTCCACCTCTTCCGACGCGACATCGCTCAACGCCGGGGAAGCCCTTAGCGCGTCGGCCATGCGCTTCGACCACTCGGAGACCTCGGCAACGTCAGTACTCGCCAGTGTGTACTGGTAGCGCGCACGGCTCGTCTGCGTCGATATCTGCACATCCTGCACCGGCTGGAGATGCACGGTCGTACCGGCGACGGACGCGACCTCGCCTTTGAGCCGGTCGATGATTTGGAGGACGTTCGATTGCCGCTTGCTACGCGGCTTCAGCATGATCTTGAGGCTGCCGACGTTTTGCGTCGCGTTGAGCTGGCCGATGCCGACGATCGAGGCGACACCGGAGACATCTGCGTCGTGCGAGACGATTGCCGCCACCTCGCCTTGCAGACGGGTCATTTCGGCAAACGAGATCTGCGGTCCGCCTTCGATGACCGCCGTAATGGCGCCGGTGTCCTGATCCGGAAGGAAGCCCTTCGGCATGATGACGTAGAGCCAGATCGTGACGACGACCGTGACCAGGAAAACGAACAGCGTCGCCGGCTGATGGCGCAGCACGAATTCGAGCGAGCGCCCGTACCCACGGATGACCGAATCCATGAAGCGGCCGAAGAGCTGGCCGAGGCGGCCGCCGCCCCCATGTCCGTCGGCGTTGAGAAGCCGCGAGCACATCATCGGCGTCAGTGTCAGAGATACGACTGCCGAGACGACGACGGCAATCGTCAGCGTCAGTGCGAACTCGCGGAACATGCGGCCGACGAGGCCCGTCATGAACAGGAGCGGGATGAAAACCGCAATCAGCGACATCGTTAGTGATATCACCGTGAAGCCGATCTCGCGCGCGCCATCGAGGGCGGCCTTCATCGGCTTCTCGCCCTTTTCGAGATGTCGGACAATGTTCTCAATCATGACGATCGCATCGTCGACGACGAAGCCCGTGCCGATCGTCAGCGCCATCAGCGACAGGTTGTCGACGCTGAAGCCGCAGAAATACATGACGCCGAACGTGGCGATGAGCGAAACCGGCAGCGCGACGCCGGCGATGATCGTGGCCCTGAACGAGCGCAGGAAGAGCAGCACGACCATGACGACGAGGCCGACGCTCAAGACGAGCGTGAACTGTATGTCGTGTACGGAGGCGCGGATCGTTCCGGTGCGGTCGCTGACGATTTGCAGATTGACGCCTGCCGGCATGCTGCGTTCGACGCGGGGCAGCTCGGCCTTTATGCGGGCAACCGTGTCGATGACGTTGGCGCCGGGCTGCCTTTGAACGTCGACGATGACGGCGGCCTTGCCATTATACCAGCCGCCGACGCGCGTGTTCTCGAGGCCGTCCTTGACCGTCGCGACATCCTTCAGGCGTACAGGCGCACTGTTGCGATAGGCGACGATGACGTCTTCGTAGGCTTTCGCCTCGGCTATCTGATCGTTGGCGGCGATGGTGTAGGATTGCTTATCGCCGTCGAGCGAACCCTTGGGCCCAGCGACGTTGGCGGCGCTGATCGCGGCGCTGAGATCGGCCATGCTGAGGCCGTAGCTCGCCAGCCGAGAGACGTCGGCCTCAATGCGGACGGCAGGCTTGATACCGCCTTCGATCGAAACGTGACCGACGCCAGAAACGGAACTCAGGCGCTGCGCTAGCAACGTGTCGGCAAGATCGGAAAGGGAGCGCAACGACTGCGTGTCGGAAGTCAGCGCCAGCGTTACGATGGCGGTGTCGGCCGGATTGACCTTCGAGTACGTCGGGGGATAGGGGAGGTTGCGTGGCAGCGTCGATCCGGCGGCGTTGATCGCAGCCTGGACGTCTTGCGCCGCGGCATCGATATCGCGGTCGAGATTGAACTGCAGCGTGATGCGGCTGAGGCCGAACGAACTCGTCGAAGACATCGAGGCCAGCGACTGGATCTGGCCGAACTGCCGTTCGAGGGAAGCGGTAACGAGCGTCGACATCGTTTCGGGGCTGGCGCCCGGAAGCTCGGTCGTGACTTCGACCGTCGGAAAATCAACTTGCGGCAGAGACGAGATCGGCAACGCGAAATAGCCGAGGATACCGCCAAGGATCGTTGCAAGTGCGAGGAGTGATGTCGCGATCGGGCGCTCGATAAAAGGTCGCGAAACGCTCATGGCGATGCGCCGTTCTCCCGGCGCCGATGATGGTGGCGGCCGTCAGCGTTTGTATCGCCCGCCTTGGCGTCGTCGAACGGTTTACTCGCGTCGGAATTTGAGCCTGTCACGAGCGGAGGCGCCATCGGTATTTCCGAAGCCTGCTTATTCTGCGTTGATGCATCCGCCGATTTGCGGTTGCCCGGCTGTTTTGCCGGCGCGTTCGAGTCGCCGTCCGGTGGGGTCGCTGTATGCCCGCCGCTGATGGTGACCGTCGCGCCGTCCTTCAGGCGGCCGAAGCCGCTCGTCACGAGCTTCTCCCCCGCTGTTACGCCTTTGGCGATGACGGCCTGCTTCTCGTCCTGACGTGCGATCGTGATGGCGCGCATCACGACGGTGTTGTCGGAGCCGACGACATAGACGTAAGCGCCGTCGGGGCCGCGCTGGATAGCTTCCGTCGGCGCCACGACAACATTTTTCAGCGTGTCGACCAGGAGCCGCACGTTGACGAACTGGCCCGGCCAAAGCTGACGCTTGTCGTTCGGGAATTCTGCCTTGAGGCGTATCGTACCGGTCTGCTGGTCGACCTGGTTGTCGATCACCTTCAGCATGCCGGCATCAAGTTCCGTCTGACTGTCGGTCGAGAGGGCTTGGGCGGTCAGCTTTCCGGCGGCGATGGATTTGGCCAATGTCGGCAGCTGCTGCTGCGGCAACGTGAAGAGCACTGAAATCGGCTGGATCTCGGTGATGACGACGATGCCACCGGCGTCGCCCGCATGCACGAGGTTGCCTTCGTCAACGAGGCGAATACCGGTTCTTCCGCTGAACGGTGCGACGATCGTCGTGTATCCGAGGATCGCGGTCGCATTTTCGATGGCCGCGATATCCGACTTGATCTGCGCCTCCTGCTGCAGGATGAGGGCTTTCTGGGTATCGATCTGCTGCTGCGAGACGGCGAGCGTGCCGACCTTTTCGAAGCGTTCGAGGTCGCGCTTCGTATTCGCGAGAAGCGCTTCATCGAGCGCCTTCTTGGCCGCTGCCTGGTCGAGCTGCGCCTTATAGGTAACAGGATCGATCTCCGCGAGCACGTCACCTTTCTTGACGTCCTGTCCCTCTTTGAAATTGACGCTGAGCAAACGGCCGTCGACCTGGGCGCGCACGAGGGCGGTGTTCAGCGCTTTTACCGAGCCGACACCCTCGAGGTAGACGGGTACGTCCGAGATCTCGGCATTCTTGACCATGACCGCGACCGGGCCGCCGCCGCCATTTCTGCCATGATGGCGGCTCTCAGCTTTCTCCGGTTGAGCATCTTGGGTAGCGAAGTACACGCCACCCGCGATTCCTCCGACAACAAGGATCGTAAAGATCGCCCGCAATAACCTCATTGCCATTTAATTCCACGCTGGAGAGTGATCTGCAGGGTGTCTTTGCAACCTTTGCAAAGTTTTCCGCAGTCGAGAGCCCGCGGGACCCCAGTTGAGGGAACGCCGCGTCGAGCAGAATCCGTTGCCCCATAAGCGTCGAGCGGATTTGCACCTGCGCCCTGGCCGCCGACTGGAGATGCCGGCCATTATGCGCAAGCCAATATAGCCGATTGTGGTTTGCTGAAGGAAAATCGCTCGATGGGCCAGGTGATTTGCAGGTTCCGAGAACAACTCCAGTGCTTTACGGCGCGGCGAGTTGTGGGGGCGGCGGGCATGGGCCATTGGGAGAATTTCACCTGCAACAGCCGGTGCGGCTTGGCAAATGAGACGTGGTGCGTCGGATCTCGAGACCGGCTTTCGGCTTTTGATTTTCGTTCAATTTGCTCAGTGTAAGTATCACGATCGTTAACTCCTTAACGATAGGCTGCAGGCCGCACATTGCCGAGGCAGCATGGCGAATTTCCCAAGTTATTTCAGACAAGCAAAGTGGGCGCACGTTCACCGCGACCAGCTCGCGAGTCTTGCCCGCGCGACTCCCGCTGCCATGGTCGGCTACGCCGTCAACACGGCCATAGCGATTTTTGAGTTTCACGGGGTCATTCCCGACGCGCAGCTCTTTGCTTGGGCGGCGTGCTCGTTTGGATTGTCCGCCTACGTTGGTGTCCGGGCGGCTCGCATCCGGCCGACAGCGTTCGACGCCGCCAAAGGGTCGCCGGTCCGCAGCGCGCGAAAAGCCCTGTTGTTCGGCGTGCTGCTGGCTCTGCCGT
Source organism: Hyphomicrobium sp. (assembly GCF_035572195.1). Lineage (GTDB taxonomy): Bacteria > Pseudomonadota > Alphaproteobacteria > Rhizobiales > Hyphomicrobiaceae > Hyphomicrobium_B. Next base: position 12,583 of record NZ_DATNBA010000116.1, on the reverse strand, counting down.
GGACCGTTCTTGCAACGGAGTGGGTTGGGAGTGTCGAGAGCAGCAGCGAGGTTGTCCTCATCGCGCTGTGCGTCGGCATGGCGGCCAGCGGCAGCGTTCTCTTGGCGCCGGTTCCAGCCGCGGCAGCGGCCTATGCGGCGACCATTCTCCTACCTCTCGTTTTCAAATGCCTGATCGTACTCGGGGCCGATTACGTGGCGCTCGGTGCGCTGGCGATCAGCTTCCTTGCCTTCCTGCTGGCGCTCATCGTCACCAATGCACGCATGTTCATCGAACGGTTGCGGGCGGTCAATCAATTGAAAAACTCCTTCGACGCATTGAGCGAAGCGCGCGAGGAGACCGAGCGGATGGCAATGACCGACGGCCTGACGGGCGTCGCCAATCGCCGGGCGTTCATAACGCTCCTGAACGTCTTGGACGGCGGCTATTCGCAATCATCGTGTTACAGCGTCTTTTACCTCGATCTCGATCGGTTCAAAGCGGTCAACGATGGGCTCGGACATGCGATCGGCGATTCCGTGCTTTCGGCGGCGGCGCGGCGCATTCAGAATTCGGTACGCCAGGAAGATCTTGTCGCCCGGCTTGGCGGCGATGAATTCGCAATCATCGCGCAGGACCTTTGCGACCGGCCCGCAGCAGGCGCGCTCGCCCAACGCCTGGTGACGGCACTCGCCGAGCCATTCCAGATCGACGGTCAGCAAATCCGCATCGGGGCGAGCGTCGGCGTCGCGATTTCGTCGGAATCCGATGCCGGCAGCGATCAGCTTTTGAAACAGGCCGACTTAGCCATGTACGCGGCGAAGGATGCTGGACGCGGCGGATACTGCGTCTTCGAAGCCGACATGCTGCGACTAGCCGAGGAAAGGCGGACGATCGAGGCCGGACTCAACTCGGCAATAGCCAACGGTGAATTCGAACTCTACTACCAGCCCATTCGCAGACTCACGTCGCAGGCGATCACAGGATTTGAATGTCTGATAAGATGGCGTCACCCGTCGAAGGGACTGCTGCCGCCGGCGCAGTTTCTCAGCGTTGCCGACGATATGGGTATCGCGGACGAGATCGGCGGCTGGGTAATCTCCGAGGCTTGCAGGCAAGCCGCCAGGTGGCCGTCGGATCTAGTAATCGGCATCAATCTTTCGCCGCTGCAGATCGCGTCGGGTGATGTCGTCGGTCACATCGAACACGCGCTCCGGACGACGGGCCTACCGGCTCGCCGCCTCGAACTCGAGATAACAGAGACGAGTTTGCTGCAAAGCAATCCGGAAACGATCGATTCCCTTCGGCGTCTCAAGGATATGGGAATCTCGATTGCAATGGATGACTTCGGAACCGGGTATTCCTCGCTGAGCTACCTCGTGAGTTTCCCGTTCAATCGCATCAAGATCGATCGGCTCTTCATCAGCCAGCTCAACCGCTCGCGGCAAAGCGATCTCGTGGTGCGTTCGATCGCGCAGTTGGCCAAGAACTTGAACTGCTCGGTCGTCGCAGAGGGTATCGAAACCCCCGAGCAGCTCCAACGCCTGCGATCGCTCAACATTTCGCATGGTCAGGGCTTCCTGCTTGGAAAGCCGCTTTCGGCGGTGGAAACGACAGAGTTGCTTGCCGTGCGCGAGTCAACTGACCTCGCACAAAGCGCCTGACCGGTTCGCCCGGCGGAACTCTCGTGGTTTCAGATCAGCCCGTTGCTTTCGGGACAAACTTCAACGCTACGCCATTCATGCAATAGCGCAGGCCCGTCGGCTTCGGTCCGTCTTCGAAGACATGGCCGAGATGTCCGCCGCAACGCCGGCAGTGAACTTCGGTGCGGGTCATGAGGTAGGTGTTGTCGGACGACGTGCCGACGGCATTGTCCAACGGTTTCCAGAAGCTCGGCCAGCCGGTGCCGCTGTGGAATTTTGTTTCCGATGAATAGAGCGGCAGCGCGCAGCCTGCACACTCGTACGTGCCGGGCGCGTAATTGGCATCAAGCGGCGATGAGCCGGCGCGTTCGGTGCCGTGTTTGCGCAGAACCTCGAACTGCTCGGGTGTCAGCGTCTTTCTCCACTCTTCATCGGTTTTCGTCACTTCAAACTTCTGTCTCGTTCCTTCCGCCATGCCCGGAGTTATCGTGCGAGAGAGGCCCTTGAACGTTGCGAGCCCTCCCGCGAGTGCAATGCCGAGCTTTGAAAAGTCGCGCCGGGAATACATCGGTTCTCACCTCGACTGGCTGTCTTGAATATTACCGCTTTGGCTTCGTCGCTGCGGACGAGGACGTTGCAGGAGATACGAGCGATCCGCCGGTTCCGTTTCGTGCCGCCTCAAAGAAATTCATGACAACTCCGCAATCTCGAGCCGCTTTTCGACGACGATTTCCGTGGGGCTTAGCCGGCACCGGTAACAGAGCATCTCTACGCCCGCTGCTGCCGCAGCGCGATAAGCCATTGCGTAAGTGGGATCGATGTCGCCTGCGAGCTTGAAGCGGTTCGCATCGCCGCGCTGGACGAGAAACGTCATCACGGCTCGGTGACCTTCGGCGACCATCGCGGAAAGCTCGCGAAGGTGCTTGACGCCGCGTTCGGTTTTGCTGTCCGGAAATTCGGCAAGTCCGGCAACGCGCATCAGGTGCACGTTCTTGACTTCGACGTAGCAGAGACGCGGATCCGCCCCGCCCTCGAGCAAGAGATCAATGCGGCTCGCTTCGCCATATCTCACTTCGCGGCGCAGCGACGTATAGCCCTGAAGTTCGGGCATGATCCCGGCTCCGACGGCTTCCGCGACAAGAGCGTTCGGGTGCCCCGTATTTATGCCGACGAGTTCGGGACCCGTGCCGAGGTCGGCCTCGACCATTTCCCAGGTGTGGCGATACTTGCGGGTCGCGCGATCGCTTTCCGAAAGCCACACCGTCGATCCGGGCGTCGTCAGGCCTAGCATGGAGCCGGTATTCGGGCAGGTTGCGGTGACGACTACGCCGCCGGCGATCGTGACGTCGGCAAGAAAGCGCTTGTAGCGGTGGATGAGTTTGCCGGGGATGAGTGGAGAGGGGAATTTCATGGCCCTCGCCATATCGCCGATGTACAGGGCGGGGCAAGTGTTTCCGAGCTTGGGCGGGCGGTGCTATGACGACGAAGGAACTGCCACTGACGGAGCCAGGCGTTGGGCGAAGGGCGGATAGTGACGGCGGCGTTGCTGGTCATCGGCGACGAAATTCTGTCCGGGCGCACGAAAGACCGCAACACCGGCACGATCGCCGAACACCTGACGGACATCGGCATACGGCTGAAGGAAGTCCGGGTCGTTGCCGATGACGAAGGCGAGATTGTCGCGGCGGTCAACGCGCTGCGGTCCCGCTACGATTATGTTTTCACGACCGGCGGCATCGGTCCGACCCACGACGATATCACCGCCGACAGTATCGCGAAGGCCTTCGGCGTTGCGATCGGCGTCGATCCGCGGGCGGAAAAGCTGCTTTCCGAACACTACGCCCGGCGCCAGGTCGAGTTGACACCGGCGCGCCTGCGCATGGCGCGAATCCCGGATGGCGCGTTATTGATCCCGAACGCGATTTCTGGTGCACCGGGCTTTCGAATTGCCAACGTCATCGTCATGGCCGGTGTGCCGGACATCATGCGCGCGATGCTTGAGGCGGTCACACCGGAGCTTGATACCGGCGTCAAGCTGCTGTCCGTCACGATCCGCGTCGAACGGCCCGAGAGCGAGATCGCGGATGTTTTCTTGGCGCACCAGCGGCGTTATCGCGATGTGGCCATGGGAAGCTATCCATCAATCCGGAACGGCCATTTCGAGTCCGAGCTTGTCCTGCGCGGCTCCGATCCCGCGCGACTTGCCGAAGCGGCCGAGACATTGAAAGCCGCGCTGAAGCTCTAGCTAGAGAGCATCGTGCCGTCGGCTTGGTCTCACTGCAGGGAAGCGCGTTCGCTCTCGTCCTGATCGGATAGCGGAGCGCGTGCGTCGGCCGGATCTTCCTCAACGAATAGTTCGTATTGAATGTCGAGAGCGTCGAGGAATGCCGCCGCCATGTCGAGCAGCGGTCCGAGTGCAATGCGTTTGGCGACAAGGAAATTATCGTCGATCGTCAGATCGGCCGCGGTTCTGACTGTCGCCGCGTCGGGCGCGATCAGGCCACGGCTGCGCACGTAGGACGTGATGTCGTCGCCTGTATCGAAGTCTTCGCCGCGCGCGTCGCCGCATTCTTCGACGGCATCGAGCAAGATGGACGTTCCCGAAACAAACAGATTGGCGACCGCACGAAATCGATCGTCGACCTCGGCGAGACCTCGGGCATGGTCGCGGGCCTTCAGGATGCGGGCGATCAAAATCAATTCGAAGCCGCGGACGTCCTCGGCGATTTTGCGCTGCCTGACGGCGAAATCGGCCGGATCGGCCGGCGTTTCAGCGAGGCTGCGCCAGTCGTGGCCGCGGGCCACCAGATCTTCGCCGGCGGCCAATGCCCCGTCGAGATGATCGGCAAGCATGTAAACCGACAAAGGCGCGCAAACCGCGTGCTGAAACATATGAACCCCGCAACCAAATCAATCGCTTGAAGAATGCGCAGGGTGAACTGATTCGCGTTCCGGCAGCCAGCCCGTTGCGCTGCCGGCATAGGCTCGTGTGGAGACATTGGGATAACGTGTGGATTGAGCATTAGCGGTCAACGCCACAATGGTTCGGCTTATGGCGTCGACGAGATGGGAATGCGTGAGCGGCGCCTTGGCACCCCGACGATCCGCGTTGCGGCCTTCGTCGTTGCGAGCCTCTTACTGCGTTCGGTCCTGACGCCGATCCGGCGCGCGGCGGGCTTTTCGTTCGCTTTGCGGACCGTCATCCGTGACCGTCCCTGATCCGCGATAGCTGGCTTCGACTTACGTGCCGATTTTGAAGCGACGGAGATTTTGCGCGTATCAGACTTCTTAATGCGCAAAGCGAAGCTCGGTGTTTTTCCGCCGACCTTGCGGGGCCGAGGCATCACGCTCCGCTGTTTGGTGATAGTGGGCAACGCTTCATGGCGAGGCGGACTTTCGCTCTGCGTGATGGGCGCGGGCGCAAACATTGTGCGCGCGTCCGATAGCGGCTCATTAAACTGCGGCCGGGGTTGAGCAGGGGTCGGCTGTTCGGTCGGAGCCGCACGTGTCACGGCTCCCGGCGGCAGAGTGGCCTTCACGTCCGGGTGAACTTGAGAAGCTTGAGCACGCGCCGCGAGTGCCGTCGCTGCTGGCGCTCCAAGTCTCGGCGATAACGTTGCCGACACGTTTGCAGTGGCCGGCTCGCGAACGGCGGCTGCAGATTCGGCGCGTTCCGGCGCAGCGACGACAATCGGCGAGGCCGGCGTCACAGGAGAAACTTGAGCCATCGGAGCACGAGACGCGACGACGTCGGCGGGCGGCGGCGCACTCATCGGAATCGCTGGCGGTTTGTCCGGTGCTGCTTCTTCTGTTGCTTGTCGCGGGGTGCGGATCCGCTGGCGGTTTATCCACGCGCCAAAGCGATAAAGAATGCCGACGGCGATGACGAACAGCAGAGCCCAGGCAAGAACTTCCGGCTTCATGGGCTATCTCCCTCAGAGGATGCAACCGGAGAGCCAGAGTCGTGGAAACGCGCCCGCGCGTCAATCGGACGGATGCACGATTATTGGGCGCCAGTGGTGATCATTGGTGAGGCAATCGTGGCAAGCGTCGATGTCATTGTTTGAGATCTTGCCGCCGATGCGAGGCGGAACGTTGCCGTACGCGCAAACAAGAAATCCTTCTGAGCATTTGAATTCTTCTTCTTTTTCTTTCTGCGAATGGCCGCGTAGCGTTCTCGATGCGCGCCTGGGCAGTGGGCGCGCTCAGCTTGGGGAAAGAGAAAAAATGAAGATCGGTTTATCGGTTTTGCTCGGGACCTTCGTTCTGGGCGCAGGTTTCGCGCAGACCGCTGCGCAGGCCGTTACGCTTCCGTCGAAGCCGCACGCGGAGCGCGTCGTAAGGCACGTCAATCTCCCGCACGAAAAGACCAGTCATCCGCGGAAAGTTCATAAAGCACACAAGCACGCGCACAAGCATGTGCACAAGCAAGTGCATTGGTATAAGCATCCCAAAAAGCACTAGGTGGGGGCGCGCAGCCTGAGCCCGCTCCTCGCTCGGGCTGCGCGAGCCTAGTCGTGGCGTTTTCGCGTTCTGCGCGACGAATATCGTGTCAGGGGGCGGGTGAGGGTGGTCTAGAATCCAAAGTATTTGTTGATTATAGCGGAGAGAGTTTTGGCAATCTCAAATACTGCTGCCAATCCCTGTGCCCTATCTTCGATGCCCTTCATGATCGACTTGATAACGGACCTCTTTCCGGGTCCGACGACTTGTTCCCCAAGCGCCTGCACCAGATCAAGAAGTTCTTTTTTTTGATCGGCATTGATCTTAGCGGTGTCAAGGATCGCTTGCGTGAGACTTTGAAGTTGGTTGCCAACGGCCTCAACGTCGGTCCCTTTCGCAATCGTGATAACAGCATCGATCTTTGCTAGCGAAAAATCGCCAGCATTCAGCATTCCTACATTTGAGTTATTGATCGTGATGTTGTTCAGCACAGCACGTCCCTTGATTGCTTTCGCTATTTCTCCCACCGGGATCCTGCCGCTGGGCAACATAAAGCCCGTCGCTGCATCCATTTCGTCGGCCGCCATGTTCATCATTGCAGCGTTCTGAATGAATTGTCGGTCGAGTATGGACTGCATTTTATCGGCGCATGCTAAGCATAGGGGCGGTCCATTTTCGCCCATGTTATACAGTGCCGGCCGATCGCATTGATGGCATCGCAAGAAAACGGACTTTCTGTCTGGTTGAAGTAGCACGGCCGAAATTTTTCCGAGCCGTGCTACTGAATGCCGTCAGTTACAAATTACGAACACCCGCTCGTGCTTCCGCAGGTGTCGCACTTTAGGCAGGTGCCGTTGCGGACCATCGTGAAGTTCTGGCATTCGGAGCAGGCGACGCCGACGTAGCCGCGTAGCTTGGCTTCCGATGTGCGCTGCCGGAAAAGTTCCGACTTGTTCATCACCGGCGCCGGAGTGGGAACGGCGTTCGTGCGCATCTCGACCGGATGCTCGGCGACTGCGAGTGCGTTGGCGCCGTGGGTGAGCGTTGAATCGACGTAGCGGGCGCTGACGTCAAAATTCGCCGCGCTGTCGGTTGCGGCCGCGCCGAGCGACGAAGCACGCTGCGGCGTCGTTGTGCGGCTTGCGAGCCTGACGATCGGGTTGCCGCGCACGAGGCCCTTCGACACCATTTTCGACACGCTTTCGGGCAGATCGAGCGCCAGCTGCTCGTCGGTCGTGTCGTCGCTCGATCCAAGGCCCGTGCCGCCGACGATCTCGCGCGGATCGACGTGGGCGAGATCGTGCCGGCCGAGATACGAAACGGCAAGCTCGCGGAAGATGTAGTCGAGGATCGACGTCGCGTTCTTGATCGTCTCGTTACCCTGCACGAGGCCGGCCGGTTCGAAGCGCGTGAACGTGAAGGCTTCAACGTATTCTTCGAGCGGCACGCCGTACTGCAGGCCGAGCGAGATCGCGATCGCGAAGTTGTTCATCAGAGAGCGGAACGCGGCGCCCTCCTTGTGCATGTCGATGAAGATTTCGCCTAAGCCGCCGTCGTCGTATTCGCCGGTGCGGAGATAGACTTTGTGGCCGCCGACCGATGCCTTCTGCGTGTAGCCTTTGCGCCGGCCCGGAAGCTTGGCGCGGTCGTGCGCCTTCTCTTTGACGTAGACGATGCGTTCGACGATCTTTTCGACGATGCGTTCGGTGACCGCCGCGGTGCGCGCCGCCATCGGCTGGCTCATCAAGGTTTCGACGGCATCGGCTGAGTCTTCCTCATCGTCGCCGAGCACCTGGCTGTTCAGCGGCTGCGATAGCTTCGAGCCGTCGCGATAGAGCGCATTGGCCTTGAGCGCCAGCTTCCACGACAACATGTAGGACTGTTTGCAGTCCTCGACCGTCGCGTCGTTCGGCATGTTGATCGTTTTCGAGATGGCGCCCGAGATGAACGGCTGCGAGGCCGCCATCATGCGGATGTGGCTCTCGACGGAGAGATAGCGCTTGCCTTTGCGTCCGCACGGGTTGGCGCAATCGAAGACGGGCAGGTGCTCGGGCTTCAGATGCGGCGCGCCTTCGAGCGTCATGGCTCCGCAGACGTGCTCGTTGGCGGCTTCGATGTCGGCTTTCGTGAACCCAAGGTGGGTGAGAACGTCGAACGTCGGATCGTTGAGCTTCTCAGCCGGTACGCCGAGCGTTTCGGTGAGGAACGCATCTCCGAGCGTCCAGCGGTTGAACACGAACTTGATGTCGAACGCAGCGCCCAGGCCCTGCTCGATCTTGGCGAGCGCCGCATCGGTGAAGCCGCGTGCTTTCAGCGTCGCGGTATTGATCGCGGGCGCCTGAGCAAGCGAGGCGTGGCCGACGGCGTAGGCTTCGATCTCGGCAAGCGCGCTTTCTCGGTAGCCGAGCGTGCGCAAGGCCTCCGGCACCGACTGGTTGATGATTTTGAAGTAGCCGCCGCCGGAGAGCTTCTTGAATTTGACGAGCGCGAAATCGGGCTCGATGCCGGTCGTGTCGCAATCCATCACGAGGCCGATGGTGCCGGTCGGCGCGACGACGGTCGCCTGGGCATTGCGATAGCCATGCTCCTGACCGAGTTCGAGGGCGCGATCCCAGGCGCGTCTCGCCGCGTCGCCAAGGCGAGCGTCTTTGAGGGAGGCGTGGTCCAGCGGCACCGGTGCAACGGCGAGCTTTTCATAAAGCTCTGCCTCGCCGTGCGCGGCGCGCCGATGGTTGCGCATGACGCGCAGCATGTCGTTGGCGTTCGGCTCGTAACCCGGGAACGGCCCGAGTTCGGCGGCCATCTCGGCGCTCGTCGCGTAGGAAACGCCGGTCATGATCGCTGAAATGGCGCCGCAGATAGCGCGGCCTTCAGCCGAGTCATAAGGTGTGCCTGCCGACATCAGCAAACCGCCGATGTTGGCGAAGCCGAGACCGAGCGTCCGGTAGCGATAGCTGAGTTCGGCGATCTGCCGTGACGGGAATTGCGCCATCAATACCGAAATTTCGAGCACGATCGTCCAGAGCCGGCAGCCATGTTCATAAGCTTCGACGTCGAACGATTTGTCGTCGCGGCGGAAGCGCAGCAAGTTGAGCGACGCGAGGTTGCACGCCGTATCGTCGAGGAACATGTATTCCGAACACGGGTTCGAGGCGCGGATAGGGCCCGATTGCGGGCAGGTGTGCCAATCGTTGATCGTCGTGTGGAACTGGATGCCGGGATCGGCGGAAGCCCAGGCGGCGAAACCGATCTGCTCCCAGAGGTCGCGGGCTTTCAGCGTTTTGGTGATCTTGTTTCCGAGGCGGGCGCGGAGATTCCAATCCTTGTCATCGGCGACGGCGTTCAGGAATTCATCCGTCACGCGCACCGAGTTGTTGGAATTCTGTCCGGCGACCGTCAGGTAGGCTTCGCTGTCCCAGTCGGTATCGTAGGTGTCGAACGCCATCTCCTTGTAGCCCTGCTTGGCGAATTGGATGACGCGCAGGATGTAGTTCTGTGGAACGCCGTCGCGCTTGGCTTCGCGGATCGCGAGCTTCAACTTGGGATTCTTCAGCGGATCGAAACAGGCTTCGCCTTCCGCCTCGCAGTTGACGCACGCCTTCATCACGGCCAGCAGCCGCTTCTGGCAGATCTTCGAGCCCGTCACGAGGGCGGCGACTTTCTGCTCTTCGCGCACCTTCCAGGTGATGTATTCCTCGATATCCGGATGGTCGACGTCGACGACGACCATTTTGGCGGCGCGCCGCGTCGTGCCGCCCGACTTGATGGCGCCGGCCGCGCGGTCACCGATTTTGAGGAAACTCATCAGCCCCGACGAGCGCCCGCCGCCGGATAGCTTTTCATTGGCGCCGCGCAGGGACGAGAAATTCGAGCCGGTGCCCGAGCCGTATTTGAAGAGGCGGGCTTCGCGAACCCAGAGGTCCATGATGCCGCCGTCGCCGACGAGGTCATCGGCGACCGATTGAATGAAGCAGGCGTGCGGCTGCGGGTGCTCATAGGCCGACGTCGACTGCGTCAGCTTGCCGGTTTCGAAGTCGACGTAGAGGTGACCCTGTCCGGGGCCGTCGATGCCGTAAGCCCAGTGCAATCCGGTGTTGAACCACTGCGGTGAGTTCGGCGCCGCCATTTGGTTGGCGAGCATGTAGCGAAGCTCGTCGAAGAACGTCTGCGCGTCCTCTTCGGTGGTGAAGTAGCCACCCTTCCAGCCCCAGTACGTCCACGTGCCGGCCAAGCGATCGAAAACCTGGCGTGCGTCGGATTCACCGCCGTAGCGCTCATTTTCAGGGAGTGCGGCGAGCGCTGCTTCGTCGGGGACGGAGCGCCACAGCCATGAGGGAATTTGTGTCTCTTCAATTCTTTTCAGACGCTGCGCGACGCCGGCCTTGCGGAAGTATTTCTGCGCCAGGATATCAGCTGCAACCTGGCTGAACTGCTCGGGAACATCGAAGCCATTGAGACGGAAAACGATCGAGCCATCGGGGTTTTTGATCTCGGACGTCGCGCGCCGGAACGGGATGGAGGCATAAGGAGAGAGTCCGGCTTTAGTGAAACGCCTCGTGATCTTCATGGTAACCCCCGAATTGCGGGGCGGACGTAAGCAGAACGAGGTCGTACGCCGTATGTTTGTTGTCATCACCGCATCGACGGGTCCTATTCTCCCGACGTCGCGGCTGGTGTTGAAGGCGAACTCAGACACACTTTAAACTTGCGCTTGAGAGCGCATTTTCCCCGCGCCAGCTGCGACGGCAGCTGGCGTTGATGATTTCGAAAACGCGGAGATGTTCGCGCGCGAACGGATGCGCCGTTGGCACCGTTGAACCAGCTTCGGCGTGTCGCGACAGGGCGGCGGCCGAGGCTTTACAACGCTGCGCCGATCTTAGTCGCCCTTCTCCCTCAAGGCTGACGGTCGATCGCCGCAACGAGGGAGAAGCTAGGATGATTCGAGCGAGTCGTCATCGGTTTCTGGATATATATTGTGGTAGCAGAGACAACCGGCACAACATCTAGTGGTGTGGACAACCCAGTCGTCTTAGCGGACCTAAGCCTGATCCGGCTGCATTTTATTCGGTCATGTCGGAAAGGCGAGGTGTGGACAGGAGCGGAATTCTGCGTTTCGAGCGTTTCCTGGAAGAGAGCTTAGTGCGATTCCGCCTCATGGCTGTTGCATCGCTGCATCGGGTCACGCGGTCTGGACATCGCGGGTGCGGTGCAGCTAAGTCGGGGCGTGCCGAACGGCCAGAAAGGACCCGTCGAAATGGGTTTGTTTAGCGAGATTTTTAGCTGGTGGGGTGGCAACACCTGGGGCACGCGACTTTACACATGGCGCAAGGGCCGTCTGGTCGGTGAAGACGAGTTCGGCAATCGCTATTATGTGCAGAACCGGGGCGTTGGGCCGTTGGGTGTTCCGGCGCGCTGGGTGACATATGCCAATCTTTCCGAGGCGAGCCAGATACCGCCCGAGTGGCATGGCTGGATGCATCATACTGTCGATACGCCGCCGACGAGCGAGCGCTACCGGCCAAAACCCTGGCAGCTCGGCCATCAGATGAACCTTACCGGCACACCGCGCGCCTACCGGCCGAAAGGGTCGATCCTCGGCAACGAAAAGCGTGCGAAGTCGACGAGCGATTACAAGCCCTGGCGACCCCAGTGATTTCGGCCTGATCGGAAAATCGCCGGGTTTCGGCGTCAGATAACTGACTCCGAGCCTCGTTTGAACGCCAGCCTGTGGAATCTCGATTGAAGCTGTCTCTATTTTTTCAAGGCGCGCGTGTGAGCCGGCTCTTTTTTTCCGCCGTGATCTTCACGAGCCTGCCGCTGCCGGCATTTGCGGACAGAATAGAGAACCAGGTCGCGGTCTTTTCGGCACTCGACAAGGTCACGGCGCGTATTTCGACATTCGAAGTCGAACTCGGCAAGACGGCAAAGTTCGGCGCGCTCAAGATCACGCCGCGCGTTTGCTATTCGCGGCCGCCTACCGAGGAGCCGAAGACGACGACGTTCGTCGAGGTCGATGAAAATCAGGTCGACGGATCGGAGAAGCGGGTTTTCACAGGCTGGATGTTCGCCGAAAGCCCGGGGATCTACGGCCTCGAGCACCCGACTTACGACGTCTGGCTGAAGTCGTGCGAGAAGCCGCAGCGGACAACGGCCGAGCAAGCTCCGAGTGCCGGCGAACCTCCGCAGGCCGGGGCGGCGGATGCGACGGCCGCGTCGCCTGCTGGTGCCGACGACAGCGCAGGTCTTCCGCCAGAAATGCGCCGCCGCGTTAGACGTTAGCCGGCGGCATCTGCCCACTCAACGCTCGACTACTCATGGAATGAGCCGGTCGTCTCGCGATGTCTGGAAGAGTTCGAAGAATGCGGCGTCTGTCGATTGATAATCGGTAAAGCCGAGACGGCGGCTTTTCGACATGTCGGTCACCACCTCGATCGGACGGCCAAGGTCCGCGTCCGTGTGCCAGGGCGATGCAAGGCGGTTCAAATCGCTTTCCTTGAGATGCCGGCGCTTGGCGATGT
>NZ_DATNBA010000115.1:0-10799 GCF_035572195.1 Hyphomicrobium sp. | reverse complement strand
TCGACGAGCGACAGCCGGCCGGTCGAGAATGCCGCCGGCATGGCGATGCCGTAGGCGCCGTAGCCGTAGAGGAAAACCGGCGCCGTGCCGTCGAGCGGCGTCGTCTTCTTGTAGAGAAGCGTTATCGGCACGAGCTCGCCGTCGGGCGCCGGCGCAAAAAGACGGCGCGTCACGTAGTCGGCGGGGTTATGGCCGCTCGGCACTTCCTGACGTTTCCGGAGTGTGCGCTCGCGCGTCGCCATGTCGTAGTCGTAGGTCTCGGCTGGCGTCGTCATTGACGAATAGACGAAGCGGATGCGGCTGGTATCGAATTCATAGCCCGAGCTCATGCCGAGCGCGTAGGCTTCCTCTTCAAAGCGGATCGTGTGCTCGCCGCTGAGATCGAGAATGCTCGAGGCTGCGTCAGCGACTTGGCGCAGCGGCGTGATGACGATGCGCGGCAGGCTGTCTTCGCGCTCGAGACGCGCCATGTAACCCTCGAAGACGGCAACGTCGATGATCAGCCGGCCCGGTCTGTGCGGCACGATCTCGCGCCAGTTTTCGACGCCTGGCGCATCGACCGGCGCTTGCACGATGCGAAAGTCCTCGGCGGCTTCCGAATTCGTGGCGATGACGAGATGTTCGCCGTGGTGCTCGATCGAATATTGATGACCTTTGTGGCGCGCCACGACGAGACGCGGCGGCGTCTCCGGCTTGTCGGCGTCAATCAGATGCGCTTCGCTCGTCTCGTGATCGTGGATATCGACGACGATGAATTTTTCGGACTGCGTGGAGCTGAGGCCGACGTAGAACCCGGTATCCTTTTCTTCGTAGACGAGTTGATCGTAGCTCTCCGGCGTTCCGATAACGTGGCGATAAACGTATAGCGGGCGATGGTGCGCATCGACCTTGACATAAAACAGCGTCTTACCGTCTCGCGCCCATTCGAGGCCGCCGCTGGTTTCCGGAATTTCATCCACGAGATCCGTGCCCGTCTCGAGATCGCGAATACGGATCGTGTAGAGTTCCGAGCCTTTGTCGTCGGTCGCGTAGGCTAGCAGCTTGTGGTCCGGCGTATGTGCTGTTGCCCCGAGGTCCCAGTAGACTTTGCCCGCCGCTTCGGCGTTGCCGTCGAGTAGCACTTGTGCCTCGTCGGCCGAGCCGCCGCGTGGCATACGGCAGAGTTGCGCGTATTGTCCCCCGCGAACGAAGCGCGGGAAGTATTCATAGGGCCCGTGCGGATGCGGCACTTGCCGGTCATCCTCTTTCAGCCGCGCCTTCATCTCCTGAAACAACGTCTCCTGCAGCGCCTCGGTATCGGCGAGCAAGGCGGCCGTATAGGCGTTTTCGGCTTCGAGGTAGGCTCTGATCTCGGTGTCGAGCAACGATGGCTCGCGCATCACCTCCTGCCAGTTCGCGGCTCTGAGCCAGCCATAGTCATCGGTAACCGCAACACCATGATGCGTGGCGGTGCTGGGCAGGCGCCGCGCGATGGGCGGCAGAGTTGGATCAACGGTGTCGAGTTTTGAAGTCGCGGTCTTGGCAGTGGTCATGGACTTTTCGATTTCTCACATCAGGGGCGGCACGGCGGCGAGCCGGACAAGCTTTCTTCACCGCTGCGCAGATTGCGTCAACGCAACAGCGCGTTCCGAGTAACGCCATAATGGAGCCGGCGGCGTTACAAGAATTAGTGATGTCGTCATCTAGGGAAGGCGCCAGATTGACAATGGATGGATACTGTAGTCAAAGATTTCGCAAATGGAGGCTCAGTTGATCGCCAGCTCTGGGACGCAACGTCGCTTTAAGTCATAGGTTTAGGTGCACGATATTCCACTAAATCGAGAGAGTACGCGGGAACTGAATTCGGTGGTGAATTCGGCGGCCGTAGAGGAAGCGGAAGACAAACGGATGGACAGTTCGGCCTCACCTGAGCTCGTGACGATCACCGCAACGATCGTCGCGGCCTACGTCAGCAACAATTCGATTTCATCGACGGAACTTCCAGGCCTGATCGCTGAAACGCACGCCGCGTTGAGCCGCGCCGCGGGCCGGGCGGTTCCGCAGGAACGCGAAGAGGCAAAACCGAAGATTGCCATCAAGAAATCGGTGATGCCCGACTTTCTCATCTGTCTCGAAGACGGCAAGAAGTTCAAATCGCTGAAGCGTCACTTGCGGACGCACTACAACCTTTCACCGGAAGAATACCGCGACAAGTGGGGCCTGCCGCCCGACTATCCGATGGTGGCGCCGAATTACGCCAGCGCCCGCTCGCAGCTCGCCAAGAAGATGGGGCTTGGCACGCGCCGCGACCGCTAGAGCGTCTATCGGCGGCGATCTGCTCAGACGGAAGCTCAGAGCGAAGACGCAAGGCCCCGCCATGTATCGCGCAAGCGTCCTTCTGTTGATGTTGATCCTTCCTGCGGCGTCGATCTACGCAGGGCATTCCTATCTTCAGAGTTCCGCCCCACTTATGGAGCTGGTGGGAAAGTGGTTCGTGTTCTGGAGTGCGGGCGTCAGATTGTTGCTTGCCGGGCTCTCGCAATTCTTCCGGCCGCGCTTCACTTCCGAAGGCATTTTCGGAATGGAAAGCGATGACCCGTTGCCGTTCGTGCAGGAATTGGGCGCGGCAAATTTTGCCACGGGATTTGTCGGGGTCGCTTCGCTGGCCAAACCGAGCTTCGTCCTGCCGGTCGCGATCATCGCAGGAATTTTTTATGGCATTGCGGGCATCCGGCATCTGCTGAATGGCGGCAAAACGGCGAACGAAAATATCGCGATGATCAGCGATCTGTTCGCATTTCTGGTCCTTGCCACTTACGCCGTATCGGCAGTGTCGGCTTAGCGAACATCCGCACTGTTACTAGGCGCAGTTCGAAACCAGCACAGCCAGTTTCGTCATGATTTGTTGTTCACCGTCAGCCGGCCCGTCTTTTGTTTCGTGTCGAGTTCAATCAGCGCGGCGCGTTCCTGTTTGAGCATCCGGTAGAGCGCCGCATGGCGCGCAAGATCATAGGCCCAATCGCCGGCGCGACCGCGTTGCCGTTCCTCGCGGAGTGCGCGCTCGATGACGGAGATCAACCTTTTCCGACCTTCGCAACTTCGATCGCTAAGCTCTTGCGGCCAGAGCGGCAGGAACCGCGTGACGTCGCCGGCTGGATTGGCCCCTGACTTGCGAAGCCACGAGGCGGAGCGCATCGGCTGCGCCGTGATGTTTCGTATCGAAACGCTGTCCCGCATGCGATCGATTGTGATGGCACGACGGTGACCGGGGATAAGTTTGCGACGTAAAATTGCGGGTAGGGTGAACGAAGATGCGTGCGAAAAAACTTATCCCCGCGGCTCGGGGCGGCCTTATCCTTCGCCACATCGCGAGAACGGCAGACGCCGAACTTCTACGAGTTTGTGCCGGTGGCGGTTCAATTTCGCCGTAGCCGCAAAAGAGTCATCAAGATCCACGGGGTAGATGGATGTTACAAATCTCTCACGCCTTTGCCTTGAAAACGCGCCGCCGCACGTCCGCGTTTTCCGACAGCGTTGAATCGCAGCGCTTCCAGCAGGCACGGTTGGCCATCGACTTTGCCATCTCCAACGTCTTCGCTATCGAGGCCGGAGCCCTGTGGCGCGGCACCCGCGGCGTCAGGAACATCGCGTCGGCACGTCAGGTTGCGATGTACCTCGCGCATGTCTCCTGCGGTATGTCGTTGACCGAAGTCGGCGCCATGTTCGGTCGCGACCGCACGACCGTCGCGCATGGATGTTTGAAAGTCGAATACCGCCGCGACGATCCGATGTTCGATCGCGCGATGGATCTCTTGGGATGGGCGCTGCCGACACTCGTGATGCGCCCCGATATGCAGTGTCGGACACACTGAGCCGGCAACGCTGAGGACAAATCAGATGAAAGAATGCAGATCGAACCGGGCGCACGCGCGCTCCGGGGCGGCAACTCCGCGCGAACCCGAACGCGATCTTACCGAAAGCCCACTTGCCTGGCTGGCGCGGCGCAAGGACAAGGATGGCCGCCCGATGTTGTCGAATGCCGAATTCGATGCCGGTGAAAAGCTCAGGGCCGATTTCTGGTTTGCGCAAATGACGCCGCGCGTCACTGCCAACTGGTCGATGTTTTTGAGCGCCGGTAGTAGTCAGAGAGGCTCTCCGGACCTAGGCCCCGATGTGCGGGACTCCGTCGTTGCGGCGCGCGAGCGCGTCCGGCGTGCCCTGTCAGCCGTTGGCCCCGACCTCGCCGGAGTCCTGATCGATGTCTGCTGCCATTTGAAGGGCCTCGAAGCCAGCGAGAAGGCAAGTGGCTGGCCACAGCGTTCCGGCAAGGTCATCCTGCGCATCGCGCTCGGACAACTGGCTCGCCATTATGGCATCGCCGGTGCACGGGCCGATGCGGAATATTTGAATGATAGGCCCGTGCGCATCCGCCATTGGGGGACGGGTGACTATCGCCCGCAAATCGCGCCCGACACAGTCTGATCAGGCAGCAAGCATCGCCTGGGCGTCCGATCGAATGCGCTTCACCATTGAGGCAAGACCATTCGAACGCTGCTGCGTCAGATGCTCGCTCAGGCCGAACTCGGAGAAAATGCCCTCGGCGTCGGCCGCCGTGATCTCCTCCAAAGTCTTGCCTTCGTAGATGATGAACAGCAACGCGATCAGTCCCTGCACTATGTGGGCGTCGCTCGTGCCTTGCATCCTCATGCGGTCTTTGCGTTGCGGGTTCCCCGGCCCCGCGACGCGTTCCGTTGCAAGCCACACTTGGCTGGCGCAGCCGCGGACCTTGTTTGCGTCGGTGCGCAGGTCTTCCGGAAACGGAGGCAACGCGCGACCAAGCTCGATGACATAGCGGTAGCGATCCTCCCAATCATCGAGGAGCGCGAAATCGGCGCGGATGTCGTCAATCGTCATTGGAAATTCCAAGCGCGCCTAAGCTTTGGGCGCTACCTGAACATAGGTGTGCAGGGGCCAAAAGGGCAAGGCCGCCGATGGTCGCCGTCAGATGCTGCCCTTGTTCTTGGGCTTGTTGCCCCGCCAGGCCGGCCTTTTGTCTTGAGGCGTCAACGTCCCGCTGTCGCGCTCAAGAGAGGCAGGCGAGTAAGGCGGTTCTACCGACGCATCCTTCGAGGTCTGCCCCTCGCGCATCGTGTCGTAGGCGAGCTTGGCGCCGAATTCGGCCTTGGCGACGAATTGCGACCACAACTCCGCCCCCTTGGCGCACGTCGGACCGTTACGGTCGCAGAAGGTCACTACCCATTCAGCGGTGGCTCCGGCGCGGTCGTAAAGGCGCTGCTGCTGGTCGCGGTCCGACGGCAGCACGGCAATTCCGACAGCGATGATCGTGGCGATACGCAACAAACCCATTTTTCGCCCCTAACGACAGTCCGCACCGGCCGGCGCGGGAACAGTGAGAGCAATTCTCAGACCATGTGATAACAGGCCAAATTCAAAACTTCGCCAGTATCGGCAATGCAATTCGAACAGAGTTTGTTGCGAATTTGAAATGCATTTTCATCAAATACGCAGCATTTGGCAGTGGCTCGTCGAGCGACGGTTAAGAAGACCTTAACGGCTGCCCGCGATACTCGCCGCTACCGATCAAACGCCGCGACAGGGCAGCCAACAGATGACCGAACGGGACCGCAAGCTTGCCGGCGTCGCTTCGCTGCTCGTGACCATCAGCGTCGCTGCGAACATGATCGCCTTTCAGGACAAAGGTCAGGGCAGCATCATTGAAACCGGCGGGCTCGGTGCCAGGACGGCATGGGTCGACGGCCCGGGTCTCAATCTCGGTTCGGCGGTTACGGTACCCGTCGCCGCGCAGCCGCCGGTGCCCATTGCCCAGGGCCCGTCGAACGACGTGGGAAATATTAGCTCGGCCGAAATTACGCGCGGTATCCAGCGCGAGCTCAATTCGCGCGGCTACGAGGCCGGCCAACCCGACGGCGTCGCCGGGCTCGTGACGCGGGCGGCGATTTTTGCCTACGAGTACGACAACGACCTGGTCCTAACCGGCAAGCCGAGCGATTCGCTGCTCAGCCAGATCGTGCTCGGAAGTTCGTCGTTGACGCCAACCAGCGCCCGGACCGGCAAACGGACCACCGCCGACGGCGAGGCTCTGGTCATAACGGTGAAGCAGCAACTCTCGGCCCTCGGCTACAAAACCGGTGCGGCGGATGCGGCCCTGACGCCGGAATTCGCACGTGCCATCCGCGAATTTGAAAAGGATCAGAAGCTGAAGGAAAGCGGCCGCATCTCGGGTCCGATCATGAGTCGCCTGATCCGCCTTCAGAACGGATCGAAGTCGCGCCGCAACAACGTCGCACGGACAACGTCGCGCTAGGGTGGCGGCAGAGCTTGCTGTTAAAGAGAGCTGCTCGCCAAAAGCTGACAAGAGCGCACGTTGGGAGACCGGGCGGCATGCGCCTCAAGTCGGAAATCTGGGTCAAAGCCTATCTGCGCCGCTGCGCCGTCGCGGGTGCGAGTGGCGTGGTGGCACGCCACGGCGATGACGACGCGGGAGCGATTTTCATCAAGGTCGTGCGGGAGGACATGCAAGTCGCGATCTTTTCGCCGGCGCCCGCCGGTCTGGAGCATGCCGATTTCGACCGGCGCTGGGTGATGGGCTTCGCCGGAGCATTCGTATCGGATCAAGACGCTGAGAAGCTGCTTGAACGTGAGGCGCGGTTCGACAGCGACGTCTGGATCGTCGAAATCGAAGACCGTGACGGCCGGCACTTTCTCGGCGACGAACTGATGGAGTAGCGGCCCGGCAACTCTGACCCGCAACTCGCGCATCACGGTCACAGTCCGTTAATCACTCCGCGACTGTAATCGGCTGATGCGATGATTCTGGCAGGCCCGACATATTCGAAGCCAGCCCCATTGCTTAGGGACGATTTTTTTTTGAGCGAACCTCGCTTTGGGGGGACACGCATGGCAATAATTTTGGAATTCCGCGGCGTGCCGCGACGAAAGCCAGCCTCTACGCGGGCACCGCACCGATCAGGCAATTTGGCCGAAATCGTCCTCTTTCCTGGTGTGCGCTACGAACGTCCGGTCGAGAAGGCCAAGGCAAAGCCGAAGAAAAGCAAGCGCCGGCGCGACACCCTCGAACTCCAAGGCTGAATACGCCGGAGCGCGGCCCCGCTCGAATGGTGGCTCGAACTCAAGTCCGTCCCGAGGCGCACGTCGCTTTCGCCAAAATGGCATCCTCTTGCGCCCGGTATGGCGCCCCCTTGTCGGGAGCGCGAACGACGATCAGGCCCTTGGGCGCCGCGATGGTCTGTTCGTTGTCGGTTCCGGGCCGGCCGGGCGTCTGAGCCGGCAATCCCAGAAAGCGATCGTCTGATGGTATGATCGAAAGATCGATCGTCGTTTCGCGATCGGCCGAAGCGGCCGCAAAATAGATGCCTGAGCCATCGGGCGCGTAGATCCCTATCGTCCAGCCGAGGTCGGGAAGAAGAGCGCGAACGTGCATCGCCGAGTTCGCGGTTTCAAACGGGCAGAAGGCATAGCGTGCGTCGGGCGCCAGATACGGCAGCACTTGGTGCTCCGGCGAGACAGGATTTACGACCGTCATCGTGTTGTGCGGCAGCTCTCGCGCCAACCGCGCGTAGGCGGCATTGCGCTGATCATTTACCGCCAGGAATGTTTCGACGACGTGCACGATGGCCGCGACCAGGATGAAGATCATCATCAGCCGCCAGTCGATGCGCTCGAAGAAGGATTTCAAGTTCATGAGCAGCCCTCGCGGCGTATGATGGGCAGCATCTTGTTGCGTTCGGCGCGCGCTTCGTCCGAAAGGCCCGTCGATGGGTCGAGGATCGTGAGGACGAGCACCAGACGTCCCGCACCGCTCGTCGGCAGCCAGTTGCCGGGTCGGGCGTCGCGGCCGAGTGTGACGATAAATGATCCATTCGGATTGGGCGCCACGGTATCGGCCGTGAAGGTGTAGCGATTGGCGTCGTTGGCGATAAGGCGGCCGCGCGCGTCAAACACCGCGAGGCTCCACCACATGCCCGACATGTTCGAGCCTTCGATGACGTAGTTGCACGATGAATGCAGGCGCGCACCCAGATTGTCCGTGCGGGCTTCGAAGACACCGGCACTGTTCGATGCGATCCTGAGCTTGCCGCTGTTCGCAATGTGCGCCTTCGTGTACGGGTCGGCGAAATCGCGGCCCAGATTGCGCCAGTGCTCCCACGGCCCATACGAGTCGGTTGAAAGCAGCGAGCCGCGCGACACCATGAACTGGCTGGACCATATGCCGACCGCCACTGCAACCGCGATCGTCATGGTGAGACCGACGGCGCGCAACAGTATGCGGGCCACGCTGCGGGCCAGGTTCGTGTCCGAAGGAGGCTCATAGCTCCCGATCTCGATCGACGCCACGCTCGCGCGCCTCCTATTGCGGCCCGTTGCCGGGACGAGGGACGGGGGCTTCCGGCGGCACCGGCAACGGTGCTGTGGCCGGTGTTGAAAGGTCGTCCTTCGACATATCGAAGAGCGTCGCGCGGCGATCGGCTTTGCCGGGAGTGCGCTCGCGTGCTGGTTTCGGTGTGTCGTCCGGCGCCCCAGGAGTATTCGATCTTGCCGGCGGTGACTGCGGCGGCTGAGTTGACGGTGACGTCATCAAAGCTGGTGTTGCAGGCGTGACATCGCCGCCGCCGCTTGCCTTGCGCAGCGCCGCCGTCAGCGTCTTCAGGGCTTCGCGCGTTTTCTCCGGCATCAGCTTTTCCGATTTTGCCGCAGCCTCGGAAGCCTCCGTGTCAATTCCCGCTGCAACCTGCGCCGCCTTCACTTCGGCGAGGCGTTGCTGTTCCTCGATCTGGCGAGGATGCGGAGCCAAACCCGGAATGGTCGGAATGTTCATGTCAGTATGCGCGACGGTCATCAGGTCGTGCCAGACCGGCGCCGCCTGATGCCCCCCCGTGACGCCGGCGCGCATCGGATGGTTGTCGTCGTTGCCGAGCCAGACGCCGGCGACGTATTTGCCCGTAAAGCCAACGAACCACACGTCCTTCGGACCGGTCGATGTGCCGGTCTTGCCGGCAACATTGGTGAAGTCCAACTGGGCGGCTCCGGCGGTGCCTTCGGTCACCACGCGATTCAACATCGTGTTCATCTCTTCCGCGACGTGGCGGCTGAGGACTTGCCGCGGCGGCGGCTCATCGCGTTCGCGCGAATAGAGCAAGTCGCCCCTCGAAGTCGTGATGTCGAGTATCCCATAAGGCCGGGCCAGCTTGCCGGCGTTGGCGAAGGTCGCGAAGCCGCCGGTATGTTCCAGAACGGTGATACCGCCATCGCCGAGCGCCATCGAGCAGGTCTTCTTGACGCCTTCGATGCCGAGCCGCTTGGTCATCTCGATGACCTTGTCGCGCCCGACCGCGAACGACAGTTCCGTCGCGACCGTATTCAGCGATCTGGCGAGTGCCGACCAAAGCGGCATGCGTGCGCCCGATCCGCCGCCGCCACCGTAGTTCGACGGCGACCAGTTTCCGCATGAGCGTGAGCCATCGCGCACGATCGTTTCGGGCGTGTAGCCGTTCTCCATGGCGGTGGCATAGACGTAGACCTTGAACGACGAACCGGGCTGGCGCTTTGCGTGCGTGGCGCGGTTGAACTGGCTTTCGCCGTAGTCGGGGCCGCCGACTATGGCGCGGACCTTGCCGTCGGTTTCCATGACGACGATGGCGCCGGAGTTGAAATGATCCGGCCTGCCGTTGCGTTTGAGCGCGGCGTTGAGCGCCTCATCGGCTTGACGTTGCAGCGTCAGATCGACAGTCGTGCGGGCCGTCAGGACAAACTGGCCCTTGCCCTCGGCGAGGCGCTGGACTTCTTCATAGGCCCAGTCGAGGAACCAGTCGGGACTGTTCGGCGCCCGGTTCTCGACGATGCGCGCCGGGTTCATCCTTGCCGCGTGCACCTGACCGGCCGTGTAGTAACCGGCGTCGACAAGGTTATCCAGAACTTGATAGGTGCGGGCCCGCGATGCGGCGAGATCGACGAGTGGGGAATATTTCGTCGGCGCTTTGAACAGGCCGGCCAGCATCGCGGCCTCGGCCATGTTGATGTCGCGTACCGATTTGCCGAAGTAATACTGCGAAGCCGCTTCGACGCCGAAAGCGCCGCCGCCCATGTAGGCGCGATCGAAGTAGAGTTTCAGGATTTCCCGTTTTGAGTAGCGGCTCTCGAGCAGGAAGGCGAGAAACAGCTCTTTGACCTTTCGCTGCAGCGACCGCTCGGAGGAAAGGAACAGGTTTTTCGCCAGCTGCTGCGTTATCGTCGACCCGCCCTGCACGACCTCGTTGGCCTGCACGTTGGTCAACAAGGCGCGCATCGTACCGAGGACGTCGATGCCGTAGTGTTCGAAGAAGCGGCGGTCTTCCGTTGCCAGCGTCGCCTTGATCAGAAAGTCCGGAATTTCGTCGAGCGGTACGGCGTCGTTGTGCAGGATACCCCGCTTGCCGATGACGTTGCCGTTCACGTCGAGCAGCGTCACCGCATACTTGCCGGTCTGGAATTTGCTCTCGTCGAATTCCTGAAATGCGGGTAGGGCGAGGCCGTATAGAACGACGAAGCCGCCAAACAGCATCGTGAAGCTTTCCGACCCGAACTCGTTCAGAAGCCGGCGCCACCCGACCAGCTGAAAGCGCGCAAAATAGCTAGAGCCCGCGTTCCAGTAGTCCTTGACGCGCGACCAGCTTTCACCGAGCGCGGAATTGATCTTGGAATCAATCCCTAGCCAGTCGATGAAGCGGTGCCGACCGCCTTGTCTGAAGAACCAGTCGTTCAAGCGCGCCGTCCACCCCTTG
>NZ_DATNBA010000114.1:0-11397 GCF_035572195.1 Hyphomicrobium sp. | reverse complement strand
GTCGATCACGAGGTAGTTGAATTTTGCATCCGGCTCTTTTTGAAGCGTCAGGCGAGCATCCCCGATCACCACGTCGTTGTTCGGCAGACAGCGCGTGAGGAACGTGAGGAGATCTGGCCGGCGCGCCACGTTAACGATCATCGGATCGAGCTCGAAGTAGCGCCACGTTTCGCCCGGCTTCGCATAGCAAGCCAACGATCCCGATCCGAGACCGACGATGCCTGTCGTCAATTCCATGCCGCGTTGATGAGCAATCTGCCTCGCCAGCGCAACGCCACGCGCCATCGGTCCGTCGGGATGGTAGTAGGTCGCCGGAACCGCTGCCGTCACTGGCTGGCCGTCGGCCGTCTTGACCCGTTCGGCGCCGTGCACCGTCGTGCCATGCAGCATCGCATGATATTGGCCGTCTTCGGTCGTGATCACGCGGATCGTGCCGAAGAACGAGCGCTGCTGATACAGCGTACGCGAGTCTGTCGGCACGACGCCGACACCGATGACCATCGTCAAAATGATGATCACGCGATGCTCCGGCCATGATCGCGTCAGATAAACTCCGAGTATTACGAGGCCAATCAGGACAGCGAGCGCGGGGCCGCCTGCCGCAAGAGCGTTCAACTCGACGAGCGTTTTATAGAGCAGGAATGCCAACATCAGACCGGCGGCGAACAACGCGATGCGCACGGTTTGTTTTCGGTTCGTCAGTCCGTCGAGAACACCGGGGCGGGCCAATAACGAAATCACCAGTAGCAGCTTGAATTCGAGCACCGAGCTGAAGATCTGCGGGGCGATCAGCGCCGAGAAGATGCCGCCGATCACACCACCGGCGGACATGCAAATGTAGAAATCCGTCAAGCTCTCGCTGCCGGGTCGGCGAAGGTACAGTTCGCGGTGGCACATCAGCGCCGCGAGGACGTAGGCCAGGAGGGCGAACGCCACCGCTTCGATACGTGACATCAATAGGATGTGAGCGAGAATGGTGAGCGGCAAAACCGCGACGGCGAGGGCGTAGGGGAACGAAAGCTTGTCCTTGAAGACCATGATGAAGGTCGTGAGGTAGAGGACCAGCGGAACGACCCAGATGAATGGCGCCGAGCCGACGTCGGTGGTGACGTACGTCGTGACGGCAACCATAAGTCCCGAAGGAATGGCCGCCAGCGCGATCCATCCGGCGCGCCTTTGCCATGAAATTGGTTCGCGAATGGCAGCGGCGTTGAGACTTGTGTCGCTCGCCTTCGGCGAAGTTGCAGTCCCGCTGAATAGAACCGCGCCGCCGCACATCGCGATGGAGGCGATCAACGCGAAGAAGCCGAAGCTCCAAAGCGCCCCTTGCGACGTGAGCCCAAGCGTCGGTTCGAGCACAATCGGATAAGCCAGAAGCGCTAGAAGGCTTCCGAGATTGCTCGCCCCATAGAGAAAATAGGGATCGCTCGCATTCTTGTGCTCGGTCTTTGAGAACCAGGCCTGGAGCAACGGCGCATTTGCCGAGATGGCGAAAAACGGCAGGCCAACGCCGAGTGCCAGCACGCCGAGCAGCCAAAGATAAGCGTCTCCGGATGGCGGCTCTGCCATAGTGGCGGGAAGCCCTATTGGCAGAGCCAAGGCGGCGAGTGTCAGAACGACGACATGCGTAAGAACCGCGGTGCGCGGCTCAAGCCAACGGTTCAGGGCGTGGGCGTAGACGTAGCCTGCGAGCAGCACCGCCTGGAAGAAGCACATCGAAACGGCCCACACGGCCGGTGTTCCGCCGAGTGCCGGGAGCGCCATCTTGGCGAACATGGGCTGCACCGAGAATAGGAGCAGCGCCGAAAGGAACATTGTTGCCGCGAATGAGGCGACGAGGGCTCGAGAGGATGGTCGCCAAGCGCTGCGGCGGGCTTCGACGCCCTGCCAAAGGGCCGCGAGATGTTCCAAGCAACGATACCCCTGACGACAATGCGGTCGCAAGGTAGCTTCGATTGCTTAATGGGAGGCTAGCGGTGGAACTACAAAACTATCTTTTGAAATCGCCCGGCAACGCTCTGGTCGCCGGCCCTCAGCCGATCTCGTAGCTGTAGTTTTCGATGACCGTATTGGCGAGCAGGTCCTTGCACATTTGCTCGACGATCGAGCGGGCCTTGTCGGGATCGCTTTCTTTGAGATCGACCTCGATGTACTTGCCCTGCCGAACGTCGCCGACGCCGGATATTCCAAGGCCCTTGATGGCGCCTTCGATGGCCTTGCCCTGCGGATCGAGCACGCCGTTCTTGAGGGTAATCTTGATGCGGGCTTTCATGGCACCCTAGAGAGTGGGGACTTGGCTGAGTGGGATTGGGTTTTAGGGACTAGGTGCAGGAAGGGCCGTAGCACAATCCCAAATCCCTAGTCCCTAAACACTCAATTCAGTTCGGCTTGCCGTTCGCCGGACCATTAACGGGATTCGATGCGACGAGCACCGGGCCCGAGCCGCGCGGACGCGGTGTCTCGGTCAAGACGCCGAGACGCCGTGCCACTTCCTGATAGGCCTCGAGCACACCGCCGAGATCACGACGGAAACGGTCCTTGTCGAGCTTGTCGCCCGACTGGATGTCCCACAGGCGGCAACAATCGGGGCTTATCTCGTCGGCGAGCACGATGCGCACCTGCTCGTTATCGTAGAGACGGCCGAACTCGACCTTGAAGTCGACGAGCCGTATGCCGATGCCGAGGAAAAGCCCAACGAGGAAATCGTTGATCCTGAGCGCCATCTGCATGATCTCGTCGATCTCCTGCGGCGTTGCCCAGCCGAAGGCCGTGATGTGCTCCTCCGAAACCATCGGATCGTTCAGCTCGTCCTTCTTGTAATAGAATTCGATGATCGAACGCGGAAGTTGGGCGCCTTCCTCAAGGCCCAAGCGCGTCGACAGCGAGCCGGCGGCGACGTTGCGCACGACGACTTCAAGCGGCACGATCTCGACTTCGCGGATCAACTGCTCGCGCATGTTGAGACGCTTGATGAAGTGTGTCGGCACGCCGATTTCGCCGAGCTTCACGAAAACGTACTCGGAGATACGATTGTTCAGTACGCCTTTGCCTTCGATCAGCGCGTGTTTCTTGGCGTTGAACGCGGTTGCGTCGTCTTTGAAATGCTGGATAAGAGTGCCCGGCTCAGGACCCTCGTAGAGGACCTTGGCCTTGCCCTCGTAGATGCGCCGACGCTTGTTCATTCCCGGACCTCTGAGGATCAACAGATTGTTCTCACTCATTGCGATAGACCGATTTTCTCACGAGTTCTTCGTCAGACGCTGACGCCTTGATTTTCCAACGTGTTTTTCGCATGTCGGGAAAGGAGTCGCGCGCCTTTCGCGCTCGAAAGCCTTGGCGAGACTCTAGCCGAACGAGGGGGTCGGCACAATGTAGACCATGAGCCGCAGCGCGGCGTGGTAGAGCTTCGAAGCCAAGTGGTTGATTTGCCTCAAAGCCATGACGTACCGCTGCCGTTAACGCAGCCTAGGCGGTACCTGCAACTCGCGCTCAGCGCGCATAAAATGCCGATACACCTCGTGGTTGCGAGGTATCCGGAAGCACAACGAAGGGAGTGAAGGGCCATGACTACGTTCAACGAGCGCGAGAAGGGATTCGAAAAAAAATTCGCCTTCGACGCCGATCTCAAGTTCAGGGCGGAGAGCCGCCGTAACAAGGCCGTCGCAGAATGGGCTGGCGCCAAGCTCGGGCTCACCGGCGAAGCACTTGAGGCTTACATCAAAGACGTTCGTCGAGCCGACCTCGCCGAGAAAGGCGACGACGACGTCATCCGCAAAGTGCGCGCCGACCTTACGGCGAAAGGCATCAAGGTCGATGATCACGAGATCCGAACCGTAATGGGCGAAGCGCTCGCGAAAGCCGTCCTCGAAATCGAGGCGGCGAAAGAATAAGCGGGTGCGCGGCGTCTGAGAGCCGCGCCGGGTATCAGCCGAGTTTCCTCAGAAACTTCCCAAACTCCAGAAGACCCTCCGGCCACGGCCCACGGCCGGAGGCGATGTTGATGTGGCCGCTTTCGCCTGCGTCGCTCAGCTCTGCGCCCCACTTGCTGGCGAGATGCTGGGCGCGCGCGTAGCTGCAATAGAGATCATTATTGGCAACGACGAGATGGGCCGGAAACGGCAGGCGCCGATCCGGCATCGTCTCGAATCCGCCCGGGCCCTTGTCGGGTGGCCAGCGCTTGCCTCCGGTATCGGGCCAGAACTGGGCGTAGTCGACGTCGGCGGGGGCGACGAGAAACGCTCCAATCACGCCGCTCCGCTTCAGTTTGTCGGCCGCATAGACGACGGCGGGCACGCCGAGGGAGTGGGCCACCGCGACGACCGGCTGCGTTGCGCCGCTGGCGAATTTCGCCATGCGATCGCCCCAGGCCTCGACGTCCGGGTTGTCCCAGTCTTCCTGGATCACGCGGCGCGCGGTTCGTAAGTTTCGTTCCCAGCGGCTCTGCCAGTGATCGGGACCGGAATCCTGCCAGCCGGGTACGATGAGGATATCGATTTCGGAAGTTTTCATCGGCGACGTGCTTAGCGGACGGTGGCGACCGAGGAAAGTACCCACGGCGCGACGCATTGGAACCAAGTTCCACCCCAGCGTATCGGCTCGAATTCAACGTGCACTTTGTCGACTTGGGAACCGCGAGACCTGGCTGGCGTTGCTGGATAGGCAGAAGACTCACCCTCCAGGAGAACGCCCAAATGAAAATTGAAAACCTTGAAGATCTTTTCAATCACACGCTTGAAGACGTCTATTTCGCCGAAACGAAGCTGGTCAAGGCTCTTCCCAAGATGGCCAAAGCGTCTGATTCGCCAGCTCTCGCAAAGGCATTCATGGGACACCTCGAAGAGACGAAAGAGCACGTCACGCGCCTCGAACAGGTGTTCAAAATGCTCGAACGCAAGGCCAAGGCTACGGAGTGCCCGGCGATCAAAGGCATCCTGGAAGAGGGCGAGGAGTTGATGAAGGAGGTCAAGGACCCCGATACGCGCGACGCCGCGATGATCGGCGCCGGCCAGGCCGCCGAACATTACGAGATTACGCGCTATGGCACGCTGATCTCATGGGCGACGCTTCTCGGTCACAAGGACGTCGCCGCGATTTTAGATAAAACATTGAAAGAAGAATATGCCGCCGATGACAAGCTGACGAAGCTTGCCGAGAGCCGGCTCAATAAAGAAGCGGCGTAACCTCGCCCCCAGCACTCGCCTTCAGGGAAACCAGCACCAAGTCGTGCTGGTTTTTCCTTATTTTGACCCGCCGAAGACACGGTTGAAGATCGTGTCGACGTGCTTCGTATGATAGGCGAGATCGAACATTCCATCGAGATCGGCTGGGCGTATCTTTGCGGTGACGTCCTTGTCGGCCTTGAGTTCGGCGAGGAAGTCCTTGCCTTGCTCCCAGGCTTTCATGGCGTTGCGCTGGACAAGCGCGTAGGCGTCTTCTCTGCTCAGCCCGGCCTGCGTCAAAGCAAGAAGCACGCGCTGCGAATTATGGAGACCTGCGAGCTTATCGAGGTTCCTTCGCATGTTCTGCGGATAGACGACGAGCTTCTCGATGATGCCGGCAAGCCTGTTCAGCGCAAAATCGAGGGTCACCGTCGCATCCGGGCCGATCATCCGCTCGACGCTTGAATGCGAGATGTCGCGCTCGTGCCAAAGTGCGACGTTCTCCATCGCCGGAAGGGCGTAGGCGCGCACCATCCGCGCGAGACCCGTCACATTTTCGGAAAGCACCGGATTGCGCTTGTGCGGCATCGCCGATGAGCCCTTCTGCCCGGGCGAGAAGTATTCTTCGGCTTCAAGAACCTCCGTCCGCTGCAAGTGCCGGATCTCGATCGCCAAGCGCTCCATGCCGGACGCGATGACACCGAGCGTCGCAAAATACATGGCGTGACGGTCGCGCGGGATAATCTGCGTCGAGACCGGCTCGGGAACCAGTCCCATCTTCTCGGCGACGTAGGCCTCGATGCGCGGATCGATATTTGCATACGTACCGACGGCGCCCGAGATGGCGCACGTCGCGACTTCTTTTCTTGCCGCCACCATGCGCTCGCGATTTCGCTGAAATTCCGCGTAGGCGTAGGCGAGCTTGATGCCGAACGTCGTCGGCTCGGCATGAATGCCGTGGCTGCGCCCGATCGTCAGCGTGTTCTTGTGTTCGAAGGCGCGGATTTTGAGCGCCGCTAGAAGGCGGTCGATGTCGGCGATCAACAGGTCGGCGGCGCGGACAAGCTGAACGTTGAGGCACGTGTCGAGCACGTCCGACGACGTCATGCCTTGATGGATAAAACGGGCTTCAGGGCCGACGTGCTCGGCAAGGTGCGTCAAAAAAGCAATCACGTCGTGCTTCGTGACCGCCTCGATCTCATCGATACGAGCGATGTCGAACGTTGCGGCCGAGCCTTTATCCCATATTTTTTTTGCTGCAGCCTTCGGAATGATGCCGATCTCGGCGCTCGCCGTGGCCGCATGCGCTTCAATTTCGAACCAGATGCGAAAGCGGGTTTCAGGTTCCCAAATACTGGTCATTTCGGCGCGAGAGTAACGGGGGATCATGCTGTCAAATCCTTGATGCGACGCGGGAGGCGTAGCAGAGGCCTATGCGTGCATC
Source organism: Hyphomicrobium sp. (assembly GCF_035572195.1). Classification (GTDB taxonomy): domain Bacteria; phylum Pseudomonadota; class Alphaproteobacteria; order Rhizobiales; family Hyphomicrobiaceae; genus Hyphomicrobium_B. Next base: position 4,794 of record NZ_DATNBA010000114.1, on the reverse strand, counting down.
AATCAAAGTGCGTACTATTTTCGAGCGTTTGCTTTGAATGATTGCTGCCACGACGTGTGTTGCCACGCAGCTAACGCTTTGCAACAATTTGTGAAGTACGAAGACGATTGTTGCCAGTCTCTCGCCACGAACTGCGGCGCTAATATTCGCCTTGCCGCCGACGGCGTCTGTCCGTTTGTGAACGTTTATTCAGGGCAGTTAAGTCACACTTCAACAAATCGAGATTAGAGAGCCGTAATACCGCATTCTGTTGAGGGACCGGCGTGCTTAGATTGAAGAGGTCATCGAGTCGACAGCGATAGTTTCGGTCTGACGATCGCAGCAGTTGTCTACAAGGACCAAAGCGGGAGAAACGAAATCATGTCGCAACAGATGGGCAGCGGAGATCTCGCTGACCTGGTTCAGCAGATGGAGCAGTCGGAAGACGATCCTCGAAGATGCTACGTGCTGGTCAAGCAACGCATCAGCGAACTTCGTAGCTCGGGCCGAGATGTTCCGGACGAATTGTCGAAACTTGAAAGGCGAGTGTTGACGGAGTGCATGCTGGCCTCTCAGGGCCGCTGACCTCTCCAAGTCTCATATAACGTTGTGAGTGCCGTCGCAGAACGGCTCGTCATCGGTGGCTTTGCAGCCGCAGATATTAAAGGTGCCCGAACGGTCGGCCGTGAACTTCAGCGGCGTGATCGAGGTTCCCTGATGCGAGCCGTCGCAGAACGGCTGCTTTTTTGAACGCCCACAGCGGCAGTACCAATACTCCTGCCCTTCCGTCAGTTCGACCTGATACGGTCCTGTCTGGGCAACGACCGCTTCATCCGGCTCCGGCATTTATGATCTCCTCTTGAGCGTCGCCATTTGCAACGGCGCTCCCGGGCCAAGCCCGCTTCCACATTCTGAAAAATCGCTATCGGGTTTGCCTGTATCGGGCAAGTAGGGAGCCTATCGCCCCGCTGCGACCCCTTTTATTCGCAAGCGTACACAAGTTATCGGTGTCGCGGCCGTATTTGGCAGCGGAGTTGTGGACTTCTCCCAGAGGCTGGGCGAATGTTCGCCCTGTCGAGATGCCGCGGGGGAACTCGTGCTTAGCGGCGCGAGGCGCCGGCTCGAGGCGGCGAAGAACTCAGGCCCTCGCAGGCCACGATAACCGGGACGAGGGGAGCACACATATGTCCGATCTCTTTCGCAAGAAGCCCGTCGCATACGATGACGCCGATTTCGGATTGAAACGGTGTCTCAGCGCTCTCGACCTGACCCTTTTGGGGATCGGGGCCATCATCGGCACGGGCATCTTCGTATTGACAGGCGTTGCGGCCGCAACTCAATCAGGCCCCGCCGTCGTACTGTCTTTCATGGTCGCGGGCACGGCCTGCGCCTTCGCGGCGCTCGCCTACGCCGAACTCGCCTCCAGCGTCGGCGGCTGCGGTAGTGCGTACGGCTATAGCTATGCGGCCTTCGGCGAATTGATCGCCTGGATCATCGCTTGGGATCTGATCCTCGAATACGGTGTTTCGGTCGCAGCCGTCGCAAACGGTTGGTCAGGGTACTTCAACAATGCGCTGACAGCGATCGGCCTCGGGCTGCCGCTGGAGTTGACGAGAGGCCCGCTTTCGGGCGGCATCGTCAATTTGCCGGCCTTTTCGATCGTTCTGCTGTTGATGGTGATGCTGATCGTCGGCGTCAAGGAAAGCGCTCGCGTCAACGCCGTCATGGTCTGCGTCAAGCTTCTGGCAATCACCATTTTTCTGGCGGTCGCCATTTTCAACATCCATCCGGATAACTGGACCCCGTTCGCTCCGTTCGGCTGGTTCGAGCACACTGCCGACGGCAGACCCGTGGGAATTCTCGCCGGAGCTTCGCTCGTTTTCTTCGCCTACGTCGGCTTCGACGCGGTTTCAACGGCAGTCGAAGAAGCCCGGGATCCGCAGCGCGACGTCGCCAAGGGTATTCTGACCGCGCTGGCCTTCTGCACGATCATCTATGTCGTCGTTTCGGGCGTGCTGACCGGCATCGTGCATTATACGGAGCTGAACGTATCTTCGCCCGTTGCGTTCGCGCTGCAGAAAATCGGCTTCACTTGGGCGTCGGCGCTGGTTGCTACCGGCGTCATCGCGGGCCTGACGACCGTGATGCTCGTGCTTTACTATGCGTTGACGCGGATCATAACCAGCGTGTCACGCGACGGTCTGCTGCCGCCCTACTTTGCCGTGGTCAATGGCCGAACGCAGACACCGGTGCGCACAACGGTCATCACGGGTGCCATCATGGCGATCATGTCCGGCTTCCTGCCACTCGGCATTCTGGCCGAACTCGTCAATATCGGCACGCTGGCCGCGTTCGTCCTGGTCTGCGCCGGGGTGATTTCACTTAGAAAATCACACCCCGAGATGCACCGCCCCTTCAAGATGCCCGGCGGCATCATTCTACCGGTGCTCGGCGTACTGTCGTGCGGCGCGCTGATCCTGTTTCTGCCGTTTGAAACGCATCTCAGATTCATCGTCTGGCTTGCTGTCGGGCTGGTGATCTACTTTGCCTATTCGGTCAAGCGCAGCAAGCTTGCGATGGCATAATCCGCCTGACGCAAAAAGCTCATCGGCCGCAGACCGATGGGGATGGAAAAAGCAAATTCTCCGGCGTAGTCTCGCCGCCGATCTGACCGCCGGAGCATTTCGGCGGCCAGAATTACGAGGACTGAACTCAATGGACTGCGACAGTCGAAGTCGAACTTCGATGCCGCCGGCATCCGTCCCGATGACCTGATCTTCAGGCCCTCGGATGGCTGCGTGGGCGGCCATCAACGAAATAGGGCCTGGCACATGCTGCGCAGCTACACCCGAGACAATTCTCATCTCGTCATGGTTCAGGACGCAGGTCCTGCAAACCCTTCGACGACCGCTGCATCTCCGGCATCGGCCGTGTGGCTCGATCTCTACAATCCGGCCCCGGAGGATAACCGCTACGTCGAGCAGCTGCTTTCGATCGACCTGCCGACGCGAGAAGAAATGCAGGAAATCGAGGTTTCGGCCCGCCTCTATCAGGAGGACGGGGCAGAGTTCATGACGATCACATCGGCCTCGCTCCTCGAAAGCGACGAGCCGATCACGACGCCAATTACGTTCGTCTTGAAGGGCAACACGCTCGTGACCGTCCGGTATGCCGAGCCCAAGGCCTTTGCCAATTTCGTGGCGCGGGCGCAGAAGCCGAACGCCGTGCCCGTTGCCACCGGCGAGAACATTATGATGGGCCTCATAGAAGCGCTTCTCGACCGCATGGCCGACGCACTGGAGCGGGTCGGTACCGAAATCGACGCCGTCTCGCGTCTCGTCTTTCGCAAGGGAGCAAAGGATAAGCCCGGACCATCCAGCGATGATCTCCAAACTTCGATCGAGAGGATCGGGCAGAACGGCGATCTCTTGACCAAGGTGCGCGAAAGTCTCGTCAGCATCAATCGCGTCCTGACCTATCACACCAGTGTGGAGCAGCAGGATAAGAAGATGACGAAAGACGCCAAGATGCGGACGAAAATTCTGTATCGCGACGTCGTCGCTCTCACCGATCAGGCGACCTTCCTGTCGAGCAAGATCAATTTTTTACTCGATGCAACCCTCGGGCTGATCAACCTACAGCAGAACCAGATCATCAAGATTTTCTCGGTGGCCGCGGTCGTATTTCTGCCGCCGACGCTCGTTGCATCCATCTACGGAATGAACTTCTCGGAAATTCCTGAACTCAAATGGGTGTTCGGCTATCCCTGGGCTCTCGGCTTGATGGTGGCCTCGGCCGTGCTGCCCTATTTTTATTTCAAGCGCCGCCACTGGCTGTAAAGCCGCCTCGGAGGGGCGCCCGAGCCCTTTGTCAGTCCTCGAGCAGACGCAACGCAGCTTCACCCGACGTTAGCGTTCCGGAGAGAACCGCGTCGGCCAGCGAATTGAGACCGCCCTCTTTGCCGGCCCTGATGCGATGCGCGACGATATCGGAAGCCGCCCGCGCAATCAGATAGCGCGCCCGCCGTCGGCGGCGGCTCAACGTTCCCTGTTCGACGACCCGTCGGCCAATCTCGTCGAGCGTTTCGATGAGCTTCGGCACGCCGTCGCCGTTGAGCGCCGTCGTTTTCAGCACAGGAACTTTCTCGGCAACCGTGGCTCGGATCGACAACGCCCCGATGAGTTGCTGCATCGTTTGCTCGACGCCCGGCCGGTCCCCCTTGTTGACGACGATCACATCGGCGATTTCGAGCAGCCCCGACTTCATCGCCTGAATGTCGTCGCCGAGCCCGGGCGCTGAAACCACGACGCGGATGTCTGCGACTTCCGCCACATCGATTTCATTCTGGCCGGTGCCGACAGTCTCGAGCAGCACGATATCGAAACCGGCCCCGTCGAGAGCGTCGATGATCCGCACGGCAGCTGGCGACAGGCCGCCGAGATAGCCGCGCGAGGCGAGCGACCTGACGAAGACGCCGTCGTCATCGAGCGCCGCGGTCATACGGATGCGATCGCCGAGGATGGCGCCGCCTGAAATGGGGCTCGAAGGATCAACCGCGATGACGCCGACGGTGCGGCCATGCTTTCTCAGATGCGTGATCGCGGCGTTGACCAGCGTCGACTTGCCGGCGCCCGGCGGTCCGGTGAAGCCGACGACCGCTGCGCGGCCTGTCCGCGGATAGACCGCGCGGACGAGCTCCCACCCCGCCGGGTCGTCGTCCTCGACGAGCGAGATGCCGCGCGCCAGGGCGCGCTTGTCGCCGCCGAGGAGCCGATCGGCGAGGCTGCCGTCCTGCGCCATGGGGCGGGGATCATA
>NZ_DATNBA010000113.1:0-21394 GCF_035572195.1 Hyphomicrobium sp. | reverse complement strand
GACCTCGTCCGGGTTCGTCGACTGTGCGCCGGTCCGAAGATCCTTCACGAGCTGATAGGGCTGCAGCACGTATGAACGGATCTGATGGCCCCAGCCGATATCCGTCTTGGCTGCCTGATCGGCGTTGGCCTTCGCCTCGCGCTTCTTCAGTTCGAGGTCGTAAAGCCGCGCCTTCAGCCGCTTGAACGCGATGTCTTTGTTCTGGTGCTGCGAACGCTGCTCTTGCGCGAAGATGATGATGCCCGATGGCTTGTGCACGAGGCGGACGGCCGATTCCGTCCTGTTGACGTGCTGACCGCCGGCGCCCGACGAACGCGCGAACGAAATATCGACGTCCGACATGTTGATCTCGATATCGATCGTGTCATCGACCACAGGGTAAACCGTAACGGACGCGAAACTCGTGTGTCGCCGGGCGTTGGAATCGAACGGCGAGATTCGAACCAGCCGATGCACGCCCGCTTCCGTTTTCAACCAACCGTAGGCGTTGTCACCCTCGATCTCGAAGGTTGCCGACTTGATGCCCGCTTCTTCGCCCGGGCTTTCATCGATGAGCTTGACTTTGAAGCCGCGCCGCTCGCCCCAGCGCGCGTACATGCGCGCCAGCATCGAGGCCCAATCCTGGCTTTCGGTGCCGCCGGCCCCGGCGTGAACTTCGATGTAGGTATTCAGGGCGTCGGCCTCACCCGACAGCATTGCGTCAACGGAGCGGCGCTGCGCCTCGTGGTCGATGCGATCGAGTGCTGCCTCGCCTTCGCGAATGCTGGCGTCGTCGTTCTCTGCCTCGCCAAGCTCGATCAGCGTCCGCGCGTCGTCATAATCGCGCTGCAGGCGTTTGAATTCTGCCACCGCGCGCTCCAGCGACTGACGTTGGCGCATGACTTTCTGAGCGTTCTTCGGATCGGTCCAGAGACTGGGGTCCTCAGCCTTCGCGTTGAGCGAGGCTAAACGGTCTTCGGCTGTCTCCCAGTCAAAGCGACCTCCTCAGGAGGGCGAAGGCCTCCTGGATTTCGTCCGAAAGTTTTTGCGCTTCTGCGCGCATAGCAGCCTCCGAGACCGGCGGTGCGCCGGCATGTTCGATTCGAAAAGAAATCAGGTGGGGACGTATAGTAAGCTGGACCGGACCTGTAAACGCAGCCACGGCATGCGCGGCAATGCGCGCCGCGAACAGCTACTGCATCTTACCACAGCTACCAAAGCCCGCCGGGACCAGATCCGCCATCAGGCATCTGACCGCCAGTCGCTGTTTCCGGGCGCGGCGGTGGGGGCGGAATTCTCGCATCTCCGTTTGCGGTAGACGCGTCGGCCGTCGCATTCGTGATGCCGATCATTGCGTAGGCATCATCCGGCTCCTCGTCCGGTTTGAAAGCCTCGAGAATGCCGTCAGGGTCGTTCGCCGCGGCTCTGAGACCAGTCTTTAAATTGACGCGCACAAACTTGATCCCCGGCGGAACGCGAAATGGCGCCGGCGGGGTTTCGGCCAAAGCGTCTTTCATGAACTCGCCGAAGATGGGTGCTGCAATGACGCCACCGGTATTGCCCTTACCCAACGGCTTGGGCGTGTCGTAGCCGACGTAGACACCGACGACCATCGTCGGCGAGTAGCCGATGAACCAGGCGTCCTTCTCTTCGTTGGTCGTCCCGGTCTTGCCGGCAATCGGCCGGTTCAGCGATTTTAAGACGGTGGCCGTTCCGCGCTGCACGACGCCCTCGAGGATCGAAGTGATTTGATACGCCGTGTGAGGGTCGAGGATCTGCTTGCGATCATCGATCAGTTCCGGCTCCGCCTGACCGACCCATTTCTCCGCTGTGCAGCCCATGCATTGGCGTTCGTCATGGCGCCAGACGGTGTGACCATAGCGATCCTGAATGCGGTCGATAAGCGTCGACTTCACCTCTTTGCCGCCGTTGGCCAGCATGCAGTAGCCGGTCGCCATTCTCAGCAACGTCGTTTCGCCGGCTCCGAGTGACATCGAAAGAACCGGCAGCAGATCATCGTAAACTCCGAAGCGCTTTGCATACTCGGTGATGATCGGCATGCCGAGATCCTGCGCCAGCCGCACGGTCATCTGGTTACGTGATTTTTCGATACCGAACCTGAGCGTCTCGGGTCCTGTCGTGTCGTTCTTCTCGTAGTTCTCCGGTTTCCAGATATCTTGTCCCGGACCCTGATCGATCTCGATCGGAGCGTCGAGGACGATCGACGTCGGCTTATAGCCATTGTCTATCGCGGCCGCGTAGACGAAGGGTTTGAACGACGATCCCGGCTGGCGCTTGGCCTGGATCGCGCGATCGAATTGACTCATGTCATAAGAGAACCCACCCGCGACGGCGAGAACGCGACCTGTGTAGGGGTCCATCGCGACAAGACCGCCGCTGATCTCCGGGACCTGCATCAACGACCAGGCGCCTTGAATGTTGTTCGGGTCCATCGGAGCGACGTAAACGACGTCGCCAGTGTTCAGAATGTCGGCCGTCGACTTCGCGTCGATTTTCTTGCCGCCACGTCTTTTGGCCGCCCATTTCATTTCATCGAGTGACACCTCGACCGCCTCGCGGTCTTTGACCAGTGTCGCATCCTGCTGGCGGGCGGGTTTGAAGCCGATGATCGCCTTCGTCTTCTGCGTTTCGAGCACGACGCCGAGCCGCCACGGCAGAATGTCTGCCGGGCTCTGAAGCGCGGCGAGCGCTACACCCCAATCACCGGAGATATCGATTTTGGAGACCGGACCGCGCCAACCCCGCTGGCGATCGTACTTGACGAGCCCATCGGTCAACGCCTTTTTCGCGAACTGTTGCAGACGCGGGTCGAGCGTCGTGCGGACAGACAGACCGCCGTCGTAGAGCTTTGCCTCGCCGTATTTGCCTAACAGCGTGCGCCGGACTTCCTCGGCAAAATACTCAGCGGTCGAAATGTGTGCCCCATTGGGGCGAAGATTGACGACGAGCGGTTTCTGTCTTGCGGCTTCCGCCTCCGCGGTGGTGATGTAACCGTTTTCGGCCATCTGTCCGATGATCCAGTTGCGGCGCTCGGTAGCTTTCTCCTTCTGGCGGAACGGATTGTAGTTGTTCGGAGCTTTTGGCAACGCCGCGAGATAGGCCACCTCCTCGATGTTCAGATCGCTGAGTTCTTTGTTGAAATACGTAAGGGCAGCAGCCGCGACCCCGTACGAGTTCATGCCGAGATAGATTTCATTGAGATACAGTTCGAGAATCTTGTCTTTCGAGTAGGCGCTCTCGATGCGGATGGCCAGAATGGCCTCCTTGATCTTGCGCTCGATCGAACGCTCGTTCGTCAGCAGAAAATTCTTGGCGACCTGCTGCGTAATGGTGGACGCACCCTGCGTCCGCTTGTTGGAGCCATGGACCTTGGCTTCGACGGCAGCAAATACGGCGCGCAGGATGCCTTGCAGATCGACACCGCCATGTTCGTAGAAGCGCCTGTCTTCGGCTGAAAGGAAGGCGCCGATGACCCGCTTCGGAACCGTATTGATCGGCACGAAGATGCGGCGCTCGCGCGCGAATTCCGCAATTAGCGAACCGTCGTGCGCGTGGATGCGCGACATCACCGGGGGTTCGTATTTCGACAGGCTTTCGTAGTCCGGCAGGTCGCGAGACGCCTGCCAGATCAGGTACCCGGCGCCAGCCGATCCGGCGACGAAGACGAGCACGAAGGTAGCGAAGGAGAAACCAAGGAAACTCAGCAGCAAGCTTTTGCGCCGCTTTTTCCTTCTTCTCGGCGCCGCGGACGGCGGCAGCGTGGGCCCACGCATCAAATTCGAAATTCCGTAATCGCTGACTAGCTTTGGGTGCTTCTGCCCCCAGGTCTATTGCGGCGGCGCAGCAAAGACAACCCGGCGGTTCAGCACATTAACTTTGAATGTGGCAGCACGTCGTCCGCCAGGAGCTTGTTATTCAAGGTCGTTCGGCAGTTCGTTTACTGAAATAAATTTGCACGGCGGCAGCAATGGAGGACGCAACTTTGGACTGCCAAGCCGCGGTGGTCATTTGTTGTTCGTCATTTTGGTTACTGACGTAGCCGAGTTCGATCAGGACCGACGGAGCATGGGACTGTTTCAGCACCTTGAATCCGGCCGACCGTCGCGGGATTCGTGACATTGTGATCGTCTTGCCGAGCCGTTTGGCCAGCACATGGGAAAAATCCGCCGAGAAATTCGAGGTTTCCCGCTTCATGAGATCAAACAGGATGTTCTGAACCTGATCATTAGCACCCTGATTTGCCGAGGCAATACCAGCGATCAGGTCGGATGCGTTTTCCTTTTCCGCCATAAGCCGGGACTGCTCGTCGGAAGCCTTATCGGAAAGCGTGTAGATAGTCGCCCCGCGGACCGACTCCGCGAACTTCTTTCCTTCGATTGAATCGGCATGTAGCGATATGAAGAGATCTGCATCGTCTGCGGCGGAATATTCCAGTCGATCGTCGAGCGAGACGAAGACGTCATCCGTTCGAGTCATTTTGACGTCGTAGCCTCCGATTTTGATCAGTGCGGATTCGAGCTGCTTCGCGACAGCCAGCACGATTGTCTTCTCGAAGACGTTGTTGATGCCGATCGCACCGGGATCGATCCCGCCGTGACCAGGATCTATAACGACGACCGGTTTGCTCCGTTCCCGCGGCGTGGCCTTTTTATCGGCGCGCAGAGAGCGTTTGGCGCCTGCATCGGGCTCCTGAGGGCGCGTCGCCCCCGTGCCGGCGCCGAATGAAGCCGCGTCGATCGGGCTAAGGACAACGGCAAGCCTGACGGACTTCCCCGATCCGACGCGGGTCATGGCGGCTGATGTGATTTTGACCGGCCCTGTCGTGTCGATGACAACCCGCGATTTGTTTTCGGCAAAAAGACCGTAGCGGAAGGCCGTCACGAGCCCTCGCCCCTTCTGACCAACGGCAGGGTCCAATTGAAACGTCAAATCCGGCAGGTCGAGGATCACCCGGTATGGATCGGCCAGGGTGAAGGCTTGCACCATCAACCCTTCGCTCAACGTAAGCTGGAAGGTCGTCGACGCCTTATCCCCGGTCAGCCGCGCGTCCGTGGCTTCGGCCTTGGCCGCGACCTTGCTGGGGGCAGCCGCCAGCCCCATCGTTAACGCTATCGTCATGCCGGCGGTGGCGATGGCCAAAGCTTGGTATCGCCAAAAGCGTTCTCCGAGTCGGACCATCAGCCCTGAGACACCCCCCGAATGCAAAACTCGATCCCGCCGAGACGGCCGTTAAGGCTTTGTTTTCAGAAGCAATATAATGCTTGTATCCGAGCCAGGCGGGCGCACCTCGATGGTCGTTTTATAGCACTTGCCAGCGATCGGGTGACCTCGTAGTCTCTTAGTCGTATTCGGTGGCGCTCAAGACACACCTTTCGAGGGCAAGTTCGGCAAGCGCCTGCGAACCTGGTCGGCCTGCTGCAGAACACGAAAAAACTCTGCTTTCACAGGTAATTGGGCCCGCACGGATCGCATCTGCTCGAGGCGAAGCGTACGGGAGTTTAACGTCGCTCAGTGAGATGCGCAGCTTCGACTTCCAGCCCTCTGATGGCCCTGTCGAAGCTGAGGAGCTTTTGTGCCGGTCGCCCCGATTTCTCAGTCGGGTAAAGGTGCGTATCGTAGGGCGGCCATACTATTGCGAACGCGGCGCCGAAGGCGCTGCCAAACCCTTTTCCCAGCTATCCGTCTCGCAAATGCGGACGAGCAGCCGGGCAGTACACGACAGGCCCATGACGATAACTTGCACCATACACGACGGCACCCGACGGACCCCGGTCCTGACGGCATCCGCGTGGATACCGGCGCGCTGCCTACGCGCCGCCGGGATCACTGTGCTGCAGGGGACGCCGCGGCCGGCCTCCACCACCCAATATTCACCCAACACGACGCGCCGCTGCGCGAGCCTCGCCATCCGCTCCGTTAACCACGGGCCAAGGTGCGAGCAGCCGTCCCGGCGCGCCAAGGATCCAGATCAATGTCCTCCAATACGAAAATGCTTATCGATGCCACGCATCCCGAGGAAACTCGGGTCGTGGTGCAGCGAAATGGCCGGGTAGAAGAGTTCGACTTCGAGAGTGCCGCCCGCAAACTACTGCGGGGCAATATCTATCTTGCGAAAGTGACGCGCGTTGAGCCGTCGTTGCAGGCGGCCTTCGTGGACTACGGCGGCAACCGCCACGGCTTCCTCGCCTTCAACGAAATTCATCCCGACTATTATCAAATTCCGGTCGCCGACCGGCAAGCGCTGCTTGAGGAAGAAGCCGCTGCCGAAGCCGAACTCGAGGCTGCTGCCGACCGCCGCGCCGAGGCGCTGGCTCGCCGAGCCTCCTCAAGAGGTGGGCAGAGCCACCGCCAGCCCAGGGAAGAGACGGGTAGCGAGGATTTCACCGACCTGCCTATGAGCGGGGCCCCGGTCGAGTCATCCCACATCGTCGATGTCGAGGAAGACGAACATATCGAAGAAGTCGGCGGCGGTGAGGAAGGCGAGACGGTCAAGGTCATCGCGGCCGCTGTCGGGCACTCGAGCGACGACGAACGCTCCGAGTTGCCGATGCCGGACCAAAATGCTGAAGAGTCCGACGACGAGGATAGCGGCGACGAAGATGCCGCCGATGAAACTGAAGCGCCCCTTGAATCCGCTTCGGATTCAGAGGACGCCGACGTTCATGGTCATGGGCATGAACACGAGCATGAACATGAGCACGAGCACGAGCACGAGCATGAGCACGAGCATCAACATGAGCGTGAATCTGAACAGTATGAAAGCGACGAGCAGCCGAGCGACGCCGATCTAGGCAGGCAGGATGCCCGCAACGGCGACGACGTAGCCAGAGGCAACGACGAAGGCTCACCCCGCGAATTCCGCGATGGGCAACAGTCTCGTCAGCGGCGGCGCCCGCGCAGCTACAAGATCCAAGAAGTCATCAAGCGGCGCCAGATCATTCTGGTGCAGGTCGTCAAGGAAGAGCGCGGTAACAAGGGCGCAGCCCTCACGACCTACCTATCGCTCGCCGGCCGCTACACCGTTCTGATGCCGAACACGGCGCGCGGCGGTGGCATTTCGCGCAAGATCACCAACCCTCAGGATCGCCGGCGGCTTAAGTCCATCGCTCAAGAACTCGAAGTTCCGGAAGGCATGGGGCTCATCATCCGCACAGCCGGCGCCGCCCGCACAAAGCAGGAGATCAAGCGCGATTTCGAATATCTTCTGAGACTCTGGGAAAGTGTCCGCGAACTGACGCTGCAATCGACGGCCCCGAGCCTCGTCTATGAGGAAGGCGACCTGATCAAGCGATCGATCCGCGACCTCTATAACAAGGACGTTGAGGAGATCGTGGTCGCCGGCGACGCCAGCTATGAAGAAGCCGCCGCCTTCATGCAGATGCTGATGCCGAGCCACGCCAAGAACGTGTCGCCCTACAAGGAACCGACGCCGCTCTTCACCCGCTACGGCGTCGAACGGCAGCTCAACGCCATGTTCCAACCGCAGGTGACGCTGCGCTCGGGCGGCTACATCGTCATCAATCAGACCGAGGCTCTCGTCGCAATCGATGTGAACTCCGGAAAATCGACGCGCGAATTTTCGATTGAGGAAACGGCCCTCGCGACGAACGCCGAAGCCGCCGATGAGATCGCCCGCCAGTTGAAGCTTCGCGACCTCGCGGGCCTCATCGTCATCGACTTCATCGACATGGAGGAAAAGCGCAACAACCGGACTGTTGAACGGCGCCTCAAAGACGCGCTGCGCTTCGACAGGGCCCGCATTCAGCTCGGCCGGATTTCGCATTTCGGTTTGATGGAAATGTCGCGGCAGCGGCTCCGGACCGGCGTGCTCGAGGGCTCGACGTCGCAATGTCCCCACTGTCAGGGAACGGGCATCATCCGCTCGACCGAGAGCGTCGCACTCGCTGTATTGCGTGGTCTCGAAGATACCATCACGGCCGGGGCCACCGGTTCGCTTATCGCAACGACCACGCCGGCGGTGGCGCTTTATATCCTGAACAAGAAGCGCGCCTACATTGCCGACATGGAAACACGGCACGGTCACACCATCACGGTGCTCGGCAGCGAGCGCGTACATGGAGCGAACTTCACCGTCGAGCGGGGCGCCGCGTCAGCGCTTCCCGTACGCCGGGTCGAGCGTGCCGCCGTCAATATGGACTGGGGCTTCGACTCCGATGAGGAAGCGCCATCGGCCGAAACTTCCGATTTGGAAATGGTGCCTGAGGCCGACGACGGCGAGGACGAAGGTACGGAGCGCGAGGCCCGCGACGGCGAGAGCCCTCGCATGGACGGAGACGAGAACGGAGCACGGCGAGGCCGGCGCCGCCGGCGGCGGGGACGCGGTGGACGCGACCGCGGTGAAGGTCGCGAGCGTTACGCGTCGGGACCGCGAGACGGTGACAACGATGCGCCGCCAACTGCATCCGAGCACCCCCAGTCGGGCGAAGATTTTGAGGAAGAGACGGCAACTGACGACGGGGCGGGCGAACCGCCCATCGACAGCGCCGCCGACCGGCCGGAAGATAGTCGTGATGACAGGCCAGGCCGGCGCCGCAGGCGCGGCCGTCGCGGCGGCCGTCGCGGGCGCGATCGTGGACCGAATGACGTTGGACCGAACGACGTTGCGGCCGATGCTGGTGATACCGGTAACGCCGGCGACGCCGAGCAGCCGGAAATCGACGATGATCAGTCCGATGTTGCGGACTCGACCAGCCCACCGGCGCTGCCGCGTAGGACGGGCCGCCCCACGTCGGTACGTGCCGCTAACGACGCGGATGCCGATGCTGACGCAAGCCCCAGGGTTCAACGGCAGCCCCGGATCTGGGATGTGCCTTCGGCTGCCAATGGCTCCGATGTCGGGCCGTCCGCTCCGCCAGCCGCTGAGATCGCAAAGCCGCAGGAACCAGCGGCCGAGCCAGAAGCCAATCCGCCTCGGCCGATTCGCCGCCGCCACGAAATCGGCTCCAGCGAGCCGCGCATCGAGCGCGTGGTCGTGAAGGCTGGGGAGAACACCGCCGAAAGCGGCGCTCCCGACACCGAGGCGGCGCCACAGCGTAAAGGCTGGTGGCAACGCAAGTTCGGCGGCGAATAGCCGTTTAGCGGTTTAAATCAACAGCGGGCCGGCGCGAGCACCGGCCCGTTTCGTATCTGCGGTCGTCCCGAAGGCTCGCGTCGTACGATCACGACCAGAGAGCTGTCGATCATCGGCTCCCAGACGCTTCTCGAACCGCCAAGTCCCCCCTATAAGGCGCTTGCCATAAAAGTGTCATACGGAGCCATCGCGGCTCCACGCGTTGGGAGGGGGTCTCTTGCGGAAAGCACCGGGTACAGTCGCGCGGCTCTTCGGCCCTTCGCACAACGAAGAGTTTGTCGGGTTGCTAATCCGGCTCGCGGATGTCGGAGTCGAATGCGCGGCGCACTTCCGCGCCACGGACGGCCAGGATTTGCCGGGCATCATCGCCTTCGAGCGGCGCGCCGATAAACTCGTCGACCAAATTCACGAACTTCTCGACAACTCGTTCATCATGCGGTTCGACATCCCGGACGCGATGCGTCTAACCGATGAGATCGACGACGTTATCGACGGAATGCGCGGCGCGGCGGCTCATATCGACATCTACAAACACTTCCTATCGGATCTGCGCCCCGAGGCTCGCGAACTGATCGTGACGGGCGAACGCTCCCTTCAGGCGCTGCGCAATCTGATCGTCATGCTGAAAGATCCGAAGCTGTCGCTGCCCCTGACGCGCGATTTGGCGCGCGCCATAAACGACGCGGAATCGGAAGCCGACAACATCATAGCGCGGGCCGAGCGCGGTCTCGTCGGCGAATTCTCCGGACCATCGGCCGACACGCTCGAATTCATCGCACTCGAAAAGCTCTATGCGATGCTCGAGGAAATGACGGACGACGCCAAGCGCTGTGGCAAGCTCATCGTGTCGCTGGCCCGCAAGGAGGCGTGAATGAGCGCCGTTACGTTTGCGCTCATTCTCGCGCTTACTACTGTCTTGATGGCCGAATTCGTCAACGGCTGGACGGATGCGCCGAACGTCATCGCAACCGTCGTATCCACTGGCGTGATGTCGCCCAGAGCCGCCATCCTGATGGCGGTCATCATGAATACGGCCGGCGCCATGTCGGGCACGGCGGTCGCGGCAACGGTCGGCAAAGGCATCATCGACCCGGCCGCGCTCACGCTTCCCTCGATCACTTCGGCGATGCTCAGTATCGTGGCCTGGGGCACTTTCGCGGCGCGAGCTGGTCTGCCAATCAGCAAGTCGCATGCCCTTCTCGCGGGCCTCGCAGGTGCTGCGTTTGCAGGCGGCGGACTGCAGGCGCTGCAATGGGACGGCTGGGAAAAAGTCGTGATCGGCATGGTCCTGTCGGTCATTCTCGGCGGCGTTGCCGCATTCGCCATCGGATTGGTGATCGTTTTCTTTGCCGGCGATTCCAAACCAGCACGCTCAAAAAGACTTTTCGATCGCCTGTCGCTCGTGGCGGCGTGCTTCATGGCCTTCAATCACGGACTCAACGACGGCCAGAAATTCATGGGCGTGTTCGCGACGACCCTGCTGACCGGCGGCGTGGTCTCGACCTTCGAGATTCCGTTCTGGGTCATCCTGATCTGCGCGCTGACGATGGCGCTCGGAACATCGGCCGGCGGCTGGCGCATCATCAAGACGATCGGCTCGCGCATGACGAGGCTGCAATCGTGGCAGGGTTTTGCCGCTCAGGCCGCCGCAAGCTGCACGATCTTCGGCGCTTCCGCTTTCGGCATTCCGCTCTCGACAACACACACGATCACGAGTGGCATCGTCGGCGCTGCCGCCAGCCGGCGCGTATCGGACGTGCGCTGGACCGTATTGAAACGAATCGTACAGGCTTGGCTGATTACGTTTCCAGTGTGCTTCACTGCGGCGTACATCGCGGCGCGTGCCGTAAACTCGTTGTTTTAGATCCCAGTGCTCGACGCCTTCGGCTGCTCTGCAACGTCAAGTCGCAGATCGCGAGCCGACAACGCCGTCCTGCCATGCTGACGCCAAAATATCGTCGACTGATCCCTGCGCCCGAGGCGGAGCATATTTGACCCAAACGGCCTTGCCGCATACCCTGAACAAGCACGGTGTCTCGAGACACGCATCGAGATTGAGGCACATCCTATGCCCACGACAAAAGAAGCCGTCCCGGTATGGTCAAACTTTCGCCGCGGCGTCTTAGCTCTCGGCGTGCTGCTGACATCGCTTCCGGCGTTCGTGGCAGGGGCACGCGCGCAGGGCCTGCCGCTCATTCGCGATGCCGAGATCGAGGCATTGCTGCAGGACTACTCGAAGCCGATTTTCGCCGCGGCAGGATTCGGCGGCGGCCGCGTCACGGTTCGCATCGTCCGCAACGACGCCTTCAACGCTTTCGTGGTCGACGGCGCTAACGTTTTCATAAACACAGGCACGCTGCTGCAGGCTAAAACGCCGAACGAAGTCATCGGCGTCATTGCGCATGAGAGCGGACACATCGCCGGCGGCCATATGGCGGCCCTTCGGGCGCGCGTTGCTAAGGACCAGACTCGGGCTCTCTTGACCCAGATCCTGGGCATCGGCGCGATGGTTGCAGGCGGCGTCGCGGGAGGCGACTCGGGACGCGACACGATGGCCGGCGGACAAGCCATCATGCAGGGTGGCACTCAAGTCATCATGCGCGGCCTCTTATCCGAGCGCCGCTCTCAGGAATCCGCCGCCGATCAGGCCGGGGTGAAGTTCCTGACGGAAACCAAGCAGTCGGGACGCGGCATGCTCGCTACGTTCGAGCGGTTCAAGGAGCAAGAATACCTCTCCGAGCAGTTTCAGGATCCTTTCGTCAGAAGCCATCCCGTCGCCGGCGATAGGCTCGCGCATCTCAGCTCCATTGTTGCGGCAAGCCCCTACGCCAATCAAAAAGACCCTGCACCTTTGCAGCTTCGCCACGACCTGATGCGCGCCAAGCTGTCGGGGTACCTTGAGACACCGACGATCGTCTTCAATCGCTATCCTGAGACCGATAAATCGCTGCCGGCGCGCTACGCGCGTGCCATCGCCAGATTCTTCCGAGGCGGCACCGGCGCCCTCGAGGCTTCGGTGCAGGAAATTGATGGTATGATCCGCGAGAACCCGTCATATCCTTATTTCTACGAACTCAAGGCCGATCTGCTGATGCGCTCCGGGCGAATGGCTCAGGCGATCCCCGACCTGCGTAAGGCATTGAAGCTGGCCCCCGACGCATCGCTCATCCGCGTCGAACTGGCGTCGGCATTGCAAAGTAGTGGTGAAACCGGTGCGGAAACGGAATCGATTAGTCTGCTGCGCAAATCCTTGGTCATTGACGACGAGAATGCCCACGCCTACCGCCTGCTGGCGAACGCCTATTACAAAGCGGGCAAGGGGCCGGAGGCAGATGCCATGACGGCGCAGGCCTATTTTTGCGAAGGTGACGTAATACAGGCGCAAACTTTTGCCAAACGCGCCCAAAGGCAACTTCATGCCGGGTCACCCGAGTGGCTGAAGAACGACGACATCATCAACTACAAGCCGCAGACGTGAGCGGCCTTCAATCCTGATCAGCGAGATGAGACCGATGATTCCGAAGAACACCATTTGGCAGACCGTAAATTCGGCGCGAGCTAGAAAATGGGCGGCCTGCGCCATCGCCGCCAGCGGCTTGGCGTTGTTGCCGCTTGGCGCGGCCGGTTGGCCCGGCGGTCTTACAGACCCGTCCGCACACGCCGAGACGATTACGCCAACGGCCGGCGGATCGGCTTTTTCCGACGAGCAGAAGAAAGCGCTCGGCGAGATCATCAAAGACTATCTCGTCAAGAATCCCGAAGTGATGATCGAAGTGCAGAACGCACTCGATGAAAAGGTCGAAAAGCTGCAGAGCGCCAAGCTCAAGTCATTCATGGCCGAGAATGGCAAGACTATCTATCGTAGCCCCGACAGCTCCGTCGCGGGCGACCCGGATGGCGACATAACCGTCGTCGAATTCTTCGATTTCAACTGTGGCTACTGCAAGCGCGGATTGCCCGAAGTGCAGAAGCTTATTCAAAACGACAAGAAAGTGCGCGTCGTCTTCAAGGAGCTGCCGATCCTGTCGAAGGGCTCGGAGGAAGCCGCAAAGGTCGCCTTGGCCGCCAAGCGTCAGGGCAAGTACTGGGAATTCCACCAGGCTATGCTCGGCTCCAAAGGCCAAGCCAACGAGGCGTCCGCTCTCAAAGTCGCAGACGGTCTCGGGCTCGATATGGGAAAGCTCAAAACCGACATGGCAAGCGACGCCATCAAAACTGAGCTGGATGACATGAAAGCTCTCGCCACCAAGATGGGCATCAACGGCACGCCGCATTTTCTCGTCGGCGACAAGTCGATCCCCGGGGCGCCGGAAGACTTGCATGACCAGCTTGAGAAGCTCGTTACGGAATTCCGCAAGGACGGTTGCCCGGCCTGCTAGCTGAAAACCCAAACAATGCGGCCCTACGTCGAAGCCGTTAATGAACTCTGCGCCGAAAGTACGCGCCCGCCGGCGCGTACTTTGCGCATGCCTGGAAAGCTGTTAGACCCTGGACTCCGCAATTGCCTCGGGTGGTAGCCCGAAGCTCGAACGGTCTCCAACCATGACCCGCCTCATCTACGTCCTTAACGGTCCTAACCTTAATATGCTCGGAGTTCGCGAGCCCGAAATCTATGGGACCGAGACGCTTGCCGACCTCCGTTCGCGGACTGAAAAGGCGGCCGCCGCAAACGGCCTCACGATCGAATTCCGTCAATCCAATGTCGAAGGCGAACTCGTCAACTGGGTGCAGGAGGCGCGCGGCAAGGCCAAGGGCATCATCATCAATGCCGGCGCCTATACCCACACGTCCGTGGCTGTCCTCGATGCCTTGCAGGCGGTCGGCTTGCCGGTCATCGAAGTCCATCTGTCCAATATTTTCCGCCGCGACCAGTTCCGCCAGCACTCCTACGTTTCGCTTGCCGCCACCGGGATAATCTGCGGTCTTGGCGGCAAGGGCTATGAACTCGCAATCGAAGCCATGACGGATATCCTAAGCAAGGGCGGCAACAAGGCGTGACGGTGGCAGCTTCGTTTGGGCTATAGATGCACGCTAACTAGAGATCCGAGGACACGGAACGTATGACCGCGAAGGAACAAGGGGCGAAGTTGGTAAGTGCGGAGGGTCAGATGATCCGCGAACTTGCGGAACTTCTGAACGATACCGGCCTCACCGAAATAGAAATCGAGAAGAGTGGCCTCAAGATTCGCGTTGCGAAGAAAATTTCAGTTAACGTTGCACCGCAAACTTACCCCGCCGCCACGGCCCCGATAGGGCCAGCCGATAGCAAACAGACGACCCTAGCGCCGGGCGATCTTTCGAAACATCCCGGCGCCGTAAAATCGCCGATGGTCGGTACGGCCTATCGTTCACCCGAACCGGGTTCTGCGACGTTCTGCGAAGTCGGCAGCAAAGTTAATCAGGGCGACACGCTACTTATCATCGAAGCCATGAAAACGATGAACCAGATCCCGGCCCCGCGCGCCGGGACCGTCAAGGCAATCCTGGTCGAAAACGCCCAGCCGGTCGAATATGGCGAACCTCTGATCATTATCGAATAGGCGCCGCAGCCGATTGATGCGCTGATGCAGACGCCTGGAGAGCTTCCCCATGTTCGATAAAATTCTGATTGCCAACAGAGGAGAGATTGCGCTGCGCGTCCAGCGCGCCTGCCGTGAGCTTGGCATCGCGACCGTCGCCGTACACTCGACCGCCGACGCCGACGCCATGCACGTGCGCCTCGCTGACGAAAGCGTCTGCATCGGTCCACCGGCCGCGCGCGATAGCTACCTCAACATCCCGGCTCTCGTCACGGCGTGCGAGATTACAGGCGCCGATGCCGTGCATCCGGGCTATGGTTTTCTGTCCGAAAACGCCCGCTTCGCTGAGATTCTGGAAGAACACAAGATAACGTTTATCGGCCCGACGTCGGAACACATCCGCATCATGGGCGACAAGATCGAGGCCAAGGAAACAGCCAAGCGCCTCGGCATTCCGGTTGTGCCAGGCTCGGCTGGCGCTATCACAAGCGAAACCGAGGCGATGAAAGTCGCCAAGGAAATGGGCTTCCCCGTCTTGATTAAAGCGGCTGCCGGCGGCGGCGGACGCGGAATGAAGGTCGCGACGAGCGCAGCCGACCTCGGCGAAGCGCTTTCCACGGCGCGCTCGGAAGCCAAGGCGGCGTTCAACGACGATGCGGTCTATATCGAAAAGTATCTGCAGAAGCCCCGCCACATCGAAATCCAGGTGTTCGGCGACGGCAAGGGCGACGCCGTCCACCTCGGCGAGCGCGACTGCTCGCTGCAGCGCCGGCACCAGAAGGTGCTGGAAGAATCTCCCTCTCCCGCGCTCAATGCTGCCCAGCGCAAGAAAATCGGCGCCACCGTTGCCGACGCCATGCGCAAACTAAAATACCGCGGCGCCGGCACCGTCGAGTTTTTATATGAGGACGGCGAGTTTTATTTCATCGAGATGAATACGCGGCTGCAGGTCGAGCATCCGGTGACCGAAATGGTCACGGGCATTGACCTCGTTCTCGAGCAGATCCGCGTTGCGGCCGGCCTGCCGTTGAGCTTTAAGCAGGAAGAAGTTGAACTCAGAGGGCACGCTATCGAGTGCCGCATCTGCGCCGAGAACCCCAAGGATTTCCGCCCTTCGCCCGGGCAGATCACATATTGGCACCCACCCGGCGGTCTAGGCGTGCGCGTCGACAGCGGCGTATACCAGGGCTACCGAATTCCGCCGTACTACGATAGCTTGATCGGTAAGCTCATCGTGTTCGGCAAGACGCGCAACGACTGCCTGATGCGTTTGCGCCGCGCCCTCTCAGAGTTCGTCATCGACGGCATTGAAACGACGATCCCGTTGTTTCAGGATCTGGTCAAGTCTCCCGACATCGCTGACGGCCTGTATGATATTCATTGGCTCGAAAAACATCTGGGGATGAAGTAGACTTTGCCACTGCGCGACATGTTCCGCGCGCGTCCGAGAATTCGCTTGGCAAGTACCAGTATGGCGTCGCGCGACGACCCGATGTTCGAGATCACGCCGCAGGTTCTCCTGAAAGCCTATAGCTGCGGCATTTTTCCAATGGCCGAGAGCGCCGACGACCCGGCGCTTTATTGGATCGAGCCCCAACAGCGCGGCGTGCTGCCGCTCGACGGATTGCACATTCCCCGTCGGCTTCTGCGTACCGTCAGGACGACGTCGTTTACGGTCAAAGTCGACAACAACTACGACCGCGTGATCGATGGCTGCGCCGCGCCGCGCGCCGGCCGCATGTCGACGTGGATCAACACACGCATTCGCGCGCTCTATCGCGACCTCTTCGAACGCGGTGCCTGCCACACCGTCGAAGTTTGGGACGGCGATAGAATCGTCGGCGGTCTCTATGGCGTCGCGCTCAAAAGCGCGTTCTTCGGCGAGAGCATGTTTTCAACGGAACGCGATGCTTCGAAGATCGCTCTTGTCCATCTCATCGCGCGCTTGATCCGCGGCGGCTTCTCGCTGCTCGACACCCAGTTCGTGACCGAGCATCTACGCCAATTCGGCACCATCGAGCTCGACAGAGCCACATTCCAGGCCGAACTCGAAAAGGCACTCGAGAAAAACGCCGATTTCTACGCGCTGCCCATTGATGCTTCGGGCGCCGAGGTTGCAGCCATTATCTCCGCCGCCTCTTGATCCGCCACCGCTCGTTGTTCCCAAGGGAACAGGCGGCCGAACTCTCCGATGTCAGATTCCGGGTATCGCGGCGCACCCCGCGCCTGCGAAGGAGCATGCGCCTCGGCGCCGGCCCCCCAACCCGAAGCAATGACTAGGAGACACTCGCATGTCGACGAGATTGTTTATGATGGCGGCTGCGGCCGCCTTCGCGACATTAGCCGGCGGTATCGGCGCTGCAAATGCGCACGGCCATGGCGGCCACGGCAATCACTTCTTCAATCACCATCATGGCCTCCGCATCATCGGCGGTGGCTACGGATACGGATACGAAGGCTGCGGTTACTTCTTCAACCGATGGCAGTATAGTGGCAACTACTACTGGAAAAGGCGATTCTTGAGCTGCAAGTACGGCTATTGATGCAAGGACCCGCACGGTAGTCACGGGCGTACGGACAGATCGAATTGATGACAATCGGCACCGCTTCGAAGTCCAGAGCTTCGGGGCGGTGTTTTTCTTGATCGAGCGATTGAACAGCGTTGCGGGCGAACTGACACCAAACGGCAGGGACGACCCGCCGAGGAATGTCAGGGAAGGCGCAACGCGGCATATTCTCCTGACACGGTCACGCCCGCGGCCACAGGTATTCTGCCGATCTCGTTGGAACACGGGACCGGCAGGTATGCGGTCTCACGCAATTGAGAACCGCGACAACTTGCGATAAACCCGTGCTTCGATTACATCGCCGGAGGACATACAGCTCGTGCGTCCGACGTCTGCGTACCACTTCCCGCCCGAACAACTGTCCACATTCGGATTCCCATGACGACGACCGAGCCTTCGCGATCGAAGTTTGTACGTGGTTTCATCGCGGTCACCGCGGCGGTCTTTGTGATCTGCGGCCCGTTTGAATCATATTCCGATAGCGCGCACGCTCAGACCGCGCCGCCGGCATTCCCGGTAACGGTCGCGACGCCGCTCGCAAAACGCATCAAGACCTGGGACGAATACTCCGGCCGCTTCGAGGCCGTGGCGCGCGTCGAACTCCGGCCTCGCGTCAGCGGATTCATCGAGCAGGTGAACTTCAAGGAAGGCTCGGACGTAAAGGAAGGCGACCTCCTCTTTACGCTCGACAAGCGTCCGTTCGAAATTGCCGTCGAGTCGGCCAAGGCCGACATCGCGCGCGCCAAGGCACAGGTCGAGTTCGCGCAAGCCGATGTCACGCGTGCAGCACCTCTGGCTGAATCGAAGGTCTTGAGCGAGCAAGTCTTCGAGCAACGCAAGTCGAGCTTGGGCGTCGCCGAGGCGGCGGTCATGTCGGCGAAGGCTGAGCTCAAATCAGCCGAGCTCAACCTCGAGTGGTCCGAAGTGCGAGCTCCGATTTCAGGACGCATCTCCGACAAGAAGATCGACGTCGGCAACCTTGTGGTTGGCGGGCAGGTCAACTCAACTCTCCTGGCGACGATCGTCTCGATCGATCCCATCCACTTCGTTTTCGACGCCGCCGAGTCGGATTATCTGCGTTATGAGCGCTTGAGCATATCCGGCGGGCGAATGTCCTCGCGCAGCGCGGCCAACCCCGTGCGGATCAAACTCGCGGACGAGACCGAGTGGACGCACGAAGGAAAAATGGACTTCGTCGACAACGCCTTCAACGAGCGCTCCGGCACGATGCGCGGACGCGCCATCATCGACAACAAGGACGGCTTGCTTTCGCCTGGTCTGTTCGCCCGACTGGCGCTCTATGGCGGGGACGTCGATGCTCTTTTGATCCCCGATACGGCGATCGTGTCCGATCAGGCGCGCAAGATTGTCTACACCGTCAATGCCGACAATGTCATCACGGCGACGACGGTGACGCCCGGGACGATGTACGAGGGTTTACGGGTGATCACGGCCGGACTGAAGCCGTCCGACCGGGTGGTGATCGAAGGTGTTGCGAACCCCGCCGTTCGACCCGGGGCAAAGGTCGCGCCGGCGATCGGCAGTATCAAGGCTCCCGACAAGACGGCCGAGAAGCAGTGAAGTAGTCCAGACGATCAACCGCCGAAAGTCCGATGCGCCTCTCACATTTCTTCATTGATCGGCCGATCTTTGCGTCCGTCGTCTCGATGATCATCACGATCCTCGGATTGATCTCGCTGCGCTTCCTGCCGATCGCCGAATACCCCGAAATAGCGCCGCCGACCGTCAGCATTCATGCCACTTATCCTGGCGCCTCGGCGCAGGTGATTGCAGAAACCGTCGCGACGCCGATCGAGCAAGAAGTCAACGGCGTTGACGACATGCTCTATATCAACTCGCAGTCGACGGGCGACGGTCAGGTGACGATCAGTGTCGTCTTCAAGCCGGGGACGAACGTCGACGAGGCGCAGGTGCTGGTGCAGAACCGTGTCGCCGTCGCCGAGCCTCGGCTGCCGGAAGATGTGCGCCGGCTTGGCATCTCGGTACGCAAAGCTTCGCCCGATCTGATGATGGTCGTGCACATGGTGTCGCCCGACGGATCGCGCGACCAACAGTACATTTCGAACTACACGACGCTCTACGTCAAAGACGTGCTGACACGCATCGACGGCGTCGGCGACGTCACCGTCTTCGGCGCGCGCGATTATTCGATGCGCATCTGGCTCGACCCGGAGAAGGTGGCATCGCGCGGCTTGACGGCCGGTGAAGTCGTCGCCGCGTTGCAGGCCGCCAATTTGCAGGTCGCCGCTGGTTCGATCAATCAGCCGCCGGCAACGTCGGATGGCGCGTTCACGCTCAACGTCAAGACGCTCGGACGCCTGAAGTCCCCGGACCAATTCGAAGATATCGTCGTCCGGGCTGAGCCTGATGGGCAAGTCGTGCGCGTCCGAGACATCGCCCGCGTCGAGCTTGGCGCGCAGGATTATACCGTCAACGCCTATCTCGATAACAAGAACGCAACCGCCCTCGTCATCTTCCAGAAGCCGGGGTCAAACGCCCTTGCCACTGCGGCCGCGGTCAAGGCCCAGATGGAGGCGCTGAAAAAGGACTTCCCGCCCGGCCTCGCCTATACGGTCGTCTATAACCCGACCGAGTTCATCCAGGCTTCCATCGATGCCGTGGTCCAGACCTTGGGCGAAGCGATTCTGCTCGTCGTGCTGGTCGTCATACTTTTCCTGCAGACGTGGCGCGCCGCGATCATTCCGATCCTCGCCATACCCGTCTCGTTGATCGGCACGTTCTTCGTGATGAATGCCGTCGGCATCACGTTCAACACGCTATCGCTGTTTGGTCTGGTTCTAGCGATCGGTATCGTCGTCGACGACGCCATCGTCGTCGTTGAAAATGTCGAACGCTATATCGAGCGCGGATTAAGTCCCAAGGAAGCCGCCCACAAAACGATGGACGAAGTCGGAACCGCGTTGATCGCGATTTCCCTCGTTCTCATAGGCGTCTTTTTGCCGACTGCCTTCATCACCGGATTGCAGGGAACGTTCTTCAAGCAGTTCGCGATAACGATCGCAGCCTCGACCGCAATCTCGTTGATCGTGTCGCTGTCGCTTTCGCCTGCAATGGCGGCGCTGTTGCTGAAGCCGCATGTACATGACCGCGACAAGCCGCGCACGATTGTCTACTACCTCGGCGTACCGCTGCGCGCGTTCTTTCGCGGCTTCAACTGGGCATTCGGAAGCCTGTCGCACGGCTACGCTTGGCTGACGAGCAAACTGATCCGCATCGGCCTGATCCTGCTCGTCGCCTATGCCGGGCTGCTTTATATGACTTACAATCGGCTGGCGGCTACGCCGACAGGCCTCATTCCGCCGCTCGATCGCGCCTATCTGATCGTGGCCCTGCAGCTTCCTCCCGGATCGACGCTCGACCGGACGGATGCCGTCATCCGCAAAGCCTCCGACATCATTCTGACGCGGCCTGGAGCGACGCACTCGGTGGCGTTCGTAGGTTTCGACGGCGCAACGTTCACCAACGCGCCGAACACGGGCGTCATTTTCGTCAATCTCGCGCCGTTCGAAGAGCGCGTCGCTGCCGGGCTCACAAAAGACCGCATTCTAAACGATCTCCGCGAGCAGTTGAGCAAGCTGAAGGAGGCGTTTGTATTCGTCCTTGAACCGCCCTCCGTTCCAGGCATCGGCACCGGCGGCGGCTTGAAGGGTTACGTCCAGGACAAGGCCGGACGCGGACTGCCGGCGCTTGAGGCTGCGGCATGGGCCATGGCCGGCACGACCGGCCAAAAGCCGGGCGTCGCGCAGTCGTTCACGCTCTTCAATGTCCGCACGCCCGAAGTGTATGCCGACATCGACCGTACGAAAGCCGAGCAGCTTGGCGTGGCGATCAGCCGTGTCTTCGAAACACTTTCCGTCTACATGGGCTCGGCGTTCGTCAATGACTTCAACATCCTTGGCCGCACCTACCGTGTCACGGCGCAGGCCGACAATCCGTTCCGGCTATCGCTGCGCGACGTCGCCAACCTGAAGACGCGCAACAATAGAGGTGACATGGTACCGATCGGCTCTGTCGCGACCTTCAAAGGCTCGACGGGCGCCTACCGCGTACCGCGTTACAATCTCTATCCGGCCGCCGAAGTCCAAGTGCAGTTACAGCATGGCTACGCCACTGGCGACGCCATCAAGATGATGGAAGACGTCGCCAAAACGGCCCTCCCCGCTGGCTTTGGATTC
>NZ_DATNBA010000112.1:0-6447 GCF_035572195.1 Hyphomicrobium sp. | reverse complement strand
TAGTTCTGGCTGAGACCATTGAGACCGGCGACGAGACGGTGACGCTGTTGCGTTCTCAGAGATCGCAGGTCGGCCAGCGCGATCGGCAGGAACGCGAGGCCGGTCCGCGTATCGCGCGTCGTTATCTGGTTCAGGTGATCCTTGCTATCCAGGATGACGACGTTCGTGGCCTTCAGCGTCGTCGCGAAAATCGTCGACAACTCCGGATTGACGGACGTTGCATCGACGAGCAGGACGCGATCTCCGGCGAGCGCTGCGGCGTAGCCAACGGCGAGCGCGGTTGCAGAGTTGCCGGCGCCAGAGCGCGGCGAAACCATCATCACCGTATGGGGGCGTCCTGGACGCTGATGACTTTTGATCGTCGACAAAAGCCGCAGCACGGCTTGCCTATAAGCCGCTGCGCGCTCGCCTTTGGTATCGGCAATGGCGAGCAGCAGATCCTTGAACTGGGCAGACTGCGGCACGTCAGCGGTCTCTTTCGCTCGGCCCAACACGAGAACTGACGAGCCTCGCAGCGCCGGAATGGTGGAGATATTCGCGAGACGAGTTACGTCGCCGAACTCGGCCGCCGAATGCATGCTGTCGTCGAGGTGGTCGGAAACCAAGGCCCACGCCACGCCGAGGCCGAGGCCGCCGATCAATCCCAATCCGAGAATGAGAAGAGGGAACGGCTTCGATGGCCTTGTCGGCACCGACGGTGGCGTGATGACACGCGCATCTGGGGTGGAAATATTCTGTTGCTCTTGCGTCTCCTTGGCGCGCTGCAGGAACACGCCCATCAGCTCGCGGCTCGTCGTCACGTCCTGTTCGAGTTCGCGCGCCTTGATTTGCGCCGTGTTCGCCCGGCGGACCTCTTCCTTCGTCTTCTCGAGCTGAGCGCCGATGTCGCGTTCACGACTGAGGGCGATCTGATATTCGCCTTCGGCGCCGGTCGCGATGCGTTGCAGTTCGGCGTTGATCTGCGTCTTGACCGCGGCAAGCTGCGAACGCACCTCGATCAGCACCGGATGACGATTTTGCAACTGCGAGGCGAGCGCAGCTTCGCGTCGAGCGACCTGGGCATACTGCTCGCGAAGCTTCTGGATAAGGCCAGAGCGAATGGCATCGGGAAGTACGGCGGAGCCGCCGGGAGACTTGAGTGCCAATTGAACCTGGTCGTAGCGCGCCTTGTTCTCGGCCGTGACGGCGCGTGCCGTCGCAAGCTCGCCGTTGAGCTTGGTCAACTGCTGTTCGGTGACGGCGCCACCTTCTGACGTCAAGAGCTTGTTGGATCGCTTATAATCGTCTGAGCGTGTTTCGGCGGCGCGCACCTGTTCGCGCAATTCGCCAAGGCGTGCGTCGATCAGGGCGTTGGCGTGCTTGGCTTGATCGCTTTTCGCGGCGGTCTGGTCGGCAAGATACGCATTGAGCACGCCTTGCGCGACACCCGCCGCCTTAGCGGGCGTCGATGCCGTCACTTCGAGATCGACGACGTAAGTCTTCTGCGCCCGCTTCACCTTGATCGAGTCCGCCAGGGTATTCAGCGCCAGCGTTGCCGGATCCGGCGGGGCCGGGCGCTTGATGACGAGGCCCTTGATCTTCGACAGCAGGCCTTGACCATAGGCGGGGGCATAATCTGGATCGCCCGCGAGGTGCATCTTGTCGACGACGCGTTTCAGCACCTCATCCGATGTGATGATCGAGGCCTGGCTTTCGACGAGAGCCAGATCCGTTCCGTATCCGCCCTGTGCGACCTCGTCGGTTACGACTTTGCGATTCCTGGGATCGATGAACAGTGAGGCGGACGTCGTGTACATCGGCTTGGCGATGGCAAGATAGAAGCCGGCCAGTATTAAAGACAGCAGCGTCGCCGCCAGGATTTTCCCGAAGTTGCGACGCAGGATCAAAAGAAAGCTGCCGAGATCCGTGTCGCCGTTCTGCGCGCGTTGTGCGTCGCTCGAGGAATTTGAGCTAATGCTTCCGGTCATTGACTTTCTGCGGAGCCGGGAAAGGCGCGGTGAAAATGGCGCAATTGATACGGCGTTAAGGCGCGCCTCGAACTGTGCCATTTTTTGCTCCGAATGTTCTAATTACAGACACGGCCGCGTGCTCGGCTGCAGTCGATGCCTTTTGGAGGCGTCGGCCACAACCGTGCGACCCGTCAATAAAGTCTGGTGCAAGGGACATGCCCGGCGGGTCGCGTCATCTGGACATGGTGCCAGCATGCGATTGCAAATCGGGCGACGAAGCCCCGTCAATTGCGACCGTCACAACGGTGCGGTCACTAAGCCGCGATCGTTAATGCGAGGCGAGATGTGCTTACCGCGCGGCCAGATGCTTCCGAGTGCATGTGCACGATGCGCTAAATGGAAGCGCAATTCGCTGCACGACTATAAAGGCCTGGATTGTGCATCGCCTATTGTAGGCGGGGGAATTTCACCTGCTCATATAGAGACAAGGATCTGTACCGGGTGTTTGGCAGCGTTCATCAGCTTTCATCTCGGAATGTCGTTGGATTTTCTCGTTTTGCATTGACGCATTCGAGCTTCTCGGGCGCCGCATTCATCATCGAACTCACATCGATCGTCGCCGTCGCCATCGCGACGGGTCTCGCCTACCACTACGCCGTCTACGGTGCGCCCGGTTCGATCGAAAACTATGCGGCGGTCGGCAGTCTTACGGGGCTTGCTTATGGCTTGGCGTTCTTTATTCGCGATGAATACGGAATTGAAAGTCTGCTCGAGGGGCGACGTAGTCCGGGTCGTTTATTCCTCGTCTGGAATTTGGCTTTCGTCGGCATCGCCGTCATCGGCTTCCTGACGAAAAGCACGCAGTTATTCTCGCGCGCGTGGCTGGTACTCTTCTATATCTCGGGCTTCGCGACGGCGATCATGCTCAACGCGGCGCTCAATCGCGGGATGGGCCGGCTGATTGCATGGGGCTGGGTACGCCGACGCAAGCTGATGATCGTCGCGACCGATCTCGATATCGCGAGTATGGAACGCGAGATCGAAAGCGCCGCCGGATTTCTCATCGTGGCGCGCGTCGCTCTTCCGCACGTCGCCCATGACGCGACTGAAATCGACAGCGCTCTCCATGCTGCCGTCGGAAATGCGCGCGCCCTCGGCATCGAAGACATCATAATCTCGGATTCGCTTGCGGGTCCGGATTTCCTCGAGCGATCCGTCAATGCGTTCAGCGTTCTGCCGGTCGCAATCCATCTAAGTGCCGGCGGTCTTCTCGGCCGATTCAAGGATGCTCGCATTGCCCGGTTCGGCCAGGCCGCGGCTCTGTCTCTGACCCGTGCGCCGCTCAGTCAGTTCGAGGCCACGGCAAAGCGCTGGTTCGACGTGCTCGTCTCGGCAATCGCACTTATTCTCTTAAGCCCGCTGTTCGTCGCCGTCGCCGTGCTCATCAAATTTGACAGCCGCGGACCGGTTTTCTTCAGACAACGCCGTCGTGGCTACAACCTGGCGGAATTCCAGATATGGAAATTTCGCACGATGACGACGCTCGATGACGGCGACACCGTTCAGCAGGCAACGGAGAACGACCAGCGCGTCACAGGCATTGGCAGGTTGCTGCGCCGAACCTCGCTCGATGAACTGCCGCAGCTGCTCAATGTCCTAAGGGGTGAGATGTCGCTTGTCGGGCCGCGCCCGCACGCCGTCGCGCATGATCGCTTTTTCGAGAAGCGGATCGCCGACTATCCGCGGCGGCTGAACGTGAAGCCCGGAATCACCGGGTGGGCGCAGGTTAACGGCTTCCGCGGCGCCACCGACACGGACGAGGCGATGCGCCGGAGGGTCGATCACGACCTCTATTACATCGATAACTGCTCGGTGGGATTCGACCTTTACATCATTCTTCTGACCCTGATCTCGCCGAAAGCCAGCCGCAATGCGTTTTAGGCTCAGGGAATGAAGCGAAGATGCTACGGCATTGCTGAATTGCGCAACGTCGCGGCGAACATGTGTGGCCTTTCGTCGTTCTTTAGCTAATCTAGGCAGCGATTCGAGGTAACGGTTACAGAATCGATCGCGGAGCTCTTTTGCCATGCTCCGTCGCCTCCAGCCGGGAGCTTTCGTCATGCGTGTCAAATCGTTGATGGCACTGGCCGCAATCACGGCGGCTTTCGTGACAGTCAGCCAGTCCGCCTCGGCATTCGATTTGAATAGCCCGGATAACCGCAGCCAAACGGGTTGGTCACACGAGAACGGGCAGTGGGATTACTCGTCTCGTTATCCTCGCGGATATCTGAATGACCGCTACTCCTACTTCTACGACCCGCGCGGGTACTACCCCTATTACAATTCGGGCCAGTGGGGTCCGCCACGGATCGACCGCTTCAAGGGGACCCTGCCGCCCTATTACGCGTCGTGGGGAGCGTGGAAGAAGCGCTACTACCACGTTGAGTGGCACCGCCGGCATTATGGCGGTCACCGTCGCGGAGACTGGTGATTATTCTCACCGGCTGAAAAAGCAAACACCGGTTGAAGCCATCGCGGTGTCTCGCGCATTTCGCGTTCACGCCACATTCATTTGGTTTGTGAGACGCTTAGCTACTCCGAGGGAATCGGTGAATCTGGATTCGTGGCCGCGCAGCAGCGGTCACGAGCTTGGGGAGAGACCCATGATTAAAAAATTTGCGAATGCGCTGATGGCGCTGACGATGGTGGCCGCCATGACGTTCGCCGTTGCACCGCAGGCTGAAGCCGGCGGCCGCGGCGTCGGTGTTGGAGTTGGTGTTGCCGCTGGCATCATCGGCCTCGGCATTCTGGGCGCCGCTGCGGGAGCCCACGACTACTATGGGCCGCGCTACTATTCACGGTACGACGATGGCTGCTTCCGCGGACCACGCGAATGCCATTGGTCGCATCGGCGTTGTTTCGAAAACGAGTATGGCGACACCGTCTGCCGCGGCGGCCGCTATATTTGCGACCGTCCGTTGGTCTGCGACTGAGCGACTGGACTTTGCCTGAGACAATTTCAGCCGGTGCAACCGTGCACCGGCTGAATTCATTTTCGCCGCGCCAGCATGGCCGTATGCAGTGCCACCGCCGCTGCGTTCGAGACGTTGAGGCTGGCGACGGGACCATCGGTCGTGATGCGGGCGAGGCTATCGCACGTTTTACGCGTGAGTTCGCGCAAGCCCTTGCCTTCCGAACCCATCACCAGCGCGGTCGGGTGCGACCAGTCGATGTCTTCGATGCTTTGTTCGGCGTCGCCGTCCAGCCCGACGATCGTGAAGCCCGCCGACTTCAATTCGTCCAACGCTCGCGACAGATTGGCCACCAGCGCCACCGGGACGAGCTCAAGCGCGCCGGATGCCGATTTGGCGAGGACGCCATTCAACGGGGGGCTGTGCCGCCGCGTCATTACGAGGCCGCTGGCGCCGAACACGGCTGACGATCTCAATATGGCGCCGACGTTGTGCGGGTCAGTGACCTGATCGAGGACGATCAGCGGCCGTCCGTTCGCGCTATTTGCCAGATCGCTCCATTCGGGCTCCGGCAACAGCTCCGTTTCGAGCATTGCGCCTTGATGCACCGTGTCGGAACCGAGCAGGCGATCGAGGTCGCGCGGTGTTACGCGTTCGATCGCGAGCTTGATGGGTCCGACGGCCTCGGTCAGCCGGCGCTCGGCATTTTCAGTGAGGAGCAAGCGATTGGCGCGACGGGCGGGATTTTTAAGTGCCGCCTCGACCGCATGCAGACCGAACAGCCGAAGCGGACCGTCTTCGCTGGTTATGACCGCAGCATGGGTTCCCCGTCGTGCCGATTTTGCGTGCGACGACGCGCCATGCCGAGCACCGGAAAAACCAGCGGGGCGCTTCTTGTCGCGCCACGGTTTCTTAATGCGTTCGTTTGTCAGGATTAGCCTCGGTCTTTAACTTAGAGCGGCGATAGTCGATTGGGCGGCGGCCAGGATGCGCGCGCTCGGGTGACCTTGCAGCTTTTCCGATTGACAGGGAAGGGCCCCATGAAGATAACGCGGACGTAGGCCCTGCCCGCACCGGCAGGGCGCTTTCGTTTGGATCGCGGATATTCCGCATCCCATGGAGAGGTGCCCGAGTGGCTAAAGGGGACGGACTGTAAATCCGTTGGCTTCGCCTACGCTGGTTCGAATCCAGCCCTCTCCACCAAGTCCCTGTCTGTCAGTGTCGATTGGCGTCGTTTGGTGCTTCTGAAATCCCAACAAAATCAAGGAAAAGTGCTTTCTGACGTCTATTGACGTCGGCGGAAATCGTCTACCATCGGCCTCGCGTTTGTGGACCAATTTGTGGACCCAGGGATGCCGAAAACAACTCATCGCCTCACCGCTATCTCTGCCTCGAACATCAAGAAGCCGGGCCTCTACCCAGACGGCGCTGGGCTCTATCTGAGGGTGAAGCCAAGCGGGGCCCGCTCCTGGGTCTTCCGGTACATGCACGACTGCAAGCCAAGGTATCTCGGGCTCGGTTCCGCA
>NZ_DATNBA010000111.1:0-60176 GCF_035572195.1 Hyphomicrobium sp. | reverse complement strand
CTCCGACAAGACCGGTCTCGTAGCGTTCGCGACCGCCTTGAAAGCGCACGGCATCGAGATCGTCTCGACGGGCGGCACGGCGGCGGCACTGAAGGCGGCCGGTCTCGCCGTCGCTGACGTTTCCGAGTTGACCGGCTTTCCGGAAATGATGGACGGCCGCGTGAAGACGCTGCATCCGCGCGTACATGGTGGGTTGCTGGCGATCCGCGGCAACGCCGAGCACGACAAGTCCGCCAGCGAGCATGCAATCCCGCCGATCGATCTTCTAGTCGTCAATCTCTATCCGTTCGAGGCAACGGTGTTGAAGGGTTCGGGTTACGACGCGTGCGTCGAGAACATCGACGTCGGCGGACCGGCGATGATCCGGGCAGCGGCGAAGAACCATGAGAGTGTCACGGTCGTCGTCGAGGTCGAGGATTACGAGCGCCTGCTTGCGGAAATCGCCGCGAACAACAGTGCGACGACGCTGGCATTTCGCAAAGAATTCGCGGCCAAGGCGTTCGCGCGTTCGGCCGCCTATGACGCGGCGATCAGCAACTGGTTTGCGACAGAGCTCAAATCCGAAACACCCGAGTGGCGGGCCTTCGGCGGCAGGCTCGGGCAAGCGCTGCGCTACGGCGAGAACGCGCATCAGGCGGCGGCGCTTTATGTTTCCGACTGCAGCCAAACCGGCGTCGCGACGGCCAATCAGCTGCAAGGCAAGGAACTCTCCTATAACAACATCAACGACACGGACGCAGCGTTTCAACTCGTTTGCGAATTCGACGCCAAGACACCTGCCGTCGCCATCATCAAGCACGCCAATCCGTGCGGTGTCGCGGTCGGGCAGACGCTCAAGGATGCGTATCTAAATGCCTTGGAGTCCGATCCGGTCAGCGCCTTCGGCGGCATCATCGCTCTCAATCAGCCGATCGATCGCGCCTCAGCAGAGGAGATCACCAAGATCTTTACCGAGGTCGTGATAGCACCCGACGCCACGGACGAAGCGAAAGCGATCTTTGCGGCGAAGAAAAATTTGCGGCTCTTGCTGACCGGCGGTCTCGCGGATTCGCGCGCGCCCGGCTTGCTCGTCAAGTCGGTGGCCGGTGGCTTCCTCGTTCAATCGCGCGACGCGCGCAACGCCGATGATTTGGAGTTGACGGTCGTTTCGAAGCGCAAACCATCGGCAGCTGAACTCTCGGACATGAAGTTCGCGTTCAAGGTTGCAAAGCACGTCAAATCGAACGCCATTGTCTATGCCAAGGACGGAGCAACAGTCGGCATCGGCGCCGGTCAAATGAGCCGCGTCGATTCTGCTCGCATCGCAGCCTGGAAAGCGGCCGAAGCCGCGAAGACGCGAGGGCTCGACGCGCCGTTGACCGTCGGTGCGGTCGTCGCCTCCGATGCATTTTTCCCGTTTGCCGATGGTCTCATTACGGCGGCCGAGGCGGGCGTCACTGCCGTCATCCAGCCGGGGGGATCGATGCGCGATGAGGATGTCATCAAAGCTGCCGACGAGCGCGGCCTAGCGATGGTCTTCACCGGCACGCGGCACTTCCGACATTAGCGGATCGCGACTAGTTCGATCGCGCGCCCGTTCGAACGAACAGCATCATCACGACGCCGACGAGTAGGAACGCCAGCACGGCCGACATGCCGATGCGTTGGCTGCCGGTTTCCTGTGTCACGAGGGCGACCGCAAACGGCGCCAGAAACGCGGTGACTTTCCCCGAGAATGCGAAGAGCCCGAAGTATTGCGTGATTTTTTCAGCCGGTGCCAAACGGGCCAGCAGCGAGCGGCTTGCCGCCTGCACCGGCGCGGCGACGAGGCCGACGAGAATTGCAAATCCCAAGAACACCTGTTCGCCTATGGCCGAGAACGGCTTTGAACCGGCGATTTTCTCGGCAACGTCCGTCGTGAACAGGATATGCGTCTTGTCGACCGAGAGAATGCCGACGGCGCCTGCGATCAACGCCAGTAGCGCGAACACGATCACCGTCTTGGGACCGAGCCGATCGTCAAGGCCGCCGCCGATCAGGGCGCCGAAGGCACCGACGAGCGTCAGCACAATACCGAAGATGCCAAGCTCCAGCGGCCCCCATCCGAAGACGGATGCTCCGTAAATGCCGCCGAATGCAAAGATGGCGGTGAGGCCATCGGTGTAGAGCATGCGGGCGAGCAGAAAGATCAACAGGCTCGGCATCGACGGCAATGACTTGAGCGTGTCCCATAGTTCAGCCGCCGCCGATCGCTTCGGATGGGCGAGCGCCGCCGCTGGGCGCCGGTCAGGGACGAACAGAAAAAACGGAATGATGAAGATCGCAAACCAGATGGCCGCAAACGGCCCAGTGATGCGGTCGGCTTGATGCGCGACCGTGTCGAGATGCAAAAGTGGATCGAATCCCAACAGCGTTTTGGCCTCGCCCGGCATCGGCACGAGGAAGCCCGCTACGAGTGCGAGGCTCGCCAGTCCGCCGAAATAGCCGACGGCCCAGCCGTTACCCGAGAGGCGCCCCAGCTCGGCCTTCGGGACGAGGCCGGTCATGATTGCATTCGAAAAGACGCTCATTAATTCAGCGGCCAGCGTTGCCGCGACGAAGCCTCCAAGCACGATCAGGATCGTCGAAAAGCCGATACCGGGTTGGCCGAGCCACAACGTGCTCAATCCAGCGAGAAAAACCAATGAGAGCCCGGCCATCCAGGGCTTGCGAGCGCCGCGACCGTCGGCGGCTGCGCCGAGGAACGGGCTGACGATGGCGATCAAGAGGCCCGCAACAGATGCTGCGTAGCCCCAGAGTGCCTGACCACAGGCCGCCTTCTCGCTGCCTTGCGCAATGAGCGTACCGCAGACCGAGTTATCGACGATGGCGTTGGCGAAATAGGGCGCGAAAAGAAACGTCTGCACCAGCGTGTAGTGCGGCTGCGTCGCCCAGTCGAACAGCATCCATGAGGTGCGCGCTCGAAGCGGCGCCCGAACAACGTCTCCGGTGAGCGTCGATGCTCTTTCGGCCGCTAAACTGCCGAGATCAACCGTCGACATCGTCGTCCCCCTCCGATGCTTTTTCAACCGTCTGGCGTCACTAGCACGAAACGGCGTCAGTTCCGCAAAACGATCAGATGGTCGGAGAGTTCGTTGGGGTCTCGAGAGCCCGGCGGGAAATGCTGGGCGAGATGGCGGCCGATCCGTTCGATAGCGTGAACGAAGCCGTCGACCGCGCGTCCTTCGCCGATCTCGCGCGTGAAGTCATCGACGATGTTTTGCCACGTCCCCTTCGGCACCTTCGCGTCGATACCGCTATCGGCGATGATCTCGACGCGCTGCTCAGCGGTTGAAACGAAAATCAGCACGCCGGTCCGGCCGGTCGTCGTGTGCAGGTTCTGGGCAAGAAATTGCTCGCTGGCCCGGCGCCGGGCGTTGGCATTCGCGATTGACTTCGGCACCAGCGCCATCCGCACTTTGGCAGGCCACGCGAGCACCAGAAGCGCGAGAAATACCAGCAGCTGGATTAGAAAAATCCATTGCACATTCATCCAAGTAAAATGGATGAGGGGCCACGGAATGATCAGCGCCAGCAGAGCCGCCCACATGAAGGGTATGTGCTGATAGCGGCTGCTTTGCTCGGCAACAACGGCAACGATCTCTCCCGATGTGGCGCGCTCTGCGTCCGTAATGGCCGCGGAGATCCGTTCGGCGTCTTTGGCGCTGATGAAGTTCATTGTTCGCATCCGCCGGTTTGCTGTTCAGTCGTCATTGCTACCAGCCACCTGAAGCTCCGCCGCCGCCGAAGTCGCCACCGCCGCCGGACCAACCACCGCCACCGCTGCCGCCGCCCGACCAGCCGCCACCCCAATTTCCCGACCCGCCGGGAATCACGATAATGCCGCCGTTGCGTCGCATGCGGCGTCGGCCATCTGGTCCCATCGTCTGGCCGGCGCCGACGCTGCGCAGATTGCGATAATTGATCCAGACAATCAGTGCCACGATCAGTAGCCAGATGATCACATGCAGCATCACGGTCGGATCGTTTTGAGGGTTGCGTGCGCCTCCGGCGCGCTGCTTCACTTCCTCAGCGTCGCCAAGCAGAACGGTCTTGATATCGCGCACGCCGTCCTTGATGCCGCCGCCGAAATCGCCGCGCCGAAATTTCGGCAGGATCGCGTTTTCGATAATGAGCGTCGACATAGTATCGGTCATCATCGGCTCGAGCCGGCGGCCGACTTCGATACGGACTTTGCGGTCGTTCGGCGCGACGATGAGCAGGATGCCGTTATCCTTGCCCTTCTGTCCGATGCCCCACTTGCGGGCGAGGCCGATGCCGTAATCCTCGATCGAGTAGCCGTCGAGCGACTTGACCGTCACGACCGCGAGCTGGTCGGTCGAAGTCTGTTCGAGGGAAGCAAGCTGACTCTCGATGTCGGCCTTATCGGCCGCCGTCAATAGCCCCGCCTGATCGGTAATTCTGCCGGTAAGCTCGGGATAAGTCGGTTCCGCGATCACCGGAGAAATGAGCGCGACAAGCGCAACCAGCGCCATCAGCAAGCATTTGCGGACACCGCTGCGAGGCTGATCTCGTAACGCCCAAGACCGAGTGGCGATCGCGGCGCCTGCCATCGGAGACATTCCTGCTGATGTTAGGGCGCCTCGGCGTTACGGCTTGCTGAAATCGACTTTCGGCACCTTCTGATCTTCGGCCGGGATGTCGAATGCCGCCATTTCCTTGGCCTGCGGATAGAGGATCGCTTTCCACCAGCGCCCGGGGATCGTCGTGATCTCGGTGTTGAAAGCTCTGACGGACTGAATGTAATCGCGCCGGGCTATGGCGATGCGGTTTTCGGTTCCGGAAAGCTCGCTCTGCAACGCCAGGAAGTTCTGACCTGATTTGATGTCGGGGTAACGCTCAACGACCGCCATCAGCCTGCCGAGTGCGCCGCCGAGCGTCGCCTGAGCATCCTGGAATTTCTTCATCGCCTCGGGGTTCGTCAGAATATCGGGAGGCAATTGAATGTTCGTCGCCTGCTTGCGGGCTTCGGTCACTTCGGTCAGTACGGATTTTTCCTGATCGGCGAAACCCTTCACGGACTCGACGAGGTTCGGGATCAAATCCGTGCGGCGCTTGTACTGGTTGAGGACTTCGCTCCACGCGGCTTTGGCCGATTGCTCGTAGGTCGGGATGTTGTTGACGCCGCAGCCGGAAATGGCGAGCGCTGCGATGATGACCGCGAGAAATCCAAGCGGACGTACGACAAAGCCGTTTGCAGTTTGGTTCATGACTCGGACCATCCTTTTATATCGACAGCTTGGGCAATGAACTCTCGGCCTCGAAGCCTCGCCAACCGTCGTATGAGTTTACGCGGTTCTATTCAAGTGATCGTACGAATACTTGACGCCTCTACAACGTTTAACAGCTTTACCAAGCTTCCGGCCAAGACTTCGGAAATAACAAGCCTTCGGGTAGACTCGCATCAGGCGGCTACTTGCTGAATAGCCGATCGAACAGACCGGTTTCCGCGTCCGATCTGCACGATTTATCTCTTCTTTGACGGGGTTGGTGGGCAGGGCACCCTGGTGTTTGTTTCTCATGAGGTCCGAAATGTGGAAGTTTGCGGCGTCGGCCTGCATAGCCGTCGCACTTAGCATCGTCGCGGCAAGTCCAACTCTCGCTTTCGGCGATGGCTGCGGCGATCGCACCATCGAATGCTACAACAAGGTGCGGCTGCCAGACGTTTATGCGACGCGGACGAGGCCTGTTCTGGTTAGCCCCGGCTGGCGCGAGGTGGTGCCGGCGCCTGCGCTATACGGACGCTACACGACACCGGTTGAGGTGCGGCCTGGCCGCTGGCGTTGGACGATGACTCCACCCGTTTACGGCACGAGGCTGCAACGCGTCGTCGTAGCGCCCGCGAGCCGAACCTATGACGTGATTCCGCCCATCACCCGGCGGGTCACGCAAAGGGTTGTCGTCTCTCGGGGCGGCATCCGGTGGGAACGCCGCCGCGATCTGTTCGGTCGCGAAAAACTTTGCAAGGTCGTTGGATCACCGGAGACGCGCACGGTCGTCCGTGAAGTTATTGTGTCACCAGCGCGCCGTATCGCACACAGGACGGCCCCGGTTTACGGGACCGTCGCGGTGCCCGTGCTCATCCGGCCGGGCAGTGCTCAACGTGTTTACGAGCCGCCGGTCCATGCGTTGTACAGTCGGTCGGTCGTCGTCCGGCCCGCCTCCGTGGGCGTGTTCTATCATCCCCCGGTTGTCGGTGTGGCTCGCGAGACGGTGCTCGTTCGAGCCGGTGGGTACGCCTGGTCGCGGTCACGCCCAGGTTTTGATCGCTGGTAAGAAAGTCCGCGCGACGCCTATGACAAAGGGCGCACCCGTGGGTGCGCCCTTTTTGTCGCGCCGATTGCAGCCGTAGAACGAGACCGCAACTGGAGCGGGCGAAGGGATTCGAACCCTCGACCCCGACCTTGGCAAGGTCGTGCTCTACCCCTGAGCTACACCCGCATTTCCAGTTTCGTCAGCACCTTGCGGCGCTGGGAGACACGCCTTATGGCGCAAGTGCCAAACCAATGCAAGGGCTGGGTCGACCTCCGTAAAGGCGGCTGCTACCGAAAGCGTCGAGGCGGCTCGAACGGCGTCTTGCAGCATGCAAGTTGGAGAATTACGACCAAAATGCGCCTCACTCGCAATCAGCTCTTTGCGCAACTAGCCAGTCTTGGCATCGAGACCCAGACGATAGAGCACCCGCCGGCATTCACGGTGGCGGACAGCAGCTCGATCGAAATTCCACTGGCCGGCGGGCACACGAAGAACCTCTTTCTTAAGGATGATGAGGGCACGCTTGTTCTCGTTGTTGCCAAAAGCACAACACGCGTCGATCTCAAAGCCTTATCAAAGCGTCTTGGCGCCGGGCGGTTCTCGTTCGGCAAGCCCGAACTGCTGATGGAAGCGCTCGGCGTGACACCCGGTTCCGTCACGGCATTCGCCGTCGTCAACGATGTCGCAAGGCGCGTGAAGGTCGTATTCGATCAGGCGCTGATGGCCGACGACCGCGTGAACTGTCACCCGCTTGAAAACACCGCAACGACCAACATTGCGCGTGACGACCTTTTGCGGTTCATTCGCACGACCGGCCATGAACCGCGAGTCATGGTACTGACCGCCGCATGAATTGTGGGCGGCGAGGAGATTGAGCCAATGGACTTTGGTACGAAAAAGCCCGCGCCGGGTCAGCCCGGTGCGGCGGATACAATCAAGGATGCTACGACCGCATCATTCAAGGCCGATGTGATCGACGCCTCGAAGTCGGTCCCTGTCGTCATCGATTTCTGGGCGTCCTGGTGCGGCCCGTGCAAGCAGTTGACGCCGCTCATCGAGAGAATCGTTCGCAGCTATAACGGCAAAGTCCGGCTCGTGAAGATCAACGTCGACGAGAACCAGGCCGTGGCCGCGCAGCTGCGTGTGCAGTCGTTGCCGACGGTGCTGGCGTTTCGCGATGGACAGCCGATCGACGGCTTCGTCGGCGTTCAGCCCGAAAGTGCGATCAAGGCGTTCATCGATCGCCTCGTTGCTGACGATGCCGAGCTGGGGCTAGGAGAGGTTTTGAAAGCTGGCGAGGAATTGCTGGAGCAAGGCGATCTTCAGGGTGCGGCAGAAATCTTCGCGACCGTCCTGCAGGAGGATCGCACGAATGCCGAAGCCCTGGCGGGCCTTGCGTCGTGCTATATGAAAAGTGGCGACGTCGAGCGGGCCAAGCAGACCCTTGCGCTCGTGCCGCCTGACAAGAGAGAGATTGCGGCCGTCAAAAGTATTGAGGCGGCGATCCTGCTCGCAGAAAAGGGCGCCGGCGCCGGTGATCTGAGCGCGTTGAGGAAGCGGCTCAGCTACGATTCCGGGGATCATCAGGCGCGTTTCGACCTTGCCGTTGGCCTTGCGGCGAATGGCGAGAGGGCCGAAGCTCTTGATCTTCTGCTCGATCTCGTCAGGATAGACCGCCAATGGAACGAAGAGGCAGCGCGCAAGCAACTTCTGCAGCTTTTCGATGCGTGGGGCCCCAAGGAGCCGTTGGTCGCGGAGGGACGCCGGCGGCTATCAACGACGCTTTTCAGTTGAATTTGCGACCGCCCAGCGGAGACAATGCGACGTGACACTTACGGATCGCTATCGGCGCCCGGCCGATTTGCCGCCGCGGATTCCTGTATTTCCGCTCCGCGGCGCCATCCTGTTGCCGCGCGCGACACTGCCGCTGAATATCTTCGAGCCCCGCTATCTCGAGATGATCGAGGCCGTGATGTCGGGCGCCCGGGTCATCGGTATTCTGCAACCAGTCGTTTCAGATGACGACGACCAGGAAAGTCCGCTGGAAAAAACGGCACTTCTGCGCTCGGTCGGTTGCGCCGGTCGCGTGACGTCCTATCAGGAGCTGGACGATGGGCGTTTGATCATCACGTTGACGGGCATCGTGCGCTTCGAGTGCCTTGGCGAAACGGAGGCGGACGCACCCTATCGCATCATGAGCGTCAGCTACGACAGGTTCGCCAGCGATCTGACCGAGGGACTGGGAGAGGAACTCGTCGATCGGCAGAACCTTCTGCGCGTGCTCAAGACCTACCTCGAGGCCAATCGTCTAAAGACCGATTGGGCGACTATCCAGCGCGCCTCGAACGAATTTCTGATCAATGCGTTGTCGGTGATGTGCCCGTATGGTCCTGAAGAAAAGCAGGCTTTGCTCGAAGCAAAGGATTTGCGATCGCGCGCCGAAGTTCTCGTCGCGCTTGCCGAAATCGATCTGGCGACGAACGGCAGCAGCGGCACGACGCTGCAATAATCGACCGGGCTGAGGAGCGCTGAACGATGGCGGCGGATAGTATTGAAACGCAAGACAGCCAAGCGAACGCCGTTGATCCGAAGCTGCTCGAACTGCTGGTTTGTCCGCTGACGAAGACGACATTGATCTACGATGCGGCGGCAAAAGAGCTGATCAGCACAGCAGCCGGCCTGGCCTTTCCAATTCGGAATGGCGTTCCGTTGATGATCGAGGACGCGGCGCGCAAGCTGACGGACGAAGATCTGAAGCGCCGCTAGTGCCGTTCCCGACAAAATTGCAAGCATGATAAATTTAAAGGAATTGGCCACGACTTTAGATCGGATTTGGCGGTTAACTACATTCCTTAAGATTTTATAAAACGTCAGAGGACGAGTGTCGGCCGCACGTTTGAAGGGGGCCGGCCGGATTGTTTCACGAAACATCTCACTCGCGTT
This sequence comes from Hyphomicrobium sp., assembly GCF_035572195.1. GTDB lineage: Bacteria > Pseudomonadota > Alphaproteobacteria > Rhizobiales > Hyphomicrobiaceae > Hyphomicrobium_B. Next base: position 50,939 of record NZ_DATNBA010000111.1, on the reverse strand, counting down.
CCGCTGAGGCGGGCGCTTCTGCGCCTGTGGCGCTTGCGCGTCGTGCGCGTTGGCCGAAAACGTGGCGCACGTGGCTTTCCGCGATTGCGTTCCGCTTTAGCGGCCGCAAACACGGGGACATTGAAAAGCTCGAAGAAATCAAAGACGCGCATTGGGAACTCGCGGATTGCGCGTCTCACTATCGGCAGTTTCTCGATGCGCAGCAGGATTTCATCGTGCGGAGATCCGGTGACGGCCATGTCGTGTTCGCCAACGCCGCATTTTGCAAGGCCTTCGACGTTCGCCGCGAAGACGTGGTTGGGTCGATGTTCCAGCCGCCTGTCGTTCGGACGGAGGTCCCGGCGAAGCCATCTGGCAATCATCGCCGCTTCGAACTTTTGCGCACGCGCAACGGTAAGCGCTGGATCGCCTGGGACGAGTCGAAAGTTCGCAACGATCTCGGCGAACCGGAAGTCCAAAGCGTTGGCCGTGACGTGACCCTCGAACGCGCGGCGGAAGAGGGGCTGAAAGAGGCTTGCGACCAGGCCAATTCAGCGAGCCGCGCGAAATCGCGCTTTCTGGCTTCGATGAGCCACGAAATCCGCACGCCGATGACGGGTATCCTCGGCATGATCAGTTTGATGCACGATACGCATCTCGATGACGAGCAGCGAACATATGCACGCGCTGTCGAAGATTCGGCGCGCGCCTTGCTCGGTCTCATCGACGATATTCTTGATTTTTCGAAGATCGAGGCCGGCAAGCTCGATATTTCCAAGGAGCCGTTCTCACTCAGAACCTGCGTGGCGCAAGCGGTGCAGCTGGTTGCACCGCAAGCGAGCGCGAAAGGTCTGTTGCTGACGTCAACAGTGGCCGAGGATGTTCCGGATCATGTTCGCGGCGATGAAATGCGCGTTCGTCAGATTATTTTGAATCTGCTTTTCAATGCGGTGAAGTTCACGGACAACGGCAGCGTCAAGCTTCATCTCGCTTTGGCGCGGCGTCAGACTGCGCCTAGCGGTTCGGTCAGAATAGCGATCGAGGTCGAGGATACCGGAATCGGGTTTCCGTCCGACATGATGCTGCAATTGTTCCAGGAGTTCGAGCAGGGCGAGGTGGCCGCAGGCCGGCAGCCCGGTGGTACCGGACTTGGTCTCGCGATTTCTCGGCGGCTGGCGCGTGCGATGGGTGGCGACATCATTGCCCGCGGTGCGCCTTACGAGGGCGCGACGTTCACCGCGGTTTTGCGCTTCGAAATCGCGGAGTCGGAAAGTGGAGCGGCGGGTATCGCTGCCCGGCCGAGGGTGACGCGAGGCGCGATCATAAAGCCGGTCAAGGAAAGGCGGGCGCCCGTAGGCGGCACATTCAGCGTGCTCGTTGCCGAGGACAACGAAATCAATGCGCTACTCTCCCGCAAAGTCATCGAGCGCGCCGGGGGCAAAGCCATCGTCGTCAAGGATGGTCGTTCGGCGATCGCCGCCGTTTGGGAAGCAATCGAGCGCCGTAATCCTATTCTCGATCTCATTTTAATGGACGTACTGATGCCGGGCATCGACGGCCTGATGGCTGCAAAATCCATCAAATCGCTTTACGCCGAGCACGGGCACCTGGGCCTAACTTCCCCCCCGATCATTGCGCTGACGGCCAATGCATTTCCCGAGGACCGCGAACGCTGCCGGGCGGCAGGCATGGATGACTATCTAGCGAAGCCCTTCGATGCGCAGCATCTGGAAGATTTGTTACTGCGATGGGCTCCGCAGCGGATAGGCAAAACGTCGCCTGCGGCGTGAGCGCCAGCATTCGAATCTCAAAACTGTCACGGAATCGTGCTAGCCGCATTGCAAGGCAACTGGCGAGGTTCTTCAGCGATGTGGCAGGCGATTGCGGATCGCGGCAAGCGGCGCTCTGAATTCCCGGTAAAATTTCCACCCGGCCTTGCGGCGTTGGAAGCTCTCAGATCGCAGTCGCGCCGGCTCACGGCATTTGCACGCGATATAGAGCCGAAGGTTTATGGCCGCGTCGGCAATCTCGAGGTCCGTCTGGCGCGGACGTGGTCGGAGATCAAACTTGCACAGCGGCTGCGCTACCAGGTTTTCTTCGAGGAGATGTCGGCCACTCCGACGCGCCTTGCGCAGTTTCGCCGCCGGGACGAAGACGCCTACGATGCCATCTGCGATCATTTGCTCGTCGTCGATCTCGATCAGACGACGCCGCGCCGGCACGGCCGCCCCGAACGGCCGAAGGTCGTCGGCACCTATCGCATTCTTCGGCAGGAAATCGCCGAGCGCGGTCCGGGGTTCTACTCGGCGGCGGAGTACGATATTGGCGCCCTTCTTCGCGCAAAATCGCACGACTACAGCTTCATGGAGCTTGGGCGCTCATGCGTGCTTGCGCCCTATCGCAACAAACGCTCCGTCGAGCTTCTCTGGCACGGTCTTTGGACGTATGTCCGCGAGAACCGCATCGATGTAATGATCGGCTGCGCCAGCTTCGAAGGCACCGATCCGAATACGCACGCAATGGCGCTGAGCTTCCTGCATCATCATGCGCTGGCGCCGGCCGAATGGCGCTGCCGCGCGCACGATTCCCTTCATGTTGAGATGGGTCTTATTCCGAAAAGCTCTCTTGATGCCAAAGCCGCCATGAAGGCGATGCCGCCGTTGATCAAGGCTTATCTCAGGCTTGGCGCTTTCGTCGGCGATGGCGCTGTCATCGACCGGCAATTCGGCACGACCGATGTGCTCATTATCATGCCGGTGGAGAAGATCGATCCGCGCTATTTCGAGCATTACGGCACGCCGGACGAAACCAAAAGCCGGATTGCAGCCGACGCGTAATGACTTCTAGCAATTATTCGCGCCGGGGCCGTGGGCCGCGCGCCACGATGCAGATCATAATCAACATCTGTTGATCCGAACCGACGCGACAGGTTGCGGGAGACGTGTCCGCAACCTATGGATGGCCTCGACTTTGGTCGGGGGCGTCTGGCTTCAGAATATCCCCGATGAAGCCCGGCGTGTCGAACTCGAACGAACATCCTGATGTCCAGAAACGAAAAACCGCGCAAGCCCGGCCCGGCAGAATTCGCAAGCGAAGCCGTAGCCGAAGTCTCGCACGTCGAAGGCGAGCCCGCAGCCTTTGCCGATGCGACACCGGTGATGGCGCAGTATCTCGAGATCAAGGCGGCAAATCCCGATAGCCTGCTCTGGTATCGGATGGGCGATTTCTACGAACTCTTTTTCGAAGATGCCGTTGCGGCTTCAGAGGCCCTGTCGATCGTTCTGACCAAACGCGGCAAGCATCAGGGCCGGGATATTCCGATGTGCGGCGTGCCGGTGCATCGGGCCGACGAATATCTTCAACGTCTGATCAAGCACGGTTATCGCGTCGCGGTCTGCGAGCAGCTCGAGGATCCGGCCGAAGCGCGAAAGCGCGGCGCCAAGGCCGTCGTCAAGCGGGACGTCGTGCGTCTCGTCACGCCTGGGACGCTGACAGAAGAAGCTCTCCTCGATGCCAAGGCACGCAACTACCTGACTGCGGTCTATTGCGAGACGCCGCACGAACTCGGGGCCATGGCGGCGGAATCGCGGCTGGCCGTCGCTTCGCTCGATATTTCGACGGGCGAGTTCGAGATCTCCGAGGTGACGGGTCTCGATCTGGCGGGCGAGTTGATCCGGTTGGCGCCGGGCGAAGTGCTGGCGCCGGACGGGCTGCTGGCCGACCCGATGTTCACGCGATCCGTCGACTACTCAGGCGGCAAACCGACGCCGATCCCGTCGGCTTATTTCGATCCCAAAGCCGGCGCTCGCGATCTGAAGGCGTGTCTCGGGGTCGCCGACCTCTCGGGCTTCGGCACATTTTCGCGGGCCGAGCTTGCCGCGATCGCTGCCGTTCTGAAGTACGTCGACCTGACACAAATGGGTCGGAAACCGCTCATTCGAGCGCCAAAGAGAGCAGGCGGCGCCGGTCTTTCTATCGATGCGGCGAGCCGCGCGAGCCTGGAACTCGTCAAATCCGTGTCCGGTGAGAAATCGTCGACACTTTTGGGGGCCATCGACCGGACGGTGACGGCCGGCGGGGCGCGGGAGCTGCAAGCGCGGCTGTCGAGCCCATTGACCGACTCGGGTGCGATCGACGCAAGGCTCGATGCTGTCACCTACCTGGTGACCAACCGCAGGCTCATCGACGATGTGCGTTTTGAGCTTCGTACGGCGCCCGATCTGGCGCGCGCCTTGCCGCGTCTGGCTTTCGGACGGGGTGGGCCGCGCGATGTAGCCGCCGTGCGCGATGCGATCGGCGTTGCTCGCGATGCCGCCGCTTTACTTGGCGAAACGGCCGGCCCGTTGGCTTTACCTGTCGAGTTGCAATCGGTGTGCGAGCGGTTGAGCGCGGTACCGGCGACCCTGGTCACAGCGCTCGAGACCGCGCTTGTCGATGATCCGCCGCTGTTGCGCCGAGACGGCGGCTTCGTCAGGGAGGGCCACAACGCCGATCTCGATGCGGCTCGGGCCTTGCGCAACGACAGTCGCAAGGTGATGGCGGAACTCGAAGCCGGTTACATCGCCGAGACCGGCATCAAGACCTTGCGAATTCGTCACAACAATATTCTGGGCTTCTTCATCGAAGTGAGCCAGCTCAATGCAAAGCCACTTCTGTCGCCACCGTTGAGCGAGAAGTTCCGGCACCGCCAGACGATGGCCAACGCCGTGCGCTTCGCGACGCCGGAGCTTCTCGAAACGGAAGGCCGAATCGCGTCCGCAAGCGAACGCGCGCTCAATCTGGAGCAGGAGATTTTCGCCGATCTCACTCAGACCATCGCGGCAGCAGGAGGTGCACTCGGCGCCGCCGCGACGGCGCTGGCAGAACTCGACGTTTTTGCGTCGCTCGCGCAACTGGCGCTCGAGCAGGGCTACGCGCGTCCCATCGTCGATCACAGTCTGGCTTTTGAAATCCGTGGCGGACGCCATCCCGTCGTGCAGCAGGCATTGTCCAAGACGGAGGCGAGCACCTTCATTGAAAACGACTGCGTGCTTGGGCGAAGCGGTTCGAGCGCGCCGCCGGGATTCGACGAGCTTCCGGAAGCGCGCATCTGGCTGGTAACGGGCCCGAACATGGCGGGCAAGTCGACGTTCTTGCGCCAGAATGCATTGATCGCGGTGATGGCGCAGATGGGCTCGTATGTACCGGCGCGGAGCGCCCACATCGGCGTCATCGACCGGGTATTCTCGCGTGTCGGGGCGTCCGACGATCTGGCGCGCGGCCGCTCGACGTTCATGGTCGAGATGGTCGAGACGGCGGCGATCCTCAATCAGGCGACTGAGCGGTCGCTGGTCATTCTCGATGAAATCGGCCGCGGCACCGCGACGTTCGACGGCCTATCCATCGCCTGGGCGACGGTTGAATACCTGCATTCCGTCACGAAGGCGCGGGCGCTATTTGCGACCCACTACCACGAACTGACGGCGCTGGCGCGACGCCTCGACGGCATCACCAACGTCACGATGGACGTCGCGGAATGGCAGGATACGATCGTTTTTCTGCATAAGGTTAAGGCCGGGGCAGCAGACCGTTCGTACGGAATCCAGGTCGCCAAGCTGGCCGGACTTCCTCATACGGTCGTCGAGCGGGCGCGCGAAGTCCTGACGCGGCTCGAAAAGGCCGATCGGCGTCCTCGCCTGGGAGATGATGGTATCGACGACCTGCCGCTATTTTCGGCGGCGCGGCCTCGCGGCGGCGCGACGGACGTCCCCCTTTCGGCCGTTGAAAAGGTACTGAGTGGCATGCATCCTGACGAGATGTCGCCCAAGGCGGCGCTTGAGAAACTATATGAACTCAAAGCTCTTGCCGACAACGCGAAGAAGACGAAGTCTTGACTGATGACGCGCAAAACAGACTGATCCCGCCGCCCTATTTCGACGGCCACGCTGCGCGTCTCGAATTGACCGCACACTACAATGCCACCACGACGCTAGCGGAAGCGCGGGTGCAGGTTCTCGAAAGCCTGAAGACCATCGTTAGAAATGCACGTCACGCCGCCCAAGCGGCACTCGAGGTTGATGGCAACGGACGGCGCTGTGCGGCCGGCCTCAACCAATTCCAGGATGAACTGATCCGGCTGATCTACGACTACACGGTCACGCACGTCTACCGCGCCACCAATCCGTCGGAAGCCGAGCGTATGGCTATCGTTGCGACCGGCGGCTACGGGCGCGGTCTGCTGGCGCCGGGCTCCGACATCGATCTACTCTTTCTATTGCCGTACAAGCAGACCCCGTGGGGCGAGAGCGTCGCGGAGTACATGCTCTATTTGCTCTGGGATCTCGGCTTCAAGGTCGGCCACGCGACGCGCACCGTCGACCAGTGTCTGAAGTACGGGCAGGCCGACATCACGGTTCGCACGGCGCTTCTCGATGCGCGATTGATACTTGGCGACGCGCAGCTCTTTGACGAATTCGAACAACGGTTCCGCTCGGAGGTGGTGAAGGGTTCCGCGCGACAATTCATCGACGCCAAAATGGCCGAGCGGGACGAGCGGACGCGGCGGGCCGGCGAGAGCCGCTACAAGGTCGAGCCCAATATCAAGGACGGGAAGGGAGGCCTCCGCGATCTCCATACGCTGCAATGGCTATCGAAATATATTTTCGGACAGGAAGTCGGTACGGCAGCCGTCGAAGCCGGCATCTTCACGCCGGAAGAGGTGCAGACGTTTCGGCGCTGCGAGGATTTTCTTTGGCGGGTGCGTTGTTTCCTGCATTTCTTGACGGGCCGCCCCGAAGAAGTGTTGTCGTTCGAAGTGCAACCGGCAATGGCGCAGAGCCTCGGTTATACGTCGCGTGGCGGAATGAGGGCCGTCGAACGCTTCATGAAGCACTACTTCCTGATCGCCAAGGACGTCGGAGATCTGACGACGATCCTTTGCGGCGCGCTCGAAATGCAGCAACTGAAAACTACGCCGAGATACCGGCGACTCTTAAGTCCGCTCAATTGGAAGATGCGGCGCGAGGTTCGCCAGAAAACCGACTTCCGTATCGACAACGATCGGCTGAACGTCGCCGACCCTGAAGTCTTCACGCGCGACCCGGTCAATCTCATTCGGTTTTTCGCGCATGCCGCGACCACCGGCGCCTATCTGCATCCCGACGCGATCCGTCTGCTGCGAGCGTCATTGCGGCTGATCGACGACGATCTGAGGCAAAATTGCGAAGCCAATCAGATTTTTCTGTCTTTGCTCACCGCGCAGGGCAATCCTGAAGTGTCTCTGCGGCACATGAACGAAGCCGGCGTCTTAGGCCGGTTTGTTCCCGAGTTCGGCCGCATCGTGGCGATGATGCAATTCAATATGTATCATCACTATACCGTCGATGAACACCTGCTGCGGACCCTCGGCAACGTCGCTGCCATCGAGCGGGGCGAACTTGCCGCCGAGCTGCCGCTTTCAACCGCGGTCTTCGGTTCCATTCAGAACAGGCGGGCGTTGTTTATCGCAGCATTCCTGCACGACATCGGCAAGGGCCGGAAGGAAGATCATTCGATCGTCGGAGCGCGGATAGCCCGCAAGCTCTGCCCGCGCCTCGGTTTGATGCCCGCCGAGACCGAACTTGTCGCCTGGCTCATCACGGAGCATCTGACGATGAGCAATTTCGCTCATTCGCGCGATATTTCCGATCCCGAGACGATCCGAGCGTTTGCCAATATCGTGCAAAGCCCCGAGCGGTTGAAGCTGCTTTTGGTCTTGACGTGCGCCGATATCATGGCCGTCGGTCCCGGCGTCTGGAACGGCTGGAAGGGGCAGTTGCTGCGCACGCTCTTTCACGAAACGGAGCCGCTGGTCGCCGGCGGTCATACGCAAATTCCGCGAAGCGAGCGCATAGAACAGGCGCAAGCCGCATTACGCAATGCCTTGTCGGACTGGCCGGTGCAGGAGATCAACGCCTTCATCGACCGTCACTATGCGAACTATTGGCTGCGGACCGATCTCGCGACGCAGCTGACGCATGCGCAGGTAGTTCGCGACGCCACGCAGTCGCACACGAAGCTCGCCACGACGGTCAAGACAGATTCATTCACAGCGATCACGGAGCTGACGATTTTTGCGCCAAACCATGCGCGGCTTCTGGCACTTTTTGCCGGGTCGTGTGCAGCGGCAGGCGCCAATATCGCGGGCGCCCACATTACGACCACCCGTGATGGCTATGCGCTCGACACGTTCCTGCTCAACCGTGAGTTTCAGGAGGACGAAGACGAGCTGCGGCGCGCCGACCGCATTTCCAGTACCATCCAACGCTTGCTCAACGGTCACGATCAGCTCCCGGCGCTGCTGGAACGGCGGCGGCGCACGAGTGCGCGAGGCGGTAACGCCTTTACGGTCGAGCCGGAAGTCGTCATCAACAATGGGCTATCGGAGCGGCTCACCGTCGTCGAAGTTGCGGGCCGCGATCGCCCGGGTCTCCTCTATGACCTGACATCGGCTCTTTCGGATTTGTCGCTCGATATCGCCTCGGCGCACATCACGACATTCGGCGAGAAGGCCGTCGACGTCTTCTACGTGACGGACCTCACTGGCAAGCAGATCGTCAGCGAGGCGCGACAGAGGACGATCCGGGCACGGCTGCAATCCATTCTTGCGGACGAAGAACGCGCCAAGGTCGTGCCAGGCATGGCCGGCAGCTAAACCACAGCAAAAAAAGACGGCTGACCGTCACGATCCGGCCAACCGGGCCGGGTACCCAGGGCCCGAAACCCACCGGCTCGAGAAGGAGCTCGGCTAGAGAAGTGTGCCTGATGACGCAGGGTTCAGGCCAAATTAAGAGGTCAAGCGACCGCCCTTGCCCCTGAACCCGAACACCATTACCCCGCTCATCCGATGAAGCTTTATAAATCGTTCGCTACCGTCGGCGGATTGACGCTGCTGAGCCGCGTCTTCGGCTTTCTGCGCGACATCCTGATTGCCGCCACGCTCGGATCGGGCTGGGTGGCCGATGCGTTCGTCGTCGCCTTCCGCTTTCCGAACCTGTTTCGCAGGCTTTTTGGCGAAGGGGCGTTCAATTCGGCGTTCGTGCCGATCTTTGCCAAAAAACTCGAAGGTGAAGGACGCGATGCGGCGCGCGGCTTCGCCGAAGAGGCGATGGCAGGTCTGCTGTTCATTCTGCTGATTGTTACGATCGTGGCCGAGCTGGCGATGCCGTTTCTGATGTACGGCCTGGCGCCGGGCTTCGATGCGGTACCGGAAAAGTTCGACCTGTCGGTGCTCCTAACGCGCATCACAATGCCCTACCTGCTGTGCATGTCGATCGTGGCGCTGATGTCGGGAGCGCTGAATTCAGTCGGTCGCTTTGTGGAAAGCGCTTCCGTCTCGATCGTGCTCAACGGCGTGATGATGGTCGCGACGCTGTTTTCGCTATGGCTCGGGTTCAGAGCCGAACCGGAAGCCGGTGTCATCCAGGCCTGGGCAGTGTTCGTCGCAGGTTTCCTGCAACTCGTCGTCTTGATATGGGGCATGCGGCGTGCCGGTCTGACGCTCGGCTTCAGACGACCGCGGATGACGGACGATATGCGCCATCTCATTCGTCTCGGCGTGCCAGGAGTGATTTCCGGCGGCGTCACGCAGATCAACATCGCGATCGGGACGGTCATTGCGTCGCTGGAGCCAGGCGCCGTATCGCAGCTCTACTATGCGGACCGGGTTTATGAGCTGCCGTTGGCGATCGTCGGCATTGCTGTCGGCATCGTGCTTCTGCCGGATGTTGCCCGCCAGCTGCGCGCCGGTAATACGGCCGCCGTCATGGACAGCCAGAACCGCTCGCTCGAGTTCGCGCTACTGTTGACGATCCCGGCGGCGCTGGCGCTCGCCGTCATACCCTATGACATCGTCCGCGTGCTGTTCGAGCGTGGCGCATTCAAGCCGGCGGATACGGCGGCGACGGCCGCAGTGCTCGCGATGTTCGCGCTTGGCGTTCCGGCGTTCGTGATGATCAAGGTTTTCTCGCCGGCCTACTTCGCGCGCGAAGACACGACGACGCCGATGCGTTACGCAGCGATCAGCCTGACGGCGAATACGATCGGCTCCATCGTTTTGTTCTTCCTGCTGCGCGAACTCGGGATGCTGCCGCAGCTCGGCATCGCCATCGCTACGACGCTCGGCGGCTGGCTCAATGCGTATCTGCTGTGGTCGACGCTCAGCAAACGCAACGATTTTGTGACCGATGCCAGGCTGCGGCGCAACGTGCCGCTGATCATCGTCGCGAGCCTCGCGATGGTTGCCGGTCTTCTGGTCGCGAGCCATCACCTTGCGCCATACCTCGACGCGGGTAGCGGGTTCGTCGAAAAGACGTCCGCGCTCGGTGTCGAGATCGGCATCGGACTGGCTGTATTTGGCGTGGTCATCATGGCATCGGGCGTCATGTCGATGCGGCAGCTCGGGATGTTGATCGGACGTGGCGGCAAAGGCTGAAGTACTCAGGCTTGCCACTCGGGCGCTGGCACGCGATAAGGCCGTTCCCACAACATGGTGCTCTTCACATGAAAATTACGCCGCGCGTTTTCTCCGGCATGCAACCGACCGGCAGTCTCCACCTCGGCAATTACCTCGGCGCGATGATCAACTGGATCAAGATGCAGGAGACGCACGAGTGCATCTATTGCGTCGTCGATTTGCACGCGATCACTGTCTGGCAGGATCCGGCTGAGCTCAAGAATGCGATCCGGCAGGTGACCGCGACCTACATCGCAGCCGGTCTCGATCCCAAGAAGAGCGTTCTTTTCAATCAATCGCAGGTCAGCGCTCATGCCGAGCTTGCCTGGATCTTCAATTGCGTTGCCCGGCTCGGGTGGCTCAACCGCATGACGCAGTTCAAGGAGAAGGCCGGCAAAGACAAAGAGCAGGCGTCCGTTGGGCTTTATGCCTATCCGAATCTGATGGCGGCCGACATTCTGGCCTATCGCGCGACGCAGGTTCCGGTCGGTGACGATCAGAAGCAGCATCTCGAACTTGCCCGCGACATCGCGCAAAAGTTTAACAACGATTTCTCGAAAGAGATCATCGCCGAAGGTTTCTCGGATGGTATCTTCTTTCCGCTTCCCGAGCCGATCATCACCGGCCCCGCGACTCGTGTCATGAGCCTGCGCGACGGTACGAAAAAGATGTCGAAGTCGGATCCTTCCGATCTATCGCGGATTAATATGAGCGACGACGCCGATACGATCGCGAAGAAAATTCAGAAGGCGAAAACCGATACCGAACCACTTCCGAGCGACGAAAAGGGCTTCGAAGGCCGTCCCGAAGCCGAAAATCTCGTCGGCATCTATGCCGCGCTCAGCGGCCAGCCGATGGCGGAGGTTCTCAAGGATTTCGGTGGCCAGCAGTTCTCTGCATTCAAAAAGGTACTCGCGGAAGTCGCGACCGAGAAGGTCAGCCGCATCGGCGCGGAGGCCGCAAAGCTTATGCATGATCCGGCCGAGATCGACCGCATTCTGGCCGATGGTTCGGCCCGGGCGCGTGTCATCGCGGCTCCGGTCATGGCCAAGGTCAAGGATATCGTCGGTTTCATCAGAAGCTGAACGGTCGAGCGGCGGCAATGGTCGGGCGTTGCGGCGCCTCAAAAGGAATGGCAGCATCGGCACATGAAACTGCGCCGTTCATTCGAAGAAGGCCACCGCCGCAAGCTCCTGATCGTCGTCGACGAGAGCCAGGAAGTCGAAAGCGCGCTCTATTACGCGGCGAGCCGCGTGCTGCGTTCGTCCGGGTCGGTCGCCATGCTTTATGTGATCGAGCCGGGCGAATTTCAGAATTGGGCTGGTGTGCGCCAAGTTCAGCTGGAAGAGGAAACGACGAAGGCCAAAGCGCTTTTCCGTCTTTTCCGGCGGAAGCTGTCGCTCGCCGGCTTCGAGAATATCGAGACCGAGGAAATCATTCGCGAAGGCCGTCTGGCGGAAGAAATTCTCAAACTCATCGCAGATGATGAGGATATCGCCCTCTTGGTGCTGGGCGCGTCCATCGACGCAAAAGGACCTGGGCCGCTGGTTGCCTCTTTTGCCGCGGGCCGGATGGCGGGTGGATTCCCGGTGCCCATCGCCGTCGTGCCGGGTCAGCTTTCGCTGGATGAAATCAAGGCCTTAGCCTAGGCTGCGGCTGAACCGACCGCAGCCGCCCGGCCTGGACAACAGGGCCTGGTGTCCTTATGTTAGAAGTATTCTAATGTCGTATCCGATCGCATTCGGCATTAGTTTATTGACTGCGGAGCGAATTCAGAGAGGCGCCATGTTCATTCAAACCGAAGCCACGCCCAACCCGGCGACACTGAAGTTCATTCCCGGCAGAGACGTTCTAGCCGAAGGCACCGCCGATTTCCGCTCGAAAAGCGATGCTTCGGACTCGCCGCTCGCAACGCGTCTCTTTTCCATCGAGGGCGTTGACGGCGTTTTCTTCGGCTCCGATTTCATCTCGGTCACGAAGGGCGATATCGAGTGGCAGCATCTGAAGCCGATGGTGCTTGGGGCCATCATGGAACACTACATGTCCGGTGAGCCGATCACGGATGAAGAGGATTCAAACGATAGCGCCGCGGGCAGTTACGATCCCGAAGATGAGGCGACGGTGGCGACGATCAAGGAGCTTTTGGAGACGCGGGTGCGCCCGGCTGTCGCTCAAGACGGTGGCGACATCACGTTCTCTGGTTTCCGCAAGGGCGTCGTTTATCTCCACATGCGCGGCGCTTGCTCCGGCTGCCCGAGTTCGACGGCGACGCTTCGTAATGGGATCGAAAACCTGCTGAAGCACTTCTGTCCTGACGTGCAGTCCGTCGAGCCGGTTTAGCTTGAGAGAGCTCTTCAATCGAACCCCGCTCCGGCGGGGTTCTTCGTTTCAGGCATCAGGATATTCAGGTTCAAATGGCTCAACCGCTCGACAACGCCGCGTTGGATCAACTGTTCGACAAAGCCCGTACCCATAACAAATGGCAGCCGCGCGAAGTGCCGGATGAACTATTGAAGAAAATTGTCGAGCATATGAAGTGGGGTCCGACGAGTGCCAATTGCTCGCCGGCGCGCATTGTCTTCGTCAAATCGCAGGAAGCAAAAGCACGGCTGAAGCCGCATCTCAGCCCCGGCAACGTCGATAAGACGATGGCGGCACCTGCTACGGCAATTCTCGCATACGATCTCAAGTTCTATGACTATCTGCCCCGGCTCTTTCCGTCAGCCGACGCCAAAAGCTGGTTTGCCGGAAAGAAAGAGCATGCCGACATAACGGCCTTCCGCAATGGTTCATTGCAGGGCGGCTATTTCATTCTGGCGGCGCGTGCTCTGGGGCTCGATTGCGGTCCCATGTCCGGCTTCAATAATGCCGGGGTCGATGCCGAATTTTTCGCTGGAACCGAGATAAAGTCTAATTTCCTATGCAATCTGGCTTATGGCGATCCGGCGGGCGTTTATCCACGGTCTCCGCGGTTTGATTTCGACGAAATGGCCAGGATCATATAGTTTTGCCGATATGAATATTCTTTCGTTCGATACCTGTTTCGATGCGTGCTCCGTGGCGGCCGGGCGGGGCTTGAGGTCGCTTACGCCCGCAATCGCGTTTGCCTTCGAGCCGATGCACAAGGGCCATGCCGAGCGGTTGCTGCCGATGATCGAGGCCGTCATGGCGGAGGCCGGCTTGGTATTCGGGGCGCTGGACCGCATCGCGGTCAGTCGCGGGCCCGGAACGTTTACGGGCACGCGCATTTGCGTTTCGGCGGCGCGGGCGCTGGCGCTTGCCACCAAGGCCGAAATCGTTTCGCTGTCGAGCCTGAGACTGATGGCGATGAGCCCGTATATTCCCGCCGCGCCAACGCAACGCATCGCTGTCGCGACCGACGCGCGACGCGGCGAAATCTACTTCGAGGTTTATGATCGCCACACGCTCGAGAGCGTCGTCGCGGCGCAGTGTCGCGAGGTTTCCGAGGCGGCAAGCTTGCTCGGTCGCAAGCCGATCGTGATTGCGGGTTCAGGCGGCGCGTTGCTGGCTGAAGCGGCGCGCAAACAGGGCATCGATGCGACGCCGATCCTTCCGGACCTACTTCCCGACGCGCTCGACATGCTTTTCGCCGCAGGTGAGCTTCCGGCATCTGCAAGCGTGCGTCCACTCTACCTCAGGCCGCCCGACGCCAAGCCGCCATCGCCAAGTCCCTTCGTCGGAGCTGGCGTATGACGTCAAATGTTACGCCGTTTCGAAACCTGAAGCACGTCAGCTTGTTGTGGGCTTCTCCTGAACGAGCCGAAGAAATCGCGGCGCTGCACGCTAAAATCTTCGAGCCGGCATGGAGTGCGGATTCGATCAAGTCATTGCTCGAACATCCCGCAGCGACATCGCTCGTCGCCGTGGCCGGCGAACCGAAGATCGCGATAGGCTTCATCATCGGACAACTGGCCGCCGACGAGGCCGAAATACTGTCCATCGGCGTCTCGCCGAACTGGCAGCGTGCAGGCCTTGGTACGCGGCTGTTGGAGGGCTTGGCACGAGCGGCGCGTCGTGGCGAGGCCAAGCGGATCTTTCTCGAGGTTGCACAAGACAACGCGCCGGCGGTTGCCCTTTATCGTAAACTGGGTTTTGTCGAAGCGGGACGGCGGAAGCGTTACTACGAGCGGCCAGGCAGCGAAGCCGTCGATGCGCTGACGCTCGTGCTGACGCTACAGCAGTGATTTGAGTGCCGCCGCGTCGTTATGGACGCAAAGCCTTGTCCCTGCCTATATGACCCAAGTTAGATATTCGTGCTTCGAAGCCAACGCTGATGGCCATGTCCGCAATACGCGCCAAGACCGCAACACCGATCGAGTCCCGATGCGCCGAGTACGGGTTGCGCATGACGGGACAGCGCCGCGTCATTGCGCAGGTCCTGACGTCTGCGACCGACCATCCGGACGTCGAGGAAGTACATCGGCGCGCCCACGCCATCGATGCAAGAATTTCCCTTTCGACGGTCTATCGAACTCTCAAGCTTTTCTCGGCGAAGGGCATCCTCGAGCGCCATGATTTCGGTCTGGGGCGCGGGCGCTACGAGGCCGCATTGCGGGGCCATCACGATCATCTGCTGGACGTCGCGAGCGGAAAAGTGATCGAATTTTCCAACCCCGATATTGAAGCCCTGCAGGAGCGCGTCGCGCGTGAGCTTGGCTTCGAACTCGTCGGCCACCGGCTGGAGCTTTTTGGCGTGCCGCTGGCAAAAAAGAAGCCCGCCGGCCGCAAAGTCTGACAGGCGCCAATGGCAACGGGATCACTTCGCGCCTCGGCCGTGCTTCTCGCCTTCTTCGGCCTGACGCTGCCGCTCATGCCGGTTCAGGCCGTGCTGCTCAGAGTTTCAGATAAAGCCGCGCGCCGCTTTCCGCACTGGTATCACCGGCAGGTGTGCCGCATCCTTGGCATCACGCTCAAGGTTGAGGGTGCCGTCGTTCACGATGCGCCAGCGCTGCTGGTCTGCAATCATACATCCTGGCTCGATATTCCGGTTCTTTCGGCGTTGGCGCCGGTTTCGTTCGTTGCCAAATTGGAGGTCGGCGGTTGGCCCTTCGTCTCGGCCTTGGCGCGCCTGCAACGGTCGATCTTCATCGATCGCACACGCCGCCAAGCCACGGGCGACGCGGCCAACGCGATACTGGCGCGGCTCCAGCGGGGAGACACCGTCGTTTTGTTCGCGGAAGGCACCTCCAGCGACGGCAACCGGGTGTTGCCCTTCAAGACGTCGCTGTTCGGTGCGGTCGTCGGTCAGGGTGCGCCACCTGCGGCTCGCACGGTCGTGCAGACCGCCGCCGTCGTCTACACAAGCGTCCACGGCATCCCGGTCACGCGCGCTGACCGGCCAAGGATCGGCTGGTACGGCGATATGGAAATGACGTCGCACGCCTGGGGGGTCCTTAGGTCGGGGCCGATTACCGTGACCATCAAGGTCAGCCCGCCTGTGCCATTAAGCGAGTTCCGCGACCGGAAAGACCTTGCCCTCAAGAGCGAGCGCGTCATACGTCACGCCGTGCTAGGCATCTTGCGGGGGCGCCCCGGCGATCCCGATCTCGTGCCGGTCGAGCCGTCGGAAGACCACCGCCGCGGCAAGCTCGCTTCGCCGCATGCCAAGAGCCAGAGGTGGACATGACCGCCGGCTTTTATGCTATGCGCATGCCTTGACGCGACAACGCACAACCGGGATACGGCCGCACGACGTGGATCACTCCGTTCGCAAAAGTTTTTATCTGAAGACGTTCGGATGCCAGATGAACGTCTACGACAGCGAGCGCATGACCGAAGCGCTGGCGCGTGAGGGGTATGCCGAGACGGCCGAACTCGAGTCCGCCGATCTCGTGATCCTCAACACCTGCCACATCCGCGAGAAGGCGGCAGAGAAGGTCTATTCGGATCTGGGCCGCATTCGCGATATCAAGGATGCGCGCGGTAGGCACGGCAAAAACACGGTCATCGCCGTTGCGGGTTGCGTGGCACAGGCCGAGGGGGCGGAGATCACGGCGCGGCAGCCGGCGGTCGATCTCGTCATCGGTCCGCAAAGTTATCATCGTCTGCCTGAACTGATTAAGCGCATCGCGGACGAACGTAAAAGCATCGTCGAAACGGAATTTCCGGGGGACGAGAAGTTCGCCAAGTTGACTGCGCGGCGGCGCGTGTCATCGCCGTCAGCGTTTCTGACCGTGCAGGAAGGCTGCGACAAGTTCTGCAGCTTTTGCGTCGTGCCCTATACGCGTGGCGGCGAATTCTCGCGGCCCGTCGCCAAGATCGAGGCCGAGGCTCGCGAACTCGTCAGAGCCGGGGCCAGGGAAATCGTTCTCCTCGGGCAGAACGTCAACGCATATCACGGCGAAGGCGCGGGCGGCCGGGCGGCGAGCCTCGCGGACCTGATCCGTCACCTCGCCGGCATCGATGGGCTTGAGCGGCTCCGCTACATGACCAGCCATCCGCGCGACATGAGCGACGATCTGATTGCGGCTCACGCCGAGATTCCGCAGCTGATGCCGTTCCTGCATTTGCCGGTGCAGTCGGGATCGGATCGCATCCTCGCGGCAATGAACCGCAAGCATACGGCCACCGAGTACATCGATGTCATCGGGCGCGTTCGTGCGGCGAGGCCGGACATCGCCTTGTCCAGCGACTTCATCGTCGGATTTCCGGGCGAGACGGATCAGGATGCCGAGGCGACCATCGACCTGATCGAGAAGATCGGTTTTGCCCAGGCGTACTCGTTCAAATACAGCCCGCGCCCGGGAACGCCCGCGGCAATCCGCAGTCTACAAATACCGGAAGAGTTGAAAACGGAGCGGCTTCTGCGCCTGCAAGCGGTTCTCGAAGGCCAGCAGGTCGCATTCAATTGTCGCAGCATTGGCGGGGTGGTTCCGGTACTGTTCGAACGCCAGGGGCGGCAAGCGGGTGAATTTGTCGGCCGTACTCCCTATCTACAGCTTGTCCATGCTGCCGGTGCGGGCGATCTGGTCGGCAGCACGGCCAACGTTGCCGTTACGGAGGCGCGCCGCATGAGCCTTTCCGGTGTCATCGCTGCAGCATAAATCGGTTATAATGAGCACACGTGAAGTTGTGCGTTAAGCACACTGCATACGTGTCGAGAAGCCGTTTGGATGCTAGCGTTGGTGCCAGCGGCGATTCGATTTTTGGGTATGGCCAAAAAAGGAGTGTCGGGATTTGGGAGCATTTCGCGGGGCATCCGCGCCAACGTCGAGACGGCCGAGCAAACCTGTACTTGAAACCGCTCGTGTCGTCGTACCCTTCGAAGACAACCGTTTGTTGACACAGCTGCTCGGTGAATTCGACAGCAACCTCGCGCTCCTTGAAGACCGACTCGGAATTGACGCGCACGCGCACGGCAATGTCGTTATTCTGACAGGCCCGGCGAGCCCATGTGCGATTGCGCGCGAGGTTTTGGAAAAGTTATATATGCGCGCTGCGAAAGGTGAGGCGGTGGGAGCGGGCGACTTCGATGGTCTGATCCGCCACGCCCGGTCCGAGGGAGCGATCTCCGACGGACAGGCGCAGGTCGTCACGCGGCGCCGCGTCGTCAAAGCCCGCACGCCGATGCAAAGCACTTACATCCGCGCCATCGAGAAACACGATCTGGTTTTCGGTCTCGGTCCGGCAGGCACCGGCAAGACCTATATCGCAGTGGCGTTTGCCGCGCAGTGTCTCGAGCGCGGATCCGTGGAACGCATCATCCTGTCGCGGCCCGCTGTCGAGGCGGGCGAGCGCTTGGGCTTCCTGCCCGGCGACATGCGCGAAAAGGTCGACCCCTATTTGCGACCGCTCTACGATGCACTCTACGACGTGCTGCCGCCGGAGAAGGTCGAGCGTGACATCGAAACGGGCGTCATTGAGATCGCGCCTCTTGCCTTCATGCGCGGCCGCACGCTCGCCAATTCCTTCGTCATTCTCGATGAAGCGCAGAATACAACCAGCATGCAGATGAAGATGTTTCTGACGCGCATCGGCGAAGGTTCGAAGATGGTCGTCACCGGCGATCCGTCCCAAATCGATCTTCTGCCCGGAATGCGGTCGGGTCTCGAGGAGGCCGTCGAGCTTCTCTCCGAGGTCGACGACATTTCCGCCGTGCGCTTTGGGGCCGGCGATATCGTGCGCCGCGATCTTGTCGCCAAGATCGTCGATGCCTACGAGAAACCGAAGTGACCTGAGATGCCGGCGTCACAAAAGAAGCCGCGTGCCGTCCTTCGCGTGGAACTGACCGAGGACGACGGCGACTGGTCTTGCCTGGCTGATGCCGAGACGGTCATCGAACAAGCAGCGGGTGCCGTCACGGCGGTCTTGGGTCGCGAATTGCGTCCGGGTCTGGTCTCGGTTGCCTTGTCGTCCGATGCCCGTGTCGCGGTTCTCAACGAGAATTTTCGCGGTATTCCCAAGGCGACAAACGTGTTGTCATTTCCGGCCGGCGCCGGCGCTGCTGACGGCCACCTCGGCGATATCGTGATGGCTCTCGAAACCGTTAAGCGTGAGGCGCAGGAACAAGACGTCTCGTTCGAGCATCATGTGCAACATCTTGTCGTTCATGGCATATTGCACCTCTTAGGACATGATCACATCGCAACCGCCGATGCCGAACGCATGGAAGCCCTTGAAATTAAGATACTTTCCGAATTGGGTGTTGCAAATCCCTACACCGGCGCGCTGGAAACCGGTACAATCGAGTGACCGCGCCCGCGACCCATGATGACTGACCAGACACACGACAAGACCGCGTCCTCCTCGTCCGACGAAAGTCGTGCGCACGGCTGGCTGCATGTTCTTCGCGCTAGGCTTGGTTTCGCCATGCCGCAGAGTGTCCGCGATGCCCTCGAAGGAGCATTGAGGGCCGACGCTTCGACGAGCTTCACCGAAGCCGAACGCAAGATGCTGGAACGGCTTTTGCGCTTCGGCGCGAGCCGTGTTGCGTCGCTGATGATACCGCGCGCCGACATCATTGCGCTCGATGAAAACGAGCCGATTTCAGAGCTGTTGAAGACATTCGACGAGGCAGGCGTATCGCGCATACCGCTCTTCCGGGAAACGCTCGACGATCCGCGCGGTATGATCCACATCAAGGACCTATTCCGCTGGCTGATGTCGGAAGCAACCGGCCAGCCGCTGCGGATCGCGAATTCCGACGGCGCAACGGAGACACCGGCGCCGAAGAGCCTCAATCTGCAAAGCCTCGATCTCAGCCGGCCGATTACGACGGTGAAAATCCGCCGCCAGGTTCTCTACGTGCCGCCTTCGATGCCCGCCGTCGACCTGTTGATCCGCATGCAGTCGACGCGCATTCACATGGCGCTCGTCGTCGATGAGTACGGCGGAACGGACGGCGTCGTAACGATCGAAGACCTTGTCGAGCAGATCGTTGGCAACATCGAAGATGAGCACGATGACGACGAGGAAACGAATATCGTCGTGGACCCGAAGCTCGGCATCATCGCGGCGGCGCGCACGCCGATCGAGGAACTTGAAAAACATCTGGGTGTAAAACTCGTTGCCGATGCCGAGGAGACGGATGTCGACACGATCGGCGGTCTCGTGTTCTCGATGCTTGGGCGTGTGCCGGCGCGCGGCGAATTGATCCGCCATGCGACGGGCGTCGAGTTCGAAATTCTCGATGCCGATCCCCGGCGCGTCAAGAAGCTCAAGGTTCACCTGCCGCGCACACTGGCGCCCAACGTGAAGCCGGCGGCTGAAGCGCCGAAGGCGTGAGGAATGCCGAAGGCGAAAAATCGGCAACGCTCGCAGCTCTGCGATTGCGGATCATGGCACTCACGGGCTGGAGGCGTGCTGCCGTTGCATTCATTGCGGGCGGCCTTTGTGCGCTGGCGTACGCGCCGATTTTCGCTTCGCCGGTTCTGTTTTTGACGCTGCCGGTTTTCGTCTGGCTGATCGATGCAAGTCCGAATTGGCGCCGGGCCGCTAGCGCCGGCTGGCTATTCGGCTTCGGCTATTTCTTTTTTAACTTGTTTTGGGTGGGCGAAGCGTTCCTCGTCGAAGCGGAGAAATTTGCCTGGTTGCTGCCGTTTGCGGTGACGCTGTTGCCGGCGGGCCTGGCGCTTTTCTGGTCGGCGGCGGCGGCCGTTGCGCGATTGTTTTGGATCGAGGGTATCGCGCGTGTTTTCGTTTTTGCCGTTGTCCTCGCGGTGTTCGAATGGTTGCGCGGCCATGTTCTGACAGGTTTTCCCTGGAACGTTCCCGGCTATGCGCTAACCTATCCGCTGCCGCTGATGCAAAGCGCCGCTCTGTTCGGCGCCTACGGCTTGACGGCGATCGCTCTGTTTGTTTTCCCGGCGCCGCTTGTCGCGATCGCCGATGAAGGTCGCCGTCCTTCCATTGCAGGCATCGCTCGAGCAATAGCGTTGGCGGTGGTTCCGATCGCGATCCTCTTTGCCTACGGAGCCTGGCGGCTCAGCGCGCCGGAGACATTCGTCAGCGGCGTGAAGATGCGGATTGTGCAGCCAAGCGTGCCGCAGCGCGAGAAGTGGCGTGCCGAATTTCAGCGCAAAATTTTCGACGATCACGTGGCTTTGTCGCTGGCGGACCCGCAGGGCAAAGCGGATTCGCTTTCTGGCATCACGCACCTCGTTTGGCCGGAAGCGGCGATGCCGTTCTTTCCGCTCGAAACGCCGGAAGCGATCGACATTCTCGCGACCGTGATACCGCCCGGCACGACGCTGATTACCGGGGCTCTGCGACACGATCCGAAGCCGACGCCCGGCACCCTCATCTCGCCGGCAACTCGCACGCTGAACAGCATTATCGTCTTGAACGATCGGGGGGAACTCGTCAGCGTTTATGACAAGATCAAGCTCGTCCCATTTGGCGAATACGTGCCGTTTGACGCTCTCCTCTCGGGTATTGGCATCCAAAAGCTCACGCACGGACGAAGCTCGTTTGCGGAGGGCGTTTCGCCGCGCCAACTCTTAACCATCCCGGGGCTGCCGCCGGCGCTGGCCCTCGTCTGCTATGAGGCGTTGTTTCCGGGAGAGATCGTGCAGGGCGTGGCGCGTCCGGGCGTGTTGATCAACGTCACCAACGATGGCTGGTTCGGAAACACGACCGGCCCCTACCAGCATTTCTATCAGTCCCGTGTTCGTGCCGTCGAAGAGGGGGTGCCGCTGATCCGTGCCGCCAACAATGGGATTTCCGCGGTCGTCGATCCTTACGGACGGGCTCTGCAGACGCTGGGATTGAACGTGCGCGGGGTGATCGATAGCCCGCTTCCCGAAGCCTTGGCGGCGCCTCTCTATGCGAAGGCCGGCGATTGGATGCTCGTCCTTGTGCTCGTCCTGTTCGCATCGCTGGCCGGCGTGCTCAGCAAAAAAGGCAGTTTATCAAGGCCTTGACGTCAACTCGTCGCGGCGACGCTCGGACGTTGACGCCCGCCGCGCATACACCTAGGAAGTGTGAAAGCTCTCCGTATTTAACTGTTGGCTGTAAGAGCGATGGCGAACGACATTTCAACCGAGGACGCTTCCAGCGAAGAGACGCCGCGTGGATCGCGGCGCGCCAATCCGATGGATGTCCATGTCGGCTCGCGGGTCCGACTGCGGCGGATGCTGCTCGGCATGAGCCAGGAAAAGCTTGGCGAGCATCTGGGGCTGACGTTCCAGCAGGTGCAAAAGTACGAGAAGGGCGTCAACCGGATCGGCGCCAGCCGCCTCTTCGATCTCGCAAAGGTTCTCGGCGTTCCCGTGCAGTTTTTTTACGACGAGGCGCCTTCGGGCGCGCAAAGCGCCGGGGCCGTGATGACCGGCTTCGCCGAGCAACCGGATGAGACGTACGTCGTCGAGTTTCTCGGTACGCGAGAGGGGCTTGAATTGAACAAGGCATTTGCGCGCGTCACCGATCCGAAAGTGCGCCGCTCGATCGTCGATCTCGTTCGGGCGCTTGCGGGTGAAGAAGGTTGAAGCGGCCGGCTTGCTAATCCGTCTTTGCCAGCGTTCAATCTTTTCAGATGAGCATGTCGTCCAAGGCGGTAAATCTCGTGTTCGCGCAAGGCCGCGCGCTTGACCGGCAGAAGCGATGCTGCGACAAACCGGCGCTTTTCGAACAGCGGGCAACTGCTAAACCGGCTGCACATTCCATCTCAAGCGCAATAGCACTTCGCTTCAACATCGGGGGCCCCAGTGGCGCGAAAGTCCTTTCTTTTCACGAGCGAGTCCGTATCCGAAGGCCACCCTGACAAGGTCTGCGATCGCATCTCCGACGAAGTCGTCGATGCCTTCTATCGTGAAGGTGCCAAGGAAGGGCTCGATCCCTGGGGCATCCGGGCCGCATGCGAGACGATGGCCACGACGAACCGTGTGATCATCGCCGGAGAGTCGCGCGGTCCGAAAGACGTCACCGTTGCGTCGATCCAGGACATCACACGCAAGGCGATCAAGGACATCGGCTACGAGCAGGAAGGGTTCCATTGGGCAAACTGCAATATCGAAGTTCTGCTGCATTCGCAGTCGGCTGACATTGCAGCGGGCGTTGACGCCAAGCAGCCGACGAACCAGGAAGAGGGCGCGGGCGATCAGGGCATCATGTTCGGCTATGCCTGTAACGAAACGCCGGAGCTCATGCCGGCGCCGATCTATTACGCGCACAAGATTTTGCAGGATCTCGCCACGGCGCGGAAGGCCAAGCAGGCTGGAGCCGCGAAGCTCGGTCCGGATTCAAAAAGCCAGGTGACGGTTCTCTACGAAAACGGCAAGCCGGTCGGCGTAACGCAGATCGTCGTTTCGCATCAGCACGTGGATGAAGATCTGAGTTCGCGGCAAGTTCGCGAGATTATCGAACCCTATGTGCGAAAGGCGCTGCCCGAGGGCTGGATCAGCAAGGATACGATCTGGCATATCAATCCCACCGGCAAATTCTTCATCGGAGGCCCCGATGGCGACACGGGTCTGACGGGCCGCAAGATCATCGTCGATACCTACGGCGGCGCAGCACCGCATGGCGGTGGTGCATTCTCCGGCAAGGATCCGACCAAGGTTGATCGGTCGGCAGCCTACGCGGCGCGCTATCTGGCGAAAAACGTCGTCGCATCCGGCATTGCCGATCGCTGCACGATCCAGTTGTCCTACGCCATCGGCGTTGCTAAACCGCTGTCGATCTACGTTGATACGCATGGCACCGGCAAGGTCGATGAAGCGGCGATCGAGAAGGCGCTGGGCGAGGTTATGGATCTGACGCCACGCGGCATCCGCGGCCATCTCGAACTCAACAAGCCGATCTATGCACGCACGTCAGCTTACGGCCACTTCGGTCGGCCCGCTGAGAAGGACGGCGGTTTTTCATGGGAGCGCACCGACCTCGCTCCGAAGATCAAGAAGGCCGTCGCCTAAGCCCGTGGCCGATGGAATTTGAGAGTATAAAACGGCTGCGAAAGCGGCCGTTTTTGTTGTGGCGGTGCATACGACAATGTCCAGCGACGAGCATGAACTCAGATCATACGGCCGCCGGCGCGGGCGCAAGCCGAGCGAACGTCAAGCAGCGTTGCTGCGCGACTATCTCCCGCAAGTCGCTTTCGATAACGCCAAGACGCAAGGCCCTGGTCCGACCTGGCTCGAAATCGGGTTCGGCGGTGGCGAACATCTTCTCTGGCAAGCACGCCAGCATCCCGAAGTCAGGCTCATTGGCTGCGAGCCATACGAAGACGGGGTTATAAAGGTGCTGGACACCGTCGAGGCGGACGGGCTGAAGAACGTCGCTATTCACATGGGAGATGCGCGAGACGTGCTGCGAGGGCTTACTCCGTCGTCGATTGAGCGCGCCTTCATTCTCTTTCCCGATCCCTGGCCAAAGCGGAAACATCGCAAACGCCGACTCGTTAACACTTCGCTTCTCGACCTACTGGCGCTGGCCCTGAGGCCGGGGGCAGAACTTCGCATCGGAACCGATATCGGCGATTATGCGCGCACGATGCTCGAGGCTTTCGCGCGTGAGCCGCGCTTCATCTGGCAGGCCGAAAGCCCTGCCGATTGGCGGGTTCGGCCATCGGATTGGCCGGCGACCCGTTATGAGGCCAAAGCTGCCGCCGCCGGGCGGCGGAGCTATTATTTGCGATTTGTGAGGACCTAGCGCGATGCGAAAGCCTTGCGTACTTCTGAAATCTCGCCTATCTACCAGTCATTCCAATAACACTACGACCGGATAGGAGAGTGGACCTTCGGGCCCGCTCCGAACGAACTTTAGCCACGGAACGCCTTTGCAAGAGACGATCGCCAGCAACGCACCGCAGCCATCAGAGGGCAGCCCGGACACGCGCCGCTTCTTGCGCGAGACGGGCGTTGCGGCCGACATCGCTTCGATTGTCGAGCCCGTTCTCGAAGATTTGGGTTTCCGGCTTGTGCGTGTGAAGGTTCAAGGCGGCGGAACCGCCGATCGCATCGTACAGTTGATGACCGAACGCCCCGACGGTTCGATTACGATCGACGATTGCGAAGCGATCTCGAAAAGCATTTCGCCGGTGCTTGACGTCGCCGATCCGATTTCGGGTACGTATCGGCTCGAGATTTCGTCGCCCGGCATCGACCGGCCTCTGGTTCGGCCGAGTGATTTCGAGGACTGGTCGGGTCACGAAGCTCGCATCGAACTGACGGAACCTGTTGGCGGTCGCAAGCGCTTCAAGGGCGTGCTCGAAGGTTTCGAAGATGGTGAAGTTCGTATTCAAGCCGACACCGGCGAACACGGCATCCAGCTTTTGGGGCTACCGGTGCATTTGATTTCGGATGCCAAGCTCGTCCTGACCGATGAGCTGATCCGCGAAGCTCTCGCCCGCGCCAAGGAGCGCCACTCAACCCGGCCCGGTGACGGCGCCGAACTCGACGAAGACGATCTGGAGGATTGAAGTCATGGCTATGGCAGGCATTAGCGCCAACCGGCTTGAGCTTTTGCAAATTGCCGACGCCGTCGCGCGCGAAAAGACGATCGACAAGAAGATCGTTATCGAGGCGATGGAGGACGCGATCCAGAAGGCGGCGAAGTCACGCTACGGCGCGGAGAACGACATTCGCTGCGAGATTGATCCCAAAACGGGTGAAGCCAAGCTGACGCGCGTGCTAGCCGTTGTCGATCTCGTCGAAAACGACGCAACGCAGATTACCGTCGAGGACGCCAAAAAGCGCAATCCTGACGCGAAAGTCGGCGACATGCTCGCCGAAACGCTGCCGCCTCTCGAATTCGGCCGGGTCGCTGCGCAGAACGCCAAGCAGGTCATCGTTCAGAAGGTGCGCGAAGCGGAGCGCGACCGGCAGTTTGCAGAATTCAAGGATCGCGTCGGCGACACGTCGAACGGTACGGTGAAGCGGGTCGAGTACGGCAACGTCATCGTCGACCTCGGCCGGGCGGAGGGCATCATTCGCCGCGACGAGATGATCCCACGCGAGAACGTGAGGCTCGGCGATCGCATCCGCGCCTTCATCTACGAAGTGCGCCGCGAGCAGCGTGGCCCGCAAATCTTCCTGACGCGCGCGCGGCCGGAATTCATGTCGGCCCTGTTCCGCGCCGAAGTTCCCGAAATTTATGACGGCGTCGTCGAGATCAAGTCCGTCGCCCGCGATCCGGGGAGCCGCGCCAAAATCGCAGTTATTTCGAAGGATTCGTCCATCGACCCGGTCGGCGCCTGCGTCGGCATGAGGGGCGCGCGCGTGCAAGCCGTCGTCAACGAACTGCAAGGCGAGAAAGTCGACATCATCCAGTGGAACCCGGATGCGGCGAGCTTCATCGTCAACGCGCTGGCGCCTGCGGAAGTTACCAAGGTCGTGCTCGATGAAGATTCAAACCGCATCGAAGTCGTCGTTCCCGAGGCGCAGCTTTCGCTGGCGATCGGCCGGCGCGGTCAGAACGTTCGTCTGGCTTCGCAATTGACGGGCTGGGATATCGATATTCTGACGGAGCAGGAAGAAAGCGAGCGCCGGCAGAAGGAGTTCGCGGAGCGTACGCAGCTTCTGATGGATTCGCTCGATGTCGACGAGGTCATTGCCCAGCTTCTCGTGACCGAGGGCTTTGCGACGATCGATGAAGTCGCATACGTCGACCTTTCGGAAATTGCGCACATCGAAGGTTTTGACGAGGCCACGGCCGAGCAGATCCAGAGCCGGGCGCGCGAATATCTCGAGCAGCAGGAAGCCGATCGCGATGCGAAGCGGCGCGAGCTTGGCGTTGCCGATGACGTAGCGGAAATTCCCGGCATCACCACCGCGATGATGGTGGCCCTCGGCGAGAACGGCATCAAGACCGTCGAGGACTTTGCCGATTGCGCCACCGACGATCTGATCGGATGGACGGAGCGCAAGAAGGAGAAGGACGCCGAGGCCGTCAGGCATAAAGGTTTTCTGGACGGCTTCGAGCTGTCGCGGACCGATGTCGAAAACATGATCATGGCGGCTCGCGTTCACGCCGGGTGGATCAAGGCCGAGGATCTCGAACAGCCGGTGGCCGAAGCAGAAGAATCCGAGGCCGCGCCGGCGGACGACACCAGCGTCCCTGGCTGACGGCAATGAGTGGAAAGGCAATCAACGCGCGTGACGGTAGAGCGGCAACATCAGCCTCCGACCGAAAATGCCGAGCAGGAGTCGGGTCCCGAACGCCTGTGCGCAGTCACGCGTCAATGCCTCGACCCGAAGCAGCTCATCAGGTTTGTACTGTCGCCTGACGGTATCGTCGTCCCGGACCTCGAACGGCGTCTACCCGGACGCGGCGTCTGGGTTGGCTGTGACCGCAAGCTCGTCGAGCGGGCCGTCGCCACCAAAGTGTTTGCCAAAAGCCTCAAGACCAAGGCCGAGGCGCCGCAGGACCTGCCGGAACGGGTCGACGCGTTAATCGTTAAGCGTGTAGGCGCGATGCTGTCGCTCGCCAACAAGGCGGGCTTGGCTGTTGCGGGCTTCGAGAAGGTTTTTGCAACACTCGAGAAAACTACCGTGGCAGCGGTGCTCCACGGCACCGATGCCGCGGCTGACGGGCGAGCTAAGCTCGATCGGAAATATCAGGCAATTCAGGGTTCTCGGGGCGTTCCAGCGCCGATCGTCGATGTTCTGACGATTGCACAAATGAGCTTGGCCATCGGGCGGGGAAGTGTGGTACATGCTGCCCTCACACCCGGAGGACTGTCGGATCGGTTTCTCGAGGAAGCGGAGCGCCTCTCGCGCTACCGGGGCTTCGCGACCGAGGTCGCCGACGATTTTTCTGAAGTTTTTGAAGGCTGAACGGACAACGCATGACGGATTCGAACGACCAGACCGACAAGACCATACGCGTTGGCGCGCGCAAGCCGCTGTCGCTACAGCGAACGGTCGAGTCTGGCCATGTGCGACAGAACTTCAGCCACGGGCGCTCCAAGTCCGTTGTCGTCGAGAAGAAGAAGACGCGCAGGCTTGGGCCGGGATCGGAAGGCGCCGAAGTGGCTCCGGCCGCGGCACCGATCGAAACTGCCGCTCCGGCAGCTAAAGCTCCACCGGCGCCACCAGCACAGGCGGCACCCGCAACGAGCCAACCGCAAGGACGGACTCTTTCCAACGAGGAGCGAGCCGCGCGCGAACGTGCGCTTGCCGCCGCGCGGGCCGAGGAGCCGGGCCGCGTCGATGCCGAGACGGTGCGCTTCGAGCCCGTTCGTCACGAGCCGCAAACGCGAGGTGAAGACGCGAAACCTCAACACGTCGAACCAGCCGTTGCCAGTGCTACGGCTGCTGCCGCCGCTGCTCCGGCAGCAGCGCCCGCACCAGCTGCGCGCGATAGCGCGCCACGGGAATCGCGCGAGCGGCGCGATGCCGGACCGGGAGCGCCACGAGAAGGCGCACGTCCGCCCTTCCAAAGAGCCCCGGCGCGTCCCGCAGGCAATACCTACATGCCGCGCGAGGCAGGCCGTCCGCGCGAGATCGAATTCCCGGCACCAGTCCGCCGCGGTGCGGCTCCGGCAGACGCAACAACCATCGAGAAGCCGACCCGGCCGATACGGCCGGTCGTCGCGCGCCAACAGCCGGAAGAAGATGACAGCCGCAAGCGCGGTCCGGGCGGCGTGAAGGTGCCGCGTCCAGCGGTGAAGCTCAACGATGACGGACGCCAGCGCCAGAAGCTGACGATCTCGAACTTTGATCGGGAAGCGCAGGTTCGCTCGCTCGCTTCGCTGAAGCGCAAGCGCGAAAAAGAAAAACTCAAGGCGATGGGTATCCAGCAGCCTCGCGAGAAGATCTCGCGCGAGGTGATCATACCCGAAGCCATCACCATTCAGGAACTGTCGAACCGCATGGCGGAACGCGCCGTCGACCTGATCAAGTATCTTATGCGGGAAGGCGCGATGCATAAGATCACCGACGTCGTCGATGCGGATACCGCCGAGCTGATCGTTCAGGAATTCGGTCACACGCCGAAGCGCGTTTCGGAAGCTGACGTCGAAATCGGCTTTGTCGGAGACAAGGATGTCGACGATACGGCTTTGGAATTCCGCGCTCCTGTCGTGACGATTATGGGTCACGTCGACCACGGCAAGACATCGCTGCTCGATGCGATACGCTCGACGAATGTGGTGTCCGGCGAGGCCGGCGGCATCACGCAGCACATCGGCGCCTATCAGGTCATGACGCCGGACGGCGACAAGATCACGTTCATCGATACGCCCGGCCACGAAGCCTTCACGGCGATGCGGGCCCGCGGTGCGAAGGTGACGGACATCGTTGTGCTCGTCGTCGCCGCCGACGACGGCGTCATGCCGCAAACTGTCGAGGCGATCAATCACGCCAAGGCCGCCAAGGTTCCGATGATTGTTGCGATCAATAAGATCGACAAGCCGCAGGCCGATCCGGGCCGCGTGCGCACCGATCTCTTGTCGCAAGAAATCGTCGTCGAGAGCATGGGCGGCGACACGCTCGAAGTGCCGGTTTCGGCATTGAAGCGCACCAATCTCGACAAGCTTTTGGAAGCGATCCATCTGCAGGCCGAAATTCTGGATCTTCGAGCCAACCCGCATCGCACGGCGGAAGGCATCGTCATCGAAGCCAAGCTCGAGCGCGGCCGCGGTCCTGTCGGTACCGTCCTCGTGCAACGCGGCACGCTGCGCGTTGGCGACATCATGGTTGCGGGCACGGCCTGGGGCCGTGTACGCGCTCTGCTCGATGATCATGGCGCGCCGATCGACGAGGCCGGTCCTTCGGTACCGACTGAAGTTTTGGGCTTCGATTCGGCTCCGGAAGCGGGCGATCAGTTTGCCGTCGTCGAGAACGAAGCGCGGGCCCGCGAGATTACTGATTACCGGGTACGCAAGCGTCGGGAAACTCTTGGGTCAGCCGGCAACAAGAGCTCGCTCGAGCAGATGATGCAGCAGCTCAAGGACGCCGGGCGCAAGGAATTCCCGCTCGTCGTCAAGGGCGACGTGCAGGGCTCGCTCGAGGCGATCGTCGGCGCACTGAAGAAAGTCGGCAACGACGAGGTCGAGGCGCGACTCGTACATTCGGGCGTCGGCGGCATCACCGAATCCGACGTCGCGCTGGCGGCAGCTTCAAAGGCGATCGTGATCGGCTTTAATGTTCGCGCCAACGCGCAGGCAAAACAGGCCGCCGACAGCCAGGGCGTCGAGATCCGCTATTATAACATCATCTACGATCTCGTGGACGAGGTGAAGGCCGCGATGTCGGGCCTGCTGGCACCGACGAAACGCGAAATCTTCCTCGGTTACGCAACGATCAAGCAGGTCTTCAACATCTCGAAGTTCGGCAAGGTCGCGGGCTGCCAGGTTACCGAAGGCAAGGTCGAACGCGGCGCCAAGGTTCGCCTGTTGCGCGACAACGTCGTCATTCACGAGGGTACGCTTGCGATCCTGAAGCGCTTCAAGGACGACGTCAAAGAGGTCGTTTCGGGTCAGGAATGCGGCATGTCCTTCGCGAACTATCAGGATATCCGCGAAGGCGATCAGATCGAGTGCTTCCAGGTCGAGACGATCGCAAGGAGCCTATAACCGCCCACGCATGCTGTCCGTGCGCTGAGAATCGCACGGGCTTGCTCCGCGAAGTGCGGCATGCCGCGGTGGCCCTGGCCGCCCGGCTCTCCAAGCCGAAGTCGTTCATTTTAGCTAAAGAGGCCGAACGCGGTCCGATCCCGCGGCGGGAAGAGAATGACAAGAAAGTCGACGCAGTCGGGCGCGAAAGCCCCCACGCAACGCATGCTTCGCGTTGGCGAATTGATCCGGCACAGGATTGCGGAATTGCTGGCGCGTGGCGAACTCCACGACAAAGTACTCGCGTCGCATGTCATCACGATCCCGGAGGTGCGTCTATCGCCCGATCTCAAGCTCGCGACGGTCTACGTGATGCCTCTTGGCGGCAATGACGTGAAGCCCGTCGTCGAGGCACTGGCGCGCAACAAGAAATACCTTCGCGCGGCCGTTGCCGCGGCGCTGAACCTGCGCTACGCGCCGGATTTGCGGTTCAAAGAGGACAAAACATTCGAGGAGGCGACGCGTATCGATCGCCTACTCGATAGTCCGAAGGTCCGCCAGGATATCGAAAAGAAGTGATTGAAGTCTTCCTCTCTCCCCGAGCGGAAAGAGGGTCGAGGAAACAATGGCACGACGCAAGAAGGGTAATCCAGTCCACGGCTGGCTGGTTCTCGATAAGCCGCCGAATATGACGTCGACGCAGGCGGTCGGCGCGGTGCGCCGCGCGTTCGACGCGCAAAAGGCTGGCCATTCCGGCACGCTCGATCCGCTTGCAACCGGCATCCTGCCGATCGCGCTCGGCGAAGCCACGAAGACCGTGTCGTTCGCAGTCGATGGCGAAAAGGCTTATCGCTTCACTGTCCGCTGGGGTGGCGAAACCGATACCGACGACACCGAAGGTACGGTCACAAACACGAGCGACAAGCGCCCTGAGCGTGGCGACATCGAAGCCCTGCTGCCGCAGTTTCACGGGGAGATCATGCAGGTGCCGCCGGCTTATTCGGCGATCAAGGTCGCCGGTGAACGCGCCTATGATCTGGCGCGCGGCGGCGAGACCGTCGTGCTCGATCCACGCCCTATCTTCATCGACAGTCTGGTGCTCGTCGAGATGGTCGACGCTTCGACGAGCGTGTTCGAGGCCCGCTGCGGCAAAGGTACGTACGTGCGGGCGCTGGCGCGTGATATGGGTCGCATTCTCGGCTGCTACGGCCACGTCATCGCATTGCGCCGGACGAGGGTCGGTCCGTTCGACGAGCCGCGGGCCGTAACGATGGAGACACTTCTGGCTGCGGCTAATTCCGAGGATCGGGATGGGCTTGCGAGTCTGCTTCAACCTGTTGAGGCGGCTCTTGCCGACCTGCCGGAGCTTCTGGTGTCGCTCAGCGATGCGGCAAGTTTGGCGCGCGGCCAGACTGTTCTGATCCGCGGCCGGGACGCGCCCATTCTCACGGGCCCCGCCTACGCGACGTCAAAAGGGCGGCTCATCGCGCTTGGAGAACTTGCGAAGGGCGCGTTGCACCCGACACGGGTTTTCAATCTTGGATAATTTAAATGCCTCGCTAGGCGTCTAACGCGCTGAAATAGCGCATTAAATTCCTCGGCAATTCAAACTCGCGTTTGCCGGGGGTTCGTGTATAAGTACGCCGACCGCGCGGGAAACTCGTGTTCCGCGCGGCTTTCATTTGCGACCCCGCTGGACGACATCCCGGCCGTGGCCGCTCATTTCAAACTCCAATTCGAAAGGAGCAACCGATGTCGCAGATCGCACCACACAGGCGTGTGGCGAAGACCGCCGTTATCAAAGACAGCGCGACGAAGGACAACGATACCGGCTCGCCGGAAGTTCAGATCGCCGTGCTCACGCATCGCATCAACGAACTGACCGATCACTTCAAGATGCACAAGAAAGACAATCACTCGCGTCGCGGTCTGTTGAAAATGGTCAGCCAGCGCCGTCAGCTGCTCGATTATGTGAAGAGCAAGGACAACGCGCGCTACCAGAAAATCATCGAGAAGCACGGCATCCGGCGCTAAGTCGCGCGCTCGTTATCGCGCTCAAGACAGGGCCGACAGATGGCCGCTTGCAAGCATACGATCACAACAGCAAAGACGCCGGCGCCTCGTAGCGTGCCGGCGCAATAAGCGCTCGCCCGGCATGAGGCCGGCGAGCATGTCCGACCGACAGAAAAGCAAAAACGAAAGATTGAACATGTTTGACATCCATCGAGTCGAAATTGACTGGGGTGGCCGCAAGCTGAAGCTCGAGACGGGCCGTTATGCCCGCCAAGCCGATGCGGCCGTCTTGGCCCAATATGGTGATACGACCGTTCTCGCGACCGTCGTCGGGGCGCGCTCCGCGAAGCCCGGCATCGATTTTTTCCCCCTGACCGTGAATTACCAGGAACGCACCTACGCTGCAGGCAAAATTCCCGGCGGCTATTTCAAGCGTGAAGGCCGTCCGACCGAAAAAGAGACGCTGACGTCGCGCCTCATCGACCGTCCGATCCGCCCATTGTTCGTCGAAGGCTTCAAGAACGAGACACAGGTCGTCGTGACGGTCCTGTCGCATGATCTCGAAAACGATCCGGATATTCTCGGGCTGGTCGCGGCTTCCGCGGCGTTGACCCTCTCGGGCCTGCCGTTTCTCGGTCCCATCGGCGCAGCGCGCGTCGGCGTCATCAATGGCGAGTTCGTGCTGAACCCGATGGTCGACGAGATGAAGGACAGCGCTCTCGATCTCGTCGTCGCCGGCACTCTCGACGCTGTGATGATGGTCGAATCGGAAGCCAAGGAATTGCCCGAGTCGCAGATGCTCGAAGCCGTAATGTTCGGTCACAAGCATATGCAGCCGGTCATCCAAGCGATCATCAAGCTTGCCGAGAAGGCAGCGAAGGAGCCGTGGGATATCAAAATCCCCGACAAGGCGAAGTACGCCGCCGACGTCAAGAGGATCGCCGAGAAGACTTTGAAGGAAGCTTTCTCGACGAAGGAAAAGGGCAAGCGTCAGGACCTCGTCAGCGCTGCGAAGAAGGCTTTGGCCGAAGGCATTGCCATTCCTGCCGACGACCCGAATGAGAAGGTGCTGCTTTCGGACGCCTTCAAAGCGCTTGAAATGGATATCATGCGCGGCGACGTCCTTAAGACGAAGCTGCGCATCGACGGCCGCGACCTGAAGACGGTGCGTCCGATCCTTTCCGAAGTTCGCGTTCTGGCGCGCACGCACGGCTCGGCGCTCTTCACGCGCGGCGAGACGCAGGCGCTGGTCGTTGCGACGCTCGGCACGGGCGAAGACGAGCAATACGTCGACAGCCTCGAAGGCACGAGGAAAGAGCGCTTCCTGCTCCACTACAACTTCCCTCCGTATTCCGTCGGTGAAGTCGGCCGCATGGGCTCGCCGGGCCGCCGCGAAATCGGTCACGGTAAGCTCGCATGGCGCGCGATCCGTCCGATGCTGCCGACGCAGGAGGAATTCCCCTACACGCTTCGCATCGTCTCGGAGATCACCGAGTCGAACGGCTCCTCGTCGATGGCGACGGTTTGCGGTTCATCGCTTGCGTTGATGGACGCGGGCGTGCCGCTGAAGTCGCCGGTTGCGGGTATCGCGATGGGTTTGATCAAGGAAGGTGATGATTTCGCCGTCCTGACAGACATCCTCGGCGATGAAGATCACCTCGGCGACATGGACTTCAAGGTCGCGGGCACCGCCAACGGCGTAACCGCGTTGCAGATGGACATCAAGATCACCGGCATCACCGAAGAGATCATGCGCGTTGCGCTTGAGCAGGCGCATAACGGGCGTCTGCACATCCTCAACGAAATGTCGAAGGCCCTTACCGGGGCGCGCGAGGAACTCGGCGAATACGCGCCACGTATCGAGACGATCAAGATCCCGACCGACAAGATCCGTGAAGTCATCGGTTCGGGCGGTTCGGTCATCCGCGAGATCGTCGCGGAATCGGGTGCCAAGATCGATATCGAGGATGACGGCACGGTGAAGATCGCATCGGCAAACCGCGAGAGCATCGACAAGGCGCTTGCCCGCATCCGCGGCATCACGTCGGAGCCCGAAGTCGGCCAGGTCTACAAGGGCAAGGTCGTGAAGATCATGGAGTTCGGCGCGTTCGTGAACTTCTTCGGCGCGAAGGACGGCCTTGTACACATCTCGCAGCTTTCTTCCGGCAGGCCGGCGACGGTCGGCGAAGTCGTGCAGGAAGGCCAAGAGGTTTACGTCAAGCTCTTGGGCTTTGACGATCGCGGCAAAACGCGGCTGTCGATGAAGATCGTCGATCAAACGACGGGCCAGGAAATTCCGCGCGCCGAAGGCGAGCCGGAAGAGGTCTTCGAAAGCCGTCCGCCGCGCCGCGAAGGCGCGCGTGGCGGTGGCCGCGGCGGTCCGCGTCGCGATCGCTAAGTCGCTTCGTTATTACTGAGACGAAAAAAGCCATCGGATCGCAGGATCCGGTGGCCTTTTCTTTGGCATCGTCATCGCCCGTCACGTGTGGTCCTGGATGGCCGGGTCAAGCCCGGCCATGACGTGAAGAGGATCAGAACCAGCGGCATTTGCCGCGTTTGCAAACGTGGTTCGTGCACTGCACGCGACCGATGCCTTTGACGTGTTTGTGCCAGCCGTTAAGGCCGCGCCGGCAAGTGCGGTGCCAGCCCCACGTCTTCTGCACGGGAGAGGGTTGTGCGGCGCCCACTTCGTTCAAGGCGCCGAATGATCCTATATTTGCTGCCATGGCCGGCATCGTCGCGAATAAAACCCCAGCGGCGAGCGCGGCGCCGGCAAGCGACAATTTCAAATTCATTTGGCCTTACTCCTTTTCCCCGTAATTTCTGGAGGCAAACCCCCAGTGTTTGCTGAAACGGAGACAAAGTAACAAAGGCCGATTGTCAGCGCCAAGCGCTCAATTGTGGCCGTGGTCCAACGGCAACACGGATGCGCGAGACGCAGAAGCCTATCAGCAGTGCGTGCGTCTCAGGCCTTCGCGAAAGCCGGCACGTCGTGCCAGAAAACGCGGGCCTTGTTGCTGACATCGAGCGGATCGCCCGTGGTCAGCAGCGTCAGCGTCCCGTCCTCGTCGCCGTTCACGTACTGCGGCCGCCGCGTGAGATAGTCCTCGAAGCTATCGGACACAACCTCGGGCTGCGAAAGAATGCGGGTGAACGGCGGCAGGTGCTTGCGGAAGAGATGCTCGACAAGTGGAAAGTGTGTGCATCCAAGGATCGCCCGGTGCGGCAGCGTCGGGTTTGTGGCCGTTAGCAGCGTTTCGACCCCTTCGCGCACAAGAGCGTCGAGTTCACTTTCGGGACGTTTGTTTTCGATCGCGCCGACGAGCTCCGAGCAGACTTGCTGGACGACGGTGACCTTCGGACAGCGTTTGCGGATTTCTTCCGTGTAGACGCCCGACGCTATCGTTCGTGCCGTCCCGAAGACGGCGATGGTGTCGGTGTTGTTCTTCTGCGGATATTGCGGCGACGCTACCGCCCACGGTGTTTGGGTTGCGGCCTCGACGGTCGGGGCGACAATGCCCAGCACGTTATGCGTGCCAGCCCAGCGGCTTTTCGGCAGCCACTGTTGTTGCAGACGACGCAGCGCTACCGACGTCGCCGTGTTGCAACCGAGTAGCGCCAGCTTGGCGCCGCGCGCGAACAGGTCTTCGACACAGACGCGCGTATAATCGACGATCTCTTCCGATGGCCGGTTGCCGTAGGGCACGTGCGCATGGTCAGAGAGGTAGACGAAGTCGACGGTTCTGTACCGCTCGACGAGGGCGCGCAGAACGGTAAGTCCGCCGAGGCCAGAATCAAAAACGCCGATCATGGACCGAGTGTTTGCGATGCCGGGCGGCGGACGTCAACGCCCTCAGGAGGGTCACTCTGCCGCTTCGGACGGAGATCTGCTTGGGGTTTTGCCCTCGGCATCGTGCTCTTTCAAGCTCTGCAGTGTCGGCATCGACACGGTGTTATAACCGCAGTCGACGAAATGAACCTCACCGGTGACGGCGCCGGACAACGGCGAAAGGAGATAGAGAGCCGAGCCACCGACGTCATCCAATGTCGGCGTGCGCTTGAGCGGCGCGTTTTCGCGCTGATAGTTGAAGATGACGCGCGCATCTGAAACGCCGGCTCCGGAGAGCGTACGCATCGGCCCTGCAGAAAGAGCGTTGACGCGGATGCCCTGCGGCCCGAGGTCAGCCGCGAGATAGCGGACGGAGGCTTCGAGCGCGGCCTTGGCGACTCCCATAACGTTGTATGACGGTACCCACCGGGTCGCTCCGCCGTACGAGAGAGTTATCAGCGAACCACCATTCGGCATCAGGTCGGCGGCGCGCTTGGCAATTTCGGTGAAGGAAAAGCACGAGATCACCATGGAATTGATGAAGTTGTCGCGCGTGGTGTCGGCGTAGCGTCCCGCTAGCTCCTTGGGATCGGAATACGCGAGAGCGTGGACGACGAAGTCGAGACTGCCCCACTCCTCCTTGATGCGATTGAAGGTGTTATCGACACTTGGGAGATCGAGGACGTTGCATTCCTCGATGATTTTGGAGCCGAGCGATTGAGCTAGCGGAACTGCGCGGCGGCCAAAAGCGCCGCCTTGATAGGTAAACGCGAGTTCTGCGCCCTGGCCCGCGAGTACGCGCGCGATACCCCAGGCGATCGATCTCTCGTTGGCGACGCCCATCACGAGACCGCGCTTTCCCGCCATCAAGGGACCTGGCTTTGCGATATCGATGTCCGTCATTGGAAGCCTCGCTTTTTCACCAAATGCACGTCCGCGTACGTCAAACCAGCCGGAACCGCGCTTGTAAACTCGCATACTCATTGACCGTCTGTCGTTCAGTAAGGCCCGGCGACGGTTATGATTTGTTCCGTCAGCTAACCATCGTGCCGGCTGAAGATCAGAGTGGCATTGGTGCCGCCGAAACCGAAGCTGTTCGACATCACACAGTTAAGGTCGGCGTTGTCGATACGACTAAGGGCAATCGGCATATCGGCAAAGGCCGGATCGAGCTCGTCGATGTTGGCACTTTCACAAATAAAGCCATTGTTCATCATAAGCAGCGAGAAAATCGCCTCCTGGACGCCGATGGCGCCGAGAGAGTGACCCGTCAATGACTTGGTCGCCGAGATTGGGGGCACGCTGCTGCCGAATACGGCGCGGATGGCTTCGATTTCCTTGGCGTCGCCGACGCCGGTGCTGGTCCCATGCGGATTGATGTAGTCGATTTTGGGCAGACCTTTGCCGTCGAAGCCTTCAAGTGCCAGCTTCATGCAGCGTTCCGCGCCTTCGCCCGATGGCGCCACCATGTCGTAGCCATCGGATGTGGCGGCGTAGCCTTTGACTTCGCCGTAGATCTTGGCGCCACGGGCCTTGGCGTGTTCGAGTTCTTCCAACACGATGACGCCGGCGCCACCGGCGATCACGAAGCCGTCGCGGTCTTTGTCATAAGCCCGGCTCGCCTTCGCCGGCGTGGCGTTGAAATGCGTCGACATCGCACCCATCGCGTCGAAAAGGTCTGACAGCGTCCAGTCGAGTTCCTCGCAGCCGCCAGCGAACATGACATCCTGCTTGCCCCACTGGATCAACTCCGTGGCGTTGCCAATGCAGTGCGCGCTGGTCGCGCAGGCTGATGAAATCGAGTAGTTGACGCCCTTGATCTGGAAGGCCGTCGCAAGCGCCGCCGAGGGGCCAGAGCACATGCCCTTCGGCACCTCGAACGGTCCGATCTTTTTCGGGCCGCCGGATTTAATCGTTGTTTCCGCGGCTTCGACGATGGCGCGGGTTGAAGGCCCGCCGGAGCCCAGAATAACACCGGAGCGTGGGTTGATGACGTCGGAGGATTCCAGGCCCGCGTCGCGGATCGCCTGATCCATCGCGATCCAATTCCAGCCGACGCCAGGGTTCATGAAGCGCTTCGGCTTCCTCGGAACCATGGTCTCCCACTCGATGTTGGGAGCGCCATGCACCTGACACTTGAATCCAAGTTCCGCGTACTTATCGGCGCGCGAAATGCCCGACTTTGCCTCTCTCAATGAGGCAAGTACTTCCTGGGCATTGTTCCCGATCGAGGACACGACGCCCATTCCAGTCACAACGACGCGCCGCATGCGCTCCTTGTCTCCCGCGATTTGTCCCGTAGGCCGTTGAGGCAGTGGGGCTAAGCCGCCACGCTTAGGTACCTTCGCTCGACTTGAGTAGCACTCTCAAGTCCTTGGCTGTGTATATCACTTCGCCGTCGGCTTTCAGGACTCCGTCGGCCTCGGCAAGCTTCAACTTCCGCGCGATGACGCGTTTCACGTCGATGACGTATTCAAGCAGTTTCACGTCCGGCGTGACTTCGCGCGTGAACTTGACCTCGCCGACACCAGAGGCGCGGCCTTGGCCCGTCAATCCGAGCCAGCCAAGAAAGAATCCCGTCAATTGCCAGAGCGCATCGAGACCCAGACAGCCGGGCATTACCGGGTCGCCCTTGAAGTGACAGGCGAACAACCAGTCGAGACGCTCGTTTCCGGCGACTTTCAGCTCGGCGACGATCTGCCCTTTGCCGTGAACGCCACCGGTTTCAGAAATCGACGCGATTCGATCGACCATCAGCATCGGCGGGAGCGGCAGCTGGGCGTTGCCCGGGCCGAACAATTCGCCGCGTGCGCAGGTCAACAGATCTTCAAATTCGAAGCTAGAACGACGTTCCGGCATGCAGTCCCTCGTCTCGCGGCCGACCACGTGATGCTCATTCACATTAAAACTCCGGGTCGCACCCGCATCAGCGGGCGTCCTAACACACCCCTGACGCCGCGCCTAGCATGGCGGGCATAGCGATCGACAGCCCGTTAATCGCCTGAAATCCTGAATTCTCGCATTAGTTGCGGCTTTTTCGGCGTCAGACTATAGTTCACTGCATCAGAGCGTTGCGGCTGCTTCGATAGGTGTGCCTTAACGCGAAACTATCAAGACAAGCGTATGAACGGAAATGCCTGAAAGATCGCCGCCCGATATGGCCATGAGGCCAACCGCCACCGTACCGGAGATGCTACGTCAGGCAAACCTGCGCCCGACGCGGCAGCGCTTGACGCTTGGCCGTCTCCTGTTCGAGAGCGGCGACCGTCATATCACGGCGGAACAGTTGCATGCGGAGGTGACGGCGCTCGGCGAGCACGTTTCGCTCGCGACCGTGTACAACACTTTGCACCAGTTCAAACGCGCCGGGCTGGTTCGCGAACTGGCGATCGAAGGCTCGAAGGCTTATTTCGACACCAACACATCGAATCACAATCATTTTTTACTTGAGACGACGGGCGATCTCATGGACATCCCCGGCGATGCGATCCGGGTGGAAGGCCTGCCTGAGCCACCTGACGGGATGAAGATCACCCACGTCGACGTCGTCGTTCGGGTATCCAAGAGCTAAGCTTGGTGCCATACGGCGGTGCTATTTGAGCGCTTCGCCTTCATAGACGCCCCACAATTTTTTCTGCTCGATATAGCCGCTGTACTGATCGACTGTGACGCGGCACCAGCGGCCGTCGCAGGTATGCAGATCGGCTATGACGCCGGCTTCGACGTTAGCAACGATGTTTGAGTGCGTGCTGTCGCTCTCCAGAATGGGCACGAGCGGCGGCGGCGCTCCGGATTTGCGCTCCCACGGCAGCACGAGGGCGGTACGCCTGCCTGAGAGAAACGACTGCAGGACCCATCCCGTGACGCCTTCGGCATCGCGTACCTGGCGCCAGCCCTCGAATTCCTTGACCACCTCGAGCGGCAGGCCGGCTCGACGGTAGACCCAACCCGTAGGATAGTCGGTGCCGGGCCCGTTTCTTAAGTTGACGCGATCGGATTTGAGGCTGACGAACCGGGGTACAGGCAACCCGCTTCCGACTGCGGCGGGCCTGCCGGCAGGTGTCTC
This sequence comes from Hyphomicrobium sp., assembly GCF_035572195.1. Taxonomy (GTDB): domain Bacteria; phylum Pseudomonadota; class Alphaproteobacteria; order Rhizobiales; family Hyphomicrobiaceae; genus Hyphomicrobium_B. The sequence goes on along the minus strand of NZ_DATNBA010000111.1, from coordinate 10,630 downwards.
GGCGATGACAGGCGGCACCAGTAGCGCCGCCGCGGAAACGGCAGCGAGGTACAGGAACGCCAGCAACGGCTTGGCCCGTCGTCCGGCCAAAACCAGCCTGAAGCGGGAGAATATCGATGCTTTCATCTGAAGCACTGCGAGATCTATCATCCGGTCATCGACGCGCGAACGATGGATTCGCCCCGCGCACTAGCAAATCAATCATCACTTTGTCTTCGTAATGGCCATCTGATAGACACGGGGCCGCACATTCTCAAGCGGACACATCCCAAAGGGTGGAAAACCGCTCTATCCCTCTGCAACGGAATACGAATGCCGACGCCACAGAAGAAGCCTGTTGTTATCGTCACCCGCAAGCTCCCAGACGTCGTCGAAACGCGCATGTGCGAGCTGTTCGATGCCCGACTGAATGTCGATGACAAGCCGATGACGCAAGCTCAGCTTATCGAAGCCGTCAGGATCGCCGATGTTCTGGTTCCAACGGTCACCGATCGTATCGACCGCGCCGTGCTCACGCAGGCCGGGCCGAAACTAAGGCTGATCGCCAACTTCGGCACGGGCGTCGACAACGTCGATCTCGATACGGCGCGCAACCGCGGCATCCTGGTGACCAACACACCGGGCGTGCTGACCGAAGATACCGCCGACATGACGATGGCACTCATCCTCGCCGTGCCGCGCCGTCTCGCCGAAGGTGCCGCGTACATGCGCGATCCATCGACGAAATGGTCCGGCTGGTCGCCAACATGGATGCTCGGTCGGCGGATATTCGGCAAGCGACTCGGCATCATTGGTATGGGCCGCATCGGCCAAGCCGTGGCGCGGCGCGCCAAAGCGTTCGGGCTTCAGATCCATTATCACAACCGCCGTCGCGTGCTCGAAGAGGTCGAGGAAGAGCTTGAGGCGACCTACTGGGAAAGCCTCGATCAGATGCTGACGCGGGTCGATATCGTTTCGGTGAATTGTCCGCATACGCCGGCGACGTATCACCTGCTTTCGGCGCGACGGCTGAAACTGCTGAAGCCGACGGCCTATGTCGTCAACACGGCGCGCGGCGAAGTCATCGACGAGAACGAACTGGCGAGGCTGCTGGAAACCGGCGCGATTGCCGGTGCCGGTCTCGACGTGTTCGAGCGCGAGCCTGCCGTCAATCCGCGGCTCCTCGCATCGGATAGGGTGATCGCATTGCCGCACATGAGTTCGGCGACGATCGAGGGCCGCGTCGACATGGGCGAGAAGGTCATCATCAACATCAAGGCCTTTGCGGACGGCCACGCGCCGCCCGATCGCGTGCATCCCGCGATGCTCTGAGCGTCGGGTTAGTGAATTGCAGGGCGCGACGGCTCGCGGCTATTCCGCCGCGCAGGAGCGTGCCCCAGCGGACTGATGAACCGAGAGATCCGTAATCGACGGTGTTCGTCCGGAGAGCGGATTTTCTGGGTCCCAGGCGACGGTTACAATTTCGAACCGGCACGCCAGCGCGTCGTAGATCAGCAGCCGCCCGGCCAAGCTTTCCCCTAGGCCAAGGATTTCCTTGACGACCTCGGTCGCTTGCAAGGTGCCGACGACGCCGGCGACAGGCCCGAGAACGCCGGCCTCCGCGCAGTTGGCGACAAGGCCCTGCGGCGGCGGTTCCGGGAATACACAGCGCAGCGTCGGATAGGGCACCCCGCCTGCATCGGTCTCGTGCGGTTTGAAAAGCGACACGTAACCGTCGAACGACCCGAGCGCGGCATAGGCCAGCGGCCGTTTCGTGAGATAGCAGGCATCGGAAACGAGGTAGCGCGCGGCGAAGTTATCCGTTCCGTCGGCGACGATGTCGTAACGGCCAATGATGTCCAGCGCGTTCGCGGGCTCGAGGCGCTCGGTGATCGTCTCGACATTGACGAGCGGGTTGATGCGCGCGACCGCGTCCCGTGCGCTCTCGACTTTCAGCCGCCCGACGTCTTCTTCGCGATGCGCGATCTGGCGCTGCAGATTGTCGATCGCGACCCGATCGTCGTCGATAACGCCGATGGTTCCGACACCCGCCGCCGCCAGGTACATCAGGACGGGCGAACCGAGCCCGCCCGCGCCGACGACGAGGACGCGCGCCGCCTTCAACTTCTGCTGACCCGGTGCGCCGACGTCGCGCAGCACAAGGTGGCGCTTGTAGCGCTCCACCTCGTCAGCCGTCAGTGTCACCATTGCCTTGCTTCCTAGAGCTTCAGCTCTTCGGTTGTGGTTCGACGAAAAGCTCGCTCGAAAAATAGCGCTCGGCGGACGACGGCGCAAATGTCACGATGGTCTTGCCTGCATATTCGGGCCTCTGGGCAACCGTGATGGACGCCGCAACATTGGCTCCGGTCGAAATGCCGCCGGGAATACCTTCAAGCTTGGCGACCATCCGCGAGACCTCGAACGAGACGTCGTTCGATACCGTGACGACCTCGTCGATAAAGCTGACATCGAGGTTCCCTGGAATGAAGCCGGCGCCGAGACCCTGGATTTTGTGCGGGCCTTTGGGCTGGCCTGAAATGACAGCACTCGTGGCCGGTTCGACGGCGATGATCTTTATCCCGGGTACGCGCTTCTTCAGCAGGCGACCGCAGCCGGTCAACGTGCCGCCGGTGCCGACGCCGACCACGACGGCGTCGATCTTGCCTTTCGTGTCGTTGAAGATCTCTTCAGCCGTCGTCAATTCGTGAACGAGCGGATTTGCCGGGTTATCGAACTGGCCCGGAATGACTGCGTCGGGGAACGATTTCGCCAACTCTTCGGCGCGCGCCAAAGCAACCGGCATGCCGCCGGGTCCGGGCGTCAATTCCAACTCGGCGCCGAGATGGGTCAGGATTTTCCGACGCTCCATAGACATCGTGTCCGGCATGACGAGTATGAGACGATAGCCGCGTGACGCGGCGACGAATGCCAAGCCAATGCCGGTGTTGCCGGAGGTCGGCTCGATGAGAACGGTTTTGCCGGGAGTAATGCGGCCCTCGGCTTCGAGCACGTCGATCATCGCCACGCCGATGCGATCTTTGACCGACGACAGCGGATTGAAGAATTCGAGTTTCAGCAGGATGTCGGCTTTGAGGTTCGCCTGCGCCTTGATCCTCGAAAGTCGCACGAGCGGCGTGTGACCTATGGTTTCTGCGATGCTGTCGTAGACGCGACCGCGACCCCAGGTTTTGGTAGCGGCAAGGGTTTTGATTTCAGTTTTTGTCATGGCCGGTCCGTTTCATCTCTGGAGCTTCGACGCTTGCTGATTGAATAGATCGACGTGGCTTTTCGCAGGTTCGCGCGCGGGCCTCAAGAGGCGGGTTGCTTGAATTGGGGGCTGATAAGCTTTGCAGTTCTATTGCTTAGCGGCCCGGCGTCTTGCGGGGACTTGGGGATTTCGTCTGCCTACGCTTGGTGCGATTGGGGACAATGTCCTTTTTCTTGGTTTTTGTGAAGGATGGTGTGGTGCCGGTTCCTGTGGACCCGAAACCGCCGGTACTGCGAACCGTCGCCGAGAGTTTATTCGTTTGGCGCAATGCGACACGCGTCACGGGGGCGACGATCACCTGGGCAATCCGCTCGCCGCGGTTGACGACAAACGGCGCGTCACCAAGATTAACGAGAATGACTGCGATCTCACCGCGGTAATCAGCGTCGATCGTGCCAGGGCTGTTCAAGACCGTGACGCCAAATTTCACAGCGAGACCGGAGCGCGGTCGCACCTGGGCTTCGCTGCCAGGCGGCAATTCAAAGATGAGGCCTGTCGGCACGAGCCCCCGGCCGCCGGGAGCGAGGACCACCGGGCTGTCCGCCGGGACGGCCGCGACGAGGTCGAATCCGGCCGCGCCGGATGATTGATAAGCCGGAAGCGGCAAGCCTTCGGCGTGCTCCAGGCGGCGAACCTTGATCTTGATTTTCGCAACATCGCGCCGGGTCATTCGGCGGCTGCCCGTCTCGCAATCAATTGCTCAGCCGCGCGTTCGAGGATTTTCCGCGCCACATCGGTCTTGCTCATCTCAGGCCAGCTTTCGACGCCGCCGCTCGTGAGGACATGCACGGTGTTGCGATCGCCACCCATGACGCCGCTCGCGGGCGACACGTCGTTGGCGACTATCCAGTCGGCACCCTTCGATTTCAATTTCTTCTTGGCGTACGCCAGCACGTCCTGCGTCTCGGCCGCGAAGCCGATGACGATAGGCGGGCGGTTCTTCGTCAGTTGCGCGATCGTTTTGAGGATGTCGGGATTTTCGGTGAGGGTCAGAGCCGGTGGCCCTCCGGCGGATGATTTTTTGATCTTGCTGGCGTTGGGCGCGGTGACGCGCCAATCGGCGACCGCAGCTGCAAATATTGCGATATCGGCGGGCAGTGCCGCCTTCACGGCTTCAAGCATTTCCGCGGCGGTGACGACACGGACAACGCGGACGCCGATGCTGCTGGGATCTGCAAGCGAGACGGGTCCCGTGACGAGTGTCACGCGGGCGCCGAGGCGGGCGGCAGCGACAGCGAGTTCGTGGCCCTGCTTCCCCGATGAGCGGTTTGCAAGGTAGCGGACGGGGTCGATCGGCTCGTGCGTCGGGCCGCTGGTGATGACGACGTGCCGGCCCGCAAGTGGTCCTTGTTCGGCACCTAGAGGAGCCATTGCGGTTTCGATTGCAGCGATGAGATCGGGAACCTCGACGAGGCGTCCGGGCCCGCTTTCCCCTCGTTCGGCCATTTCGCCGTGAGCGGGACCGATGAAGCGAATGCCGTCCAGCTGAAGCTGCACGACGTTGCGCCGTGTTGCCGGATTGAGCCACATGCGCGGGTTCATTGCCGGCGCAACCAGAACGGTCTTGTCCGTCGCAAGCAGAACGGCGGTCGCGAGGTCGTCGGCATGACCGCCGGCCATGCGTGCGATGAGGTCGGCTGTTGCGGGCGCGACTATGATGAGATCGGCATCGCGCGCCAGCCGGATGTGGCCGATCTCGCGTTCGTCATCCAAGTCGAAGAGATCGGTGAATACCCTTTCGTTCGTCAATGCTGCGACGGAAAGCGGCGTCACGAACTGATGCGCGGCCTTCGTCATCACGACGCGCACGTGATGGCCGCGCTCTCTCAAGCGCCGGATCAGGTCCAGGCACTTGTAGGCGGCAATGCCGCCGCCGATGATCAGAAGGATGCGCTTTGTCGATGACAAATCTTTAACACTCGGGGCATCGAGACATGGCAGGACTGTACCACACACAGGGGCCGCGCGATGGGTCCTCGACGCGGGAGGTTAAGGACCTAAAGGCGCGCGAAGGCGTGGCCTCGTGAGCCGCCGAGGCAGCCTAATACGATGGGTCCATGAGGTCGCAAGCGGCTCGACATCGAACGGCGAGACTGCGGTAAAATGCATCACCGAGAGCAATCCGAGTTGTGCAGTTTTTGAGCGCTCCATGACGGAATTTTTTATGTCGCGCGGTGACTTGACGCAGACTTGCTGATAGTTCATGGTGCGCCCGCTTGCGACGGTCGGACCGGTCGCAGACGCGAAAAAAAAATCAATAAAGGTCCAAGTCTAGGGACGAAACGATCGGGGTGGTGCGAACAGCGCCGCCCCTTTCCATTTCATCCCAAGCAAAGCCGGTCTGCCGTTTTAAATTTGCGCGGCCGTGTTTGGCGACAGCGAAAAAGGGAGGTCGTCCCTAGGGGACCGGACATTTTTCCGACAGTGCCCAGTCAATACGGCTTGCCAAATCTCGCGATGCCTTGATCGGAACGCCTTTCTGAAGGCAATAACGCCGCAGCGCGCGACGACGACAGCGTGGAGAGGCAAAGGGATGGGCGAGGGGGACATCGAAGGAGCAAGCAGGCCATCGCGCCGCCTGACGCTGGCGAGCCTCGCGATCTGGCTTGTTGTGGCGCTGGCGTTGCCGCTCTCGGCTCTGACGCTCAACGTCTTTCACGTCGCAGGATTTCCCTTCGGGTTTTGGATCGCGGCGCAGGGCGCACTTATCGGCTTGGCTCTGCTCGCCATCGCCTACGCACGGCGAGCTGGTGGGCAGGCGACGGGAGAAGGATTGCGGCCGGCGCTCGTTTTCGCCGGAGAGGCGACAGGCGCCGTTACGATTATCGGCTTCACCGGCTATATCGCGGCGCTCGGCTATGATGGGTTGGCATTGCCGCTCGGGTTGGTGGCGGGGATGGCGTTGCTGGCGATCGTCGTGGCGCCTCGCTTCGTGCTTTATCCGGTTCGATCAATAAGTGGTTTCTTCGCCGTTCGCTACGGCGGCGGCGCGACGCGTAGGCTGGCGCTTTTGATTACGTCGGCTGCCACTGTGCTTCTGCTCGCCGCAGATCTGAAGGCCGGTGCGCACGCCCTGCAAAGCCTGATGAAATTCGTGGAGCCCGGAGCAGTTCTTGCTCTCGCCCTGGCGATAGGCGCCACCTGGATTGCCGGCAATTTCATTGCTTCCAGAAAGGCTGCGGGGCTGAGCTTCGCGTTGGTCCTCCTCGGGCTTCTCGCCACGCTCTTTGCGCTGGCGTTTGCTTTTGGCGGTTCGGTCCTGCCGCACCTGACTCTCGGCGGTGCGCTACAGGATCACGCAAAACTCAATCAGTCGTTGGTCATCAATCGATTTTCGGATGTGAAGTCGCTGACGCCAATGGCCTCGCCGTTCCTGCAGCTCTCGATGCGGAATTTCGCCGGTTTGCTGCTTGCCGTCGCGCTCGGCATCGTGGCGGCTCCGCACCTTCTAGGCCGACACGTTTCGCAATCCGTAGTGGCGCCGGGTGGGGCCGTGCGGCGGACCGCTTGCGCTCTCGCCGCGGTTGCGCTCGTCGCCATCAGCCTGCCGCCGCTTGCCGTCTACAGCCGCATCGGCGTCGAGCAGGCGGTTTTGAAGGGCATTGAGACTGCCGCGATTCCGCAGTCGCTCGCCGATGCGAGTGCGCTGGGATGGGTGAAGATTTGCGATCAAAATTCCGGCACGGCCGCCGACCTTGCCGCTGCCTGCGCCAAGGTCTCGGGACAACGCGGCTTTCTCAGGCTTCAGGATATTGCCTTCACGACCGACGGTTTCGTCGTCGCAGCGCCGCAGATATCCGGTCTAAATCGATACGCGCAATATACTCTGTTGCTCGCCGTGTTGCTCGCGGCGCTGCTTGCCGGCAATGCCCTCATCGCCGGTATGGTCGCTGCCGACGCAGAGGTTCGGATGAACCGCTCTCCCGAGCCAATGGGGCTCGACTTTCGCTCATCGACGCTGGGCGTCGCTTTGCTGGCCGTCGCGGCGATCATCGCGTCGATCGCATCGAACGGCTCGGGCCTTCTCGCGGCCGAGGGATTCGCACTTCTCGCTGCCGGGATTTTCCCCGCTCTCATCCTTGGCCTGCATTGGCGCGGCATGACCGCGACGGGCGGCGTCGCCGCGATGCTCGTCGGCTCTTCGATCGCGGCGCTCTATCTGCTGGGCGTGCATCTATGGCCGGTCGAATTCTTCCGCATTTCAGGAGGGCTGTCGGACGCGGCGCCCGGGGCGCTGAAGCAATTCGCCGATCTTGACGCTGTGCTGCAAGCGGCCACCGATCCACCGGCCCAGGCCGCGGCGGCCGCGGTGCTGAAGCTCCACGCTGCGGAAATCGCCAATTGGTGTGGACTCAAACCGGCGGCAGTCGTGCTTCTAGCGGTGCCCGCCGGGATCGTTGCCGGGATCGTCGGCAGCATCATATCGAAACACGGGCGGCGAAGTCTCGAGCATGTGAGACTTCGCACAGACGGACGAGTCGCCTAGACTTGAGGTAACGGGCGACGCGGTGCGCGGGGCGATCTCACGGATGCCGGACGAGATTTACGATCTGGTCGTGATCGGCGGCGGCATCAACGGCACCGGCATCGCTGCGGACGCTTCGGCGCGCGGCTTGAGCGTGCTCCTGGCCGAGGCTGAAGACCTGGCCGGCGCGACGTCGTCGGCAAGTTCGAAGCTGATCCACGGCGGCCTCCGCTATCTCGAGCATTTTGAGCTTCGCCTCGTCCGGGAAGCGCTGGCTGAGCGCGAGGTCCTGCTCGCGAAGGCTCCGCATATCATTTGGCCGATGCGATTTATCCTGCCGCACATTGCCGGCATGCGGCCGCGAGCGCTGCTGCGCGCCGGACTTTTTCTCTACGACCATTTGGCGTCACGAAAGACGTTAGACCGGTCGCGAGCCCTCGACCTTCGTCGCGATCCCGCCGGGGCACCGCTCGCTTCCGACTTGCAGCATGGATTTTCGTATTGGGACTGCTGGGTCGATGACGCGCGGCTCGTCGTGCTCAACGCCATCGCGGCGCGCGAGGCGGGAGCGCTGATAGTGACACGCACGCCCGTTCGCGAGTTGAGCGTCGACGGCGGTCTTTGGGTGGTGAGGCTGGGCACCGAGGAGCGCCGCGTCAGGGCGCGCGCCATAGTCAACGCGGCGGGCCCGTGGGTCGGCGACGTGGCGCGGCTCGTGTCGAGCCCGCGTCGCGCTTCTCCTCCAACAGTCAGGCTGGTGAAAGGCAGCCACATCGTTGTGCCGCGCATAACCGGCGCCGATGACGGCTACACGTTTCAGCATCGCGACGGTCGCGTCGTCTTCGCGTTGCCGTTCGAGGAAAATTTCACGCTGATCGGCACGACCGAGCGGCCCCAGTTCGGAAGCCCGCGTGCAGCGCGTGTCGAGAAGGAAGAAGAAACTTATCTGCTCGACATCGCCAGCCGTTATTTCCGCGCACCGTTGACGCCGGATCAGATCGTCTGGAGCTTTGCCGGCGTTCGGCCGCTCGACGATGACGGCAGTGAGAGCGCGTCAGCCGTCAGCCGGGATTACCGGCTCGAGCTCGAGGCAGGCACTACGCCGCCCATACTTCACGTCATCGGGGGGAAGATCACGACGTACCGCAAGCTCGCGGAAGCGGCGCTGAAGCTGCTTGAGCCTCACCTCGTGCCAATGCGGCAGGGGACGACAGCGACGACGCCGCTGCCGGGCGGCGATCTCGACGGCCGGACCTTCGACACATGGTTCGACGACTTCGCTCGGCGCAATCACGGATTTAATAAGGGCTATCTTCGCCGCCTCGCGCGCCGATACGGAACGCGCTCGTCGCGGATCATCGCGGAGGCAACGACAGAACGGGATCTAGGCGAAAATTTCGGCGTGGGTCTCAGTGCCCGCGAGATCGCGTATCTCAAGGCCGAAGAGTGGGCGCAAACGGCAGATGATATTCTTTGGCGGCGAACGAAAGCGGGCCTGCATCTTGCGCCGGATGAGCGTCAGCGCGCCGAAGATGCATTGGGGCGTATCTAGGCAAAGTCTGATGCAGGCCGTGCTTCCCCCTACATCAACCGGCGGCGTCGAGCGCGCAGCGCGCACGTTGCCGGGCATACTGATTCAGCGCAGAGCAATTGGTTTGCCTGGCGCAAAGCGGTTGCTAGAGCCTGGGCGCCGTTCAGCGTATCGCCGATGTCTTCCGAGCCGATCAGTGCCGATGCCGACGCCGTCAACGCTTGGCGCTCGTCGTGCTGACAGGCGGCGATGATCGAGATCGCGAGGCATTCGTCGCGGCAAAAGCTCCGGCAACCGGCCGGCGAGATTTCGATGTCGCGATGCGTGTTGGCTTTCACGGCGCGAACGAATTTTGAAAGATCGAGCAGTAGCGCTTTGGCGTGCTCAGGCCCGAGCATGCCTGAAAACGTGTTCCAGGCGTCTTCCCAACACTTGATGTCGCCCGTCGAAAGTCCTGCGAGCCAACAGCGGAAGCCAACACCGACGAGCCTTTCCGGCGCACGTGCCGGAAGCGGAACGATCTTGGCGGTCGGTCCGTGATGCTCGCTTCTGAAATTCGAAATCGGATCAGCCATTGTGGCGTGCCTCCGTTCTCATGTATTCGCAGACGAAGCTGGCGGCGCCTTCGGCCGAATAGGACGAAGCGCGAGCGGCACTGGCGATGGAATGGTAGTGATTTGCGCGATAGTGCGCGCGCGGAAAGTCATTCATTTTCTGCTCCAATAATCGAGGTTCAAGGCCCCGGTATCGGTTGACGCCCGTTCGTGGCGCGGGGTGCCGCGGCGGCACCGTCGCTTGAGCTAGCCTGAGCACGAGGCGCTGGTCAACCGTCAGCAGGTCGCGGCGCTCACATTAGAATTTTTATAATTTTCAACTAGCTAGAGCGGAAAGCAGACGCCGGCGATCATCGCGATCTTGTTCATGCAGATGAGCGCGTAGAGCCGCCGAAGGCGATCAGCACAACCGTGCCCTTTCCGGGAGCGCTATCGATCTCGATGTTGGCGCCCATCTCGCGCACGAGCCGCTGCACGAGTGGCAGACCGATGCCATGTCCATGCGCCCACGGCTCGGAAACGCCGTCGGATACAGTGACCGCGGAATCCGCGTGGGTCTTGCCGTTCATGCCGCAACCTGTGTCGCGAACGACGAGAAAGATTCGGCCGTCCTTGATATGACCGGTTGCGACGCGAACGTCGCCGCCGCGCGGCGTGAACTTGATGGCGTTGGTCAGCAGGTTGAGCAGGATTTGCCGCATCGCCGTCGGATTGGCGACAATGTGCGGACGGCCGTCGCCGGCATCGAAGACAAGCGCCAACCCGTGCAATTCGGCCAACGCCTGGACGCTCGATACCGTGCGTTTCACGATCGCGTTGAGATCGAGGGCGAT
>NZ_DATNBA010000110.1:0-7153 GCF_035572195.1 Hyphomicrobium sp. | reverse complement strand
CCGTGATCGAGCGCGAGGTATTCAAGACGCCCGGCGCCGGCGTGGCGATGGAAATGTACAATCTCGATGACTCGATCCGGGAATTCGCCCGCGCATCGCTCAACTATGGTCTGGCGCGCAATTATCCCGTCTATCTTTCGACCAAGAACACCATCCTCAAAGCCTATGACGGACGCTTCAAGGATATTTTCCAGGAGGTGTTCGACGCCGAGTTCAGAACCGAATTCGAAAAACGCAAGATCACCTACGAGCACCGCCTGATCGACGACATGGTTGCGAGCGCGCTCAAATGGCCGGGCGGCTACGTGTGGGCCTGCAAAAACTACGACGGCGACGTGCAGTCCGATACCGTCGCCCAGGGCTTCGGTTCACTCGGATTGATGACCAGCGTGCTGATGTCGCCGGACGGCAAGACGGTCGAGGCGGAAGCCGCGCACGGCACCGTCACGCGCCATTATCGAGAGCATCAGAAAGGCCGCGAAACGTCGACCAACGCCATCGCATCGATTTTCGCCTGGACACGCGGACTGGCGCATCGCGCCAAGCTCGATGGCAATGAAGCACTGCTGAAATTCTCGCAAACGCTCGAGAAGGTGTGTGTCGCGACTGTCGAAGCGGGTTACATGACGAAGGATCTAGCTTTGCTCGTCGGGCCCGAGCAGAAGTGGCTGTCGACGACCGGCTTCCTCGACAGGGTCGACGCGAACCTCAAAGCGGCGATGGCGAAAGCGGCGTGAGGCGACGTCCAATCGTCGCCGACGCCGCTTCGGCGCTTATTTCTTTTGCTCGGCGATCTGCTGATCGACCTGGGCCTGCATCTTCGCCGTCATGACATTGAAGTCGTTTTTGAGTTTGCTGCAGGGTTCAGCGGCGCCGTCGCAGACAACCGACATCTTGATGACGAGATTGCCGCCCTCACGCACCGGCTTTCGGCAGACTGCCGCCGGATAGGCAGGGTGCCCCTTGACAGTAAATGTGTACATGACCGAGGCGTTCTTCTCGTCGTCGCTAAAAGCGACGTAGTCGATGCTCTTATAGACCTGCTTCAAGCCGGGCTTCGTCGAATAGCGCTGGATCAGCTCTTCGGCTTTGCCTGTCGGATCGCCGCAAAACTCCTCGGCTTTGGTGACTGTTGGACCGGCGGCCGGCATCGGCGTTGGGGCGACCTTTACGATCGCATCGTCGGCCATCGCAGGAAGTGCCATTGCGAGACAGAGCGCAAAGATCGGAGCGGCGAAACGCAGAGACGTGCAGGTCATGATGAGCGATCCTCGGATGATGCGATTTGGCCGCGTATATACCGGATATTTCCGACGGTCATTAGTGAAAAGCCAGCAAGGTAACGAACGGTATCGCGTCGCCAAGCAATCTGCTCAACCCGCCAGGCGTGCCTCGATGGCCCTGAGCGCTTCGCCCGCCTTGCTGCCATCGGGACCGCCTGCCTGCGCCATGTCGGGCCGGCCGCCGCCACCCTTGCCGCCAAGGGCCTCGGCGCCTGTCTTAACGAGATCGACGGCGCTCCACGTTGCCAGCAGATCGTCGGTGACGCCGACGGCGAGGCCGGCCTTGCCATCCTCCGTAACGCCGACGACCGCAACGATGCCGGAGCCAACCTGCTTCTTGCCGTCATCGATCAGGCCGCGCAAATCCTTCGGGTTGAGGCCCTGCACCGTGCGCGCCAGGAGCTTCACCTTGCCGACGCTGCGGACGGCATCGTCGTCGCCTGCCGGACCGTGAGCGTTGCCGCCGAGCGCCAGCTGACGCTTGGCGTCCGCCAATTGCTTCTCCAGCGTCTTCCTTTCCTCGACGAGGCTTTTGACGCGGGCGACCAACTCCTCGGGGCGCGTTCGAAGCACGCCGGCGGCGTCCTTGACGCGCTGGTCCTGCTCGTCGAGATAGGCTCGCGCGCCTTCGCCCGTCAGTGCTTCGAGGCGGCGCACGCCCGCAGCGCTGGCGCTTTCGCCGACGATACGAATGAGGCCGATGTCGCCGGTGCGCGAGACATGCGTGCCGCCGCAAAGCTCGACGGACCAAGCCTTATTGGCGCCGGGCCGCGTGCTCCCCATCGATACGACGCGGACTTCATCGCCGTACTTTTCACCGAACAGCGCCATTGCGCCCGTGGCCCGCGCTTCGTCGAGCGCCATCAAGCGCGTGACGACCGGCGTATTCTCGATCAGCACGGCGTTCGCCATGTCCTCGACGGCCTTTATTTCCTCGGCCGACATCGGCTTGGTGTGGGAAAAGTCGAAGCGCAGACGATCAGGCGAGACGAGCGAACCCTTCTGCGCCACATGCGTTCCGAGCACCTGACGCAGCGCTTCGTGCAGAAGATGCGTTGCTGAGTGATTGGCCCGCGTCGCCAGACGCCGCGCGTGGTCGACTTCGAGTTCGACTGCATCGCCGGCTTTGAAACTTCCCGCTTCGACCTTGCCGATGTGGACGAACAGATCGCCGAGTTTCTTCTGCGTATCGGTGACGCGGAAAATCGCGCCTTTCGGCCCTTTGATGATGCCGGTGTCGCCGACCTGGCCGCCGCTTTCGCCATAGAACGGCGTCTGGTTCAGAACGAGCGCGCCTTCTTGGCCGGCTCTGAGGTTTGTCACCTCTTTGCCGCCAGAGACGAGCGCCGCGACGATGCCCTCCGCAGTTTCGGTGTCGTAGCCGAGGAATTCGCTGGCGCCGGTCTTGTCCTTGATCTCGAACCAAAATCCTTCCGTCGCCGCTTCGCCGGAGCCCTTCCAGGCGGCCTTCGCGGCTTCTTTCTGCTTTTTCATCGCGGTTTGGAACGCCGCCGTGTCGACGGTGATGCCGCGCGGCTTCAGCGCGTCTTCGGTCAAATCCAGCGGGAAGCCGAACGTGTCGTAGAGCTTGAACGCGACATCGCCCGAAAAAACCGCGCCCTTCTTCAAGCCCGACGAACTTTCGCCGAGAAGCTTCAGGCCGTTATCGAGCGTCCGTTTGAACTTCGTCTCTTCGAGCTTCAGCGTTTCGGTGATGATGGGTTGGGCACGCACAAGCTCCGGGTAGGCGTCACCCATTTCGCGAACGAGAGAAGGCACGAGGGTGTACATCAGCGGTTCGACGCAGCCGATCTGGTGGGCATAACGCATGGCGCGTCGCATGATACGGCGCAGCACGTAGCCGCGACCCTCGTTCGAGGGCAACACGCCGTCGGCGATCAGAAAGCTCGTCGAGCGCAGATGGTCGGCGATGACCCGGCGCGCGATGCGAAGAAATTCCGCGCCGCCATCGACGCCGGATTCTTTCGCACCGGCTTTGGCCGACTCCTGCCGGATCGTCTGGATAAGATTTACGAAGAGATCGATATCGTAGTTGTCGTGCTTGCCTTGCAGAACGGCCGCAATGCGCTCCAGCCCCATGCCGGTATCGATCGAGGGGCGCGGAAGATCAACGCGGTCGCCCGGAGCACGCTGCTCGAATTGCATGAACACGAGATTCCAAATCTCGATGAAGCGATCGCCTTCGGAGTCGGCGGAACCCGGCGGACCACCGGCAATCTTGTCGCCGTGATCGAAAAAAATTTCCGAGCACGGCCCGCATGGGCCAGTGTCGCCCATCTGCCAGAAATTGTCGGCGGTCGCGATGCGGATGATCTTGCTGTCGGGAAGGCCCGAAATCTTCTTCCAGATCGCGTAGGCCTCGTCGTCGGTGTGATAGATCGTGATCACGAGGCGCTTCTTGTCGAGACCGAATTCCTTCGTCAGGAGGTTCCAGGCAAGCTCGATGGCGCGATCCTTGAAATAATCGCCGAACGAAAAGTTTCCGAGCATCTCGAAGAAGGTGTGGTGGCGTGCCGTATAGCCGACGTTATCAAGATCATTGTGCTTGCCGCCGGCGCGGACGCATTTCTGCGACGATGCAGCGCGCGGAATGGCGCGCGTCTCTTGACCGGTAAAGACGTTCTTGAACTGCACCATGCCGGCGTTGGTAAACATCAACGTCGGATCGTTGCGCGGCACGAGCGGCGACGACGGTACAATCTCGTGCGCATTTCTGCCGAAGTAGTCGAGGAACGAGGAGCGAATTTCGCTGACGCCAGCCATGTCGTGCTTTCAAACCTTTCACGGCGATGCCCTTTCCGGACATGGCCTTTTCCCCGAACACGTTAAGGCCGCCGTTGTAGCGGCGGCCCCTTGACGTGTCCAGAAACGACGGGTGAGGCGGAAAGCGCGCCGGTCGCTCTCTTTAACGCTTGCCCTTGGCGGCCTTCTTCGAGCTCGTATCCTCGTCGGGCAGCACACCGTCTGCGTCCGGCTCTTCGCCGTCGTCTTCCCTGGCATCGGGGTCGAGCAGCAGCTTCTCGACGATGAGCCCGGCGTTCTCGCGGATGGCGCGCTCGAGCTCGACTGCGATCTTGGTATTCTCCCTCAGATACGACTTGGCGTTCTCGCGGCCTTGGCCAATGCGTTCGCCGTGATAAGAGAGCCACGCGCCCGATTTCTCGACCAGACCCGCCTTGACGCCGAGATCGATCAGCTCGCCGACTTTCGAGATGCCTTCACCGTACATGATGTCGAATTCGACCTGCTTGAAAGGCGGCGCCACCTTGTTCTTGACGACCTTAACGCGGGTCTGATTGCCGACCGACTCTTCGCGTTCCTTGATCTGGCCGATGCGGCGAATGTCGAGGCGCACGGACGCATAGAATTTCAGCGCGTTGCCGCCCGTCGTCGTCTCGGGGTTGCCGAACATCACGCCGATCTTCATGCGGATCTGATTGATGAAGATCACCATCGTATTCGACTTGGAGATCGAGCCCGTTAATTTGCGCAACGCCTGGCTCATCAAGCGCGCCTGCAGACCCGGCAAGCTATCGCCCATTTCGCCTTCGAGTTCGGCTTTCGGCGTGAGCGCGGCGACCGAGTCGATGACGAGCACATCAACCGCACCCGAGCGAACCAGCGTGTCGGTAATTTCAAGGGCCTGTTCGCCGGTGTCCGGCTGCGAGATCAACAGATCTTCGACCTTGACACCGAGCTTTCTGGCGTACTGCGGATCGATCGCATGCTCGGCGTCGATGAAGCCGCAAATGCCGCCCTTCTTCTGGGCTTCGGCCACGACCTGCAAAGCCAGCGTCGTCTTGCCCGAACTTTCCGGTCCATAAATTTCGATGATACGGCCCTTCGGCAGACCGCCGATGCCGAGTGCGATGTCGAGACCGAGCGAGCCGGTCGAGATCGCCTCGATGTCGACCAGCTTCTCATTGGCGCCGAGGCGCATGATCGAGCCCTTGCCAAAGCTCTTGTCGATCTGCGCGAGTGCCTGCTCCAGCGCCTGCTTTTTATCCATTTTGCCCCCTTCGAGCACCGTGAAGTCTGATCGGTCCATCGTCGTCACCCTCAATCCCTATGGCAAGCGCCCTGCGCCTACAATTACCGATCGTGTACTTGATTTGTTCCAAATCGTCAATCCTGCTTTGTTCCCTACTCACTGCCGGCGCTTCATACGCCGAGAGGCATCAATTGTTCCGATCGTTCATACGCAATCTTTACAGCGTTCAGTCAGCGTGTGCGGCCAATGTGTGGCGGGTACTGCGTATGTCAGCACTTGTAAATGCACTTATCGAAGGCCGGCGTGAGCGGTTACTTCTGTGCTTTCTTTGGTGCGCCCTGTTTTCCTCTCTTCTCGGTATCGGGTACGGCTTCATTGTCTGGCAGGTCAGCAGCTATATCCGTCACGACCAGGAGGCAGAGCTAAGCCGCATCGCTCAAATCCGGCAAAATGCCGTGTCCGCGTTGCAAAGGCTGCAGCGCGAAGCCACCGCACCCCGATGTTCGCGCCTCTTCTTTGCACAACTGCAGACCGTGGCCTTTCTGCCGGACGGATTGAATGAATTCCTCTATGCGCCGCACGGTATCGTCAAATGCAGCACCAGCCATTCTAAGTTCGACATCCCCGTTTCCTTGGGTGAGCCCGACATCAAAGGGAATGGACCAGTAGATCTAGATCTGTGGCTCTATCGCGATCTGGAACCCATCGGACTCCCTGGCGCGACGGGCA
Organism: Hyphomicrobium sp.; assembly: GCF_035572195.1. Lineage (GTDB taxonomy): Bacteria > Pseudomonadota > Alphaproteobacteria > Rhizobiales > Hyphomicrobiaceae > Hyphomicrobium_B. Next base: position 1,129 of record NZ_DATNBA010000110.1, on the reverse strand, counting down.
ACTTTGCAAAGCTGGGCTCGTTCGCAGTGGCAATCCCGCCCTACTCCGGTTACCGCAACGGTGCGAACTGGCTGGAGAAAGAAATCGTTGCCGTCGGACCGAAAGGACAGCTTTGGTACGTTGCCGGCGAGCCTGAAGTTTATCGGCGCGTTACACAACCGGCACATGTGAATTTAATTGGCCGTCTTACAACCGTAAGCAGCTGGCGTTGTGGTGGTCACCGGCTCCACTGCGTGGCATCTGAAGCGCGGCTTCTGGTTTGGGCGCGAGAATGGGGCACCATCCTTTCGTCGATTGCCATTCTCGCAGCACTCTTCGCATGGATATGTTCCATCAATATCGTTTCGTGGTTCAATCGCTATTGGTCGTTCGAGGCCCGCTTTTGCAGATACCTTTGCCCTCACTCCGTCGTCATCGCCTACCAGCCGGTCGTCGACTTGAAGTCTGGGAAAGTATCCGGATGCGAGGTGCTTGCCAGATGGCGCGATATAGACGGCACGATCGTCGCTCCAGATCGCTTTATCAACATCGTGGAGCGCACGGGCCACACGCTGGCGTTCACACAGATGGTCGCCGACAAGGCACACGAGGAACTCCGCGGACACCTCCCAGACGATCTGCCTCTGCAGATCAATTTCAATGTGTTTGCCAGTGATTTCGATAGCGAGACGCTTCTCCGGATTTTCTCGAAATTTGCCGGCCGGGATAGCCACCTCACCGTTGCCGTCGAACTCATCGAAAACGATCAGATCGATTTTGAGAAGGCGCAGCTTTCAGTCGAGGAGCTGGGGCGCGCCGGGATCAAGACGTACATCGACGATTTCGGCACGGGATACTCGAGCATCGAACGCGTAGCGCGGCTGGCGGTGCACGGAGTGAAGCTCGACCGTTCGTTTGCCATGTCACCACCAGACAGTGTTCTGGGCCGGATGCTTCTTCCGGTCATAGACATGATCAAGACCTCGGGGCACCTGATCGTTGTCGAAGGTGTCGAAACGGACGCTCGGCTCAATCTGCTGCGCACGACGGGCGTCGTGGATTACATCCAGGGATACGCGGTCTCGCGACCGGTCGGCATCGACGAGTTCATTGTGTTTCTCCGCACGTGTGGAAAGTCTGGCGGCGACAA